>NZ_SRUN01000089.1:0-405 GCF_004791595.1 Mesorhizobium sp. M8A.F.Ca.ET.202.01.1.1 | reverse complement strand
AAGCGCCTGATGGCGGCCGTCGCCTCCCTGGCGGTCGTTGGTACCGTCGGCGCGGGCATGCTCGCAACCGGCACCGCCCCTGTGCTGGCCGATGCCGTGCGCGTCGAGGCCCCGCAGGTCCCGAGCTTCGCCGATGTCGTCGAGCGCGTCTCGCCGGCGGTCGTCAGCGTCAAGGTCAAGGCCAAGATCCAGCCGACGGCCGACGGCGGCTCCGATGACCAGGACGGCTTCGACAACCTGCCCGACAATCCGCAACTGCGCCGCTTCTTCAAGGAGTTCCGTGGCTTCGGCGATCAGGGTGGCCAGCAGTTCGGCATGCGGCCCTTCGGTCATCGCAACTACGGCAATGGCGAGCCGCGCCCGGTTGCCCAAGGCTCGGGCTTCTTCATTTCCGAAGACGGCTAC
>NZ_SRUN01000088.1:0-406 GCF_004791595.1 Mesorhizobium sp. M8A.F.Ca.ET.202.01.1.1 | reverse complement strand
GGCCATTGACCGAGATGCGCGGCAAGGCATGCAGGAAGCCGGCATGCTCGGCGCGCAGCACGCCATGGCGCGTCGTCACCGCCGAGACGTAGCCGGCATCGCGGGCAAAGCCCACTTCGCGGCAGCCGACGGCGCTGGCATAGCCATAGGGATAGGCAAGATGGCGCGGCTCCTGGCCGAGCTTTTCCAGCAATATGCGCCGGACATCGCCGATCTCATGCCGCGCGTCGGCCTCCGAAAGCCGTTTCAGGTTGAGATGGTTGACGGTGTGAGCGCCGATCGTCACCAGCCCGTGCCCGGACAGGGCCCGGATCTCGTCCCAGCTGATCAGCGTGCTGGGGGGCGTTGTCGCCAGATCGATGCCGTTCACGCGCGCAAATTCGCGGAGCGTGGCTCGCTGGTCTTC
>NZ_SRUN01000087.1:0-407 GCF_004791595.1 Mesorhizobium sp. M8A.F.Ca.ET.202.01.1.1 | reverse complement strand
ATTTCGAGGGCCCGCTGAAGCCGCATTTCGAGACGACCAACAAGAATTTTGTCGGCTGGGCGATCGGCCATATGGAACGGCAGGCTACTTTCATCAGCTTCTCGCGGCGCATGCGGCCGGAAACGGCGGAGATGGTGCGGCGGGAGGCGGAGGACCTGGCGGAGCGCGCAAGGCTGCTTGCCCATCACGACCAGCACACCACGCCGGAAGACCAGCTCATCGGCTACAAATGGACCTTTGCCTTCGGCGCGACGCCGTTTCCGGCGATCATGCCGATCGGGCCGCATCCGCGCGATGCCGGGGCGGCCGACCGGCGCGCCGCTCCTGCAAAGGGACGTCGTCCTTTGCCGGCCTGACACGGCCAAATCATCCCGAGCAGGATTGCATCTGGTGGCTGAGCTTGTCGC
>NZ_SRUN01000086.1:0-411 GCF_004791595.1 Mesorhizobium sp. M8A.F.Ca.ET.202.01.1.1 | reverse complement strand
GTCGATCTCGGCAGTGGCGGCGACGCCGAACGAGGTGCTCTACGACACCACAAAAGGCGCCTGCCACATGTTCGCCCGCGCCATCGCGGTCGAATTCCGTGACCGCAACATCCGCTGCAACGCCGTCTGCCCTGGCTTCATCCGCACGCCGCCCGCGTTGCGCGAACTGGCCGACCTCGGCAAGCTCGGCGTCGATGTTTCGGACGCCGCCATGGCCGCGCAGCAGGGCCGCATCGGCGAGCCGGAGGAGGTGGCGAAGGCCGCGCTGTTCCTGGCCAGCGACGAATCGAGCTTTGTCAACGGCGCGCATCTGTTCGTGGACAATGCTTTCACGGGGATCTGAGGCTTTTCCTCGCCCCACGAAAGTGAGGAGAGGTGGCTCGGCGAAGCCGAGACGGAGAGGGGACGCCC
>NZ_SRUN01000085.1:0-413 GCF_004791595.1 Mesorhizobium sp. M8A.F.Ca.ET.202.01.1.1 | reverse complement strand
TTCCAGCCCAGCTTGCGGATCATGTCGAAGGAGATGTTGTTGTAGCCCCAGACCTGGGCCTTGCTGTCGGAGACGAACACGGTGAAATCGCCCCACGCCACATCCTGCTGCAGCTTCAGGTCACCGCGCAGGAAGTTCTGCGTGCCCTCACCCTGGTACTTGTCGGCGGACACGCGTTGCAGGTCGACCAGCACTTTCGGGCCATGCTCGCCGAGCTGGCCGCTCTGCCCGGATACGGTGGTGACCAACGTGCTGTTGCTGCCCACGCCCTGCTTCACGCGCAGGCTGGGTGTGTCCTGCAGGTCGCGCAGCCGGTATTCCAGGCTGCCGCCGTTGACGCTGCTGGAGAACACGCTGACCGGTGCGCCACCGGGGCTGACCGTGATCGCGCCGATGCCATCGGGCACGCCCAC
>NZ_SRUN01000084.1:0-421 GCF_004791595.1 Mesorhizobium sp. M8A.F.Ca.ET.202.01.1.1 | reverse complement strand
CTGATCTGTAACTACCTTTTGAGGCTTACCAAATTGTTTAATGAGACGTTTGATAAACGCATATGCTGAATGATTATCTCGTTGCTTACGCAACCAAATATCTAATGTATGTCCCTCTGTATCAATGGCACGATATAAATAGCTCCATTTTCCTTTTATTTTGATATACGTCTCATCAATACGCCATTTGTAATAAGCTTTTTTATGCTTTTTCTTCCAAATTTGATACAAAATAGGAGCATATTCTTGAACCCAACGGTAGATCGTTGAATGATGAACGTTAACGCCGCGTTCTCTTAGTATTTCAGATATATCACGATAACTAAGCGCGTATCTTAAGTAATAGCCAACGGCTACAGTTATTACATCTTTATTAAATTGCTTATATCTAAAATAATTCATAGAGAACGCTCCTTTTTTG
>NZ_SRUN01000083.1:0-422 GCF_004791595.1 Mesorhizobium sp. M8A.F.Ca.ET.202.01.1.1 | reverse complement strand
TGCCGACGATATCGCCGAGCGGCTTTACAAGCTTGCGCATCGGGGCGACTTCGACGAGGTCGTGCTGATCGCGCCGCCGCAGGTGCTCGGCGAGATGCGGCAGAAGCTGCACAAGGAGGTCTGCGAGAAGGTGAAGGCGCAGATACCGAAGACGTTGACCAACCACACCATCTTCGAGATCGAGAAACTCCTTCAAGCGGCCTGAGCCAGGCAGCGAGAGGCTATCGAACGCCATGGGATTGGCGCCGCGCGACCGCCCGCGCGGAGGCCGGCTGCGATTTTCGGCCTCCGTAGTATTCCCGGCGCCGATTTCTGCGTCACAGCGGTTGCATCATCGCCAAGCCCTCCACCATACTGCGAAAGGCGACAGCCTCGGCGGGCGCTCATCCGACATCGCAGTTTCTGAAAGGCGCGCAAGAGAC
>NZ_SRUN01000082.1:0-423 GCF_004791595.1 Mesorhizobium sp. M8A.F.Ca.ET.202.01.1.1 | reverse complement strand
TCTCGTGCAGTCGTCGACGACGGCCAGGATGCGGAAGCGGCGCCCGTCGGTGAGCTGGTCCGATACGAAGTCGAGCGACCAGCGCTCGTCGGGCCTCAGCGGCACCAGCATCGGCGCCCTGGTCCCGATCGCCCGCTTGCGGCCGCCACGGCGGCGAACGGCGAGCTTCTCCTCCCGATAGAGCCGGAACAGCTTCTTGTGGTTCACGACCAGGCCCTCCCGCCTCAGCATCACGAGAAGACGCCGGTAGCCGAACCGGCGACGCTCCTGCGCGATCGCCTTCATCCGCTCGCGAACCTCCCGGTCGTCCGGCCTGCTGGTCTGGTAGCGAACCGTCATGCGGCAACAGCCGATGGCTTTACACGCCCGCCGTTCGCTCATCCCGAAGCCTTCCTTCAGGCGAGCGACAGCTTTCCGCTTGGC
>NZ_SRUN01000081.1:0-424 GCF_004791595.1 Mesorhizobium sp. M8A.F.Ca.ET.202.01.1.1 | reverse complement strand
GATAGTTGCGTGTCTGGCAGGTCCTTTTGCAGAATCCGCATTCGAAGGCTATCTGGACCCGCGCGATATGGCGATGAATGCGTCCGATGGGAATGAGGGGAGCAGCGACTACGCGGATGCCAAGCGAATCTATGGTGAGTTGCGGTTCCTGATGCCGCGCCGCCCCGATTGGGGGCGGATCGAAGATTGCACGGCCCGGCTAGTACTCGATCACTGGTCGGCCATCGAAGCATTGGCCGCGCATTTGCTGGTCAAGCATGATCTCCAATTCGATGAGCCTCTGACGATTGTTGCGCCGCATCTTCCGCCCATGCCAGCAGCTACGCCGCCAGAGCGTCATCCGCAGCCTGCTTGATCAGCCATTCGATGTGATTTGACCACATCTGCAACACCTCGCGCTTCTCCTTGACGTTGCTATAGAGAT
>NZ_SRUN01000080.1:0-426 GCF_004791595.1 Mesorhizobium sp. M8A.F.Ca.ET.202.01.1.1 | reverse complement strand
GCCAGAGGGGGGGTGCCTGGCACCGACAATCTCGAGATTGGCTGGCGCCTATGTTTTCACCAGCTTCACAGGTAAATCCCCTCTCCGCTTCGCCGTCAGCTCCCGCATCAGCCGCCGCTCCCGCACCTCGATCGAAAGCTGCGCGCTCGACGGGCAGAACTGGGCGTTGCCGGCCTTGGCCTCGCCGCGGATGAAGCGCCGGATGGCGGCCTCGACGTCTTGAAGTTCGGCATCCTGCACGGCGGCGAGATAGCCGCGCAGCTCCATCTCGGCGTCAGCGAGCGCGGATTGCGGGAAGCAAGAAAACATCGCGGCCAGCGCTTTCGCCGCCTGCTGCAATTCGGCTGCGGTCATTGATCTCCTCGATGATCTTGTTGGCGGCATCGACATGGGTGTTGCGGCGATGCCATTTTTGTCCGGCTGGGC
>NZ_SRUN01000007.1:0-315960 GCF_004791595.1 Mesorhizobium sp. M8A.F.Ca.ET.202.01.1.1 | reverse complement strand
GCGTGCGCAGCGAAAGCAGCGCGTCGAGCTCGCAGTCGAGCGTCAGGTAGAAATGCGGGATGGTGGTCTTGGCCTCGACCAGGCGCCGCGCGATGGTCTTGCGCATATTGTCGTGCGGGACGAGTTCATAAGAGCCTTGCTCGAACAGCTTCAGCACCTGATCGTCCGACATTGCCTTTACTGCCGGCGCAGATGCGGCAGGAGCTTCGGGAGCGACCGCCGGAGCCTCCCTGGCGCCGCCCTTGGCAATCGCCGCATCGATGTCCGCCTTGACCACACGGCCATGCGGGCCGGTGCCTGATATGGCTGAAAGGATGAGACCCGCCTCGCGCGCCAAGCGGCGAGCCAACGGTGTCGCGCGTGCGCCCGACGGCGATTGGCCGATCTCCCCCCTTGTGGGGGAGATGCCCGGCAGGGCGGAGGGGGGCGCCTCGCTCCCGGCAGTTGAAAGGACATCGTGCTTCGTCGCGAGGGGGGAGACTGGCGCCGCGTCCTGCTTGGTCCCATAAGCCTCGCCGTCGGCATAGATCCAGGCGACCGGCGCGCCGACCGGAATATCGACGCCTTCCTTGCCGGTCACGTCGCGAAGCACGCCACTGGCAGGCGCATCGATCTCCATCGCGGCCTTGTCGGTCTCGATCTCGAACAGCACGTCGCCCTTCTTGACCTGAGCGCCTTCCTCGGCGAACCAGCGCGAAATCTGTCCGGTCGCCATGTCCATGTCGACCTTGGGAAGAATGACTTCGGTCGGCATGTCTCAGCGAACCCCTTTCACGAGGTCGCGCGCGGCGATGATGATGTCGGGAACCTGCGGCACCGTGGCCTTTTCCAGCTCCGGATTGTAGGGGATCGGCGTTTCCGCGCCGCCCAGTCGCACGATCGGCGCATCGAGATAATCGAACGCCTCGCTCTCGGCGATCATGGCGCTGACCTCGGCGCCGATGCCCAGCGTCTTGACGGCTTCGTAGACGCACATCAGCCGCGACGTCTTCTTGACGCTGTCGATGACGGTCTGCTTGTCCATCGGCCGGATGGTCCGGAGGTCGACGACTTCGACGTCGATGCCTTCGGCCTCCAGCGTGGCGGCGGCGTCAAGCGCCTTCTGCACCATGATCGAGGTGGCGACGATGGTGAGGTCGCGGCCCTCGCGGCGGATGTCGGCCTTGCCGATCGGCACGGTGTAATAGCCTTCCGGCACCAGCCCCTTCATCTTGTAGAGCAGCTTGTGCTCGAAGATCATGACCGGATCGGGATCGGCGACAGCAGCCAGAAGCATGCCCTTGGCATCATAGGGTGTCGCCGGCTGGATGACCTTCAGTCCCGGCACATGGCCGAGCCAGGCTTCCAGGCTCTGGCTGTGCTGCGCGGCGGCCCCCGTGCCGGAGCCGGCAGGGAAGCGCATGACGACAGGCACTGAAACCTCGCCGCCCAGCATGAAGCGCATCTTGGCGGCCTGGTTGACGATCTGCTCCATGGCGAGCGTGGCGAAATCCGAAAACTGGAATTCGAAGATCGGCCGCATGCCGGTGACGGCAGCGCCGACTGCGACGCCAGCACCACCCAGTTCCGAGATTGGCGTGTCCAGCACCCGGTCCGCGCCGTAACGATCGACCAGGTCGCCAGTGACCTGGAAGGCGCCGCCATAGACGCCGATATCCTCGCCCATCAGGAAGACGCGCTCGTCCATGTCCATGGCGATCGCCATAGCTTCCTGGATCGCCTGGGCGTAGCTCAGTTCACGCACCATCGCGTCCATCACGCCTGCTCCGTATACACGTAATTTCCGGTCTCGCTGACGTCGGGCGAGGGGCTCGCCTTGGCGAACTCGATGCCGTTGGCGATCTCTTGCGCCACCGCGTCGCGGATGGCTTCGATGCCCTTGTCGTCGATGAAACCGAATTCCCGCAACTCGTTCTCGAACAGCGTGATCGGGTCGCGGTTCGACATCCAGTCCTCGATCTCTTCCTTGGTGCGGTAGCGGTTGCGGTCGCTCTTGGAGTGACCGCGATGGCGGTAGGTCTTGGACTCGATCAGCGTCGGCCCCTCGCCCGCGCGTGCCCGCTCGACCGCCTTGTACGAAGCCTCGGCGACCTCGGAGAAGATGTTGCCGTTGACGATGACGCCAGGCATCGAATAGGCGGCGGCACGGTCGGCGATGTTCTTGACCGCGGTCGACCGGGCCGTCGATGTCGACATGCCGTAGCCATTGTTCTCGCAGACGAAAATGACAGGCAGCTTCCAGATCGCCGCCATGTTGAGCGCCTCGTGGAAGGCGCCCTCATTGTTGGCGCCGTCGCCGAAGAAGGAGACGACCACCTTGCCGGTCTTCATCATCTTGGAGGACAGCGCGGCGCCAACCGCGATCGGAATGCCGCCGCCGACAATGCCGTTGGCGCCGAGATTGCCCTTGGCGACATCGGCGATGTGCATCGAACCGCCGCGGCCCTTGCAGTAGCCCGTGGTCTTGCCGAAGAACTCGGCGAACATGCGCTTCACTTCCGCGCCCTTGGCGATGCAATGGCCATGGCCTCGATGCGTCGAGGTGATCTGGTCATCCTCGCCAAGCGGCATGCAGATGCCCATGGCGCTGGCCTCCTGGCCGATCGATAGATGCATGGTGCCGTGGATGAGGCCGCGCGTGTAGCTTTCCTCCGCGCCCTCTTCAAAGCGGCGGATGAGGTACATCTTGTAGAGCACCTGCTTCAACTGCTCGGCGCTGTACTGGCGATAGACGAAAGGCAGGTTGGCGCGGCTGTCCGCGACGGCTTTGCTGGCTCCGGCCATGATCACGCCTCCACGGTTCCGTAGACGAGCTTGTCCTGGCGGGCGCGCAGTTCGGCGATCTTGGAGCCCGGAGCCGGGGTGGCATTGGCGTAGGTGATCAACTCACCCTTCTTGATCGGCGCCGTCACCGAACCGCCCTGCAGCAGGCCGCAGGGAATGGCCCTGACGGCATGCGCTTCCGGCGCTGTCATGATCCAGGCGCGATAGCAATATTCGCCGATCGCATCGAGCTTCTCGCCTGGCTGCATGTCCTTCTTGGCAACCGCAGCCACTTCGGCCACCGGCTTGTCCAGCGGCACCATGTCGGCCTTCCCGTAGAGCACGACGCGGGCGCAGGTCAGAGGCACTTCGAGCGAGGTCAGGTGATAGGGGCGGTGGAAGGTGAAGTACGGGCCCTTGCCCATCTTCAGGTCTTCCATGCGCTCCGAGATGCGCGGGTGGGACATGTCGGCGACGACGAAGACGCCCGGCGCGACGCCCTTGCCGATCGAATAGTCGACGACGCCGACCCTGGACAGGACGCCGCCATCCTTCTGCGGCACCAGGACCTTGTTCAACTCGCCAAGCGTCGCCGCAGGGCCATGCATGCCAGCCTTGTCCGGCACCAGTCCGGTGGCATTGGCGATCGCCGCCATCTCGACCATGGTCTTCGAGCCGTCGACGAACTCGACCAGCATGCGCACGTTCATGTGCCGGCGCCTGGCCTCTTCCTCATAGGCGGGCGGCGTGGCGTCGATGTTGAGCGGATTGTTCTTGCCCTTGCCGGCGGCGACGATCGGATGGCCCATCGCCGAGACGAATTCGATCAGCTCCATGCAGGAGGACGGCTCGTCGCCGGCGCCCAGCGAATAGGTGACGCCGAGCCGGTCGGCTTCGCTCTTCAGATAGGCGCCGATGGTGACGTCGGCCTCGACATTCATCATCACCAGATGCTTGCCATGCTCCATGGCGCGCAAACCGATCTCGGCGCCGACGGCGGGAACGCCGGTGGCATCGATGACGACGTCGATAAGATCATTGTTGATGACCAGGCTGGCGTCATTGGTGACCGCCACCTTGCCGGCTTCCATGGCAGCCGTCATCGCCGAAGCGTTCGACACTTCGCGCGCATGGCCGGTTTCCTGGAAGGCAATGTCCACCGCCTTGCTGGCGGCAGGCAGGTTCAGCTCGGAGATCGCGCCGATCTCGATGCCCGACATGTGGGCGACACGGGTGACGATGTCGGTTCCCATCTCGCCCGACCCGATCAGGCCGATGCGGATCGGCTTGCCCGATTTGCCGCGTTCCTCGAGATCGCGAGCAAGGCCCGTCAACGAAACATTGGAAGCCATACCGCTCATTCCTCCCATAATGCAGGCTTGTTCAATTGCCTGACGGGTATTGAACATCTGTATTTCTGTCAAGACTAATGTCCAAAATCTGCGTGTTTTTGCAGCACTTTCACAATGCGTCCAGCACAGCAGAAAAAGCCGGTGGAGAGCCGGCAAACCGCGTAATTCCACATTGCCGTGACGAGACTGCACGCAATGGCGGCGCGCGTGCGTCCCGTCCCATGGCGCACAGGATACTTGTTAGGAGCCGTTACCCTGCGTAAAAGCGTTGGCAGTGAACATGCATCGGTTAGGGGCTTCCGATGAACGTGCAACAACGGGTTGGACCTGTGGCAGTGCCAGGCGATGGCCCGGCCCATGCGATTGCCGGCATCTTCGCCACGGAGTTGGGCGTACCGGCAGTCGGCTTCGACGACAATTTCTTCGATCTCGGCGGCGATTCGCTGATGGCGGAGACTTTGGCGCTTGCCGTGCAGAAGCGGTTCGGCGTCAAATTGCAGACCTCGGTCCTGCTCGAAGCCCAGACACCGCGCGAATTCGGCCGCTTGATCGCGTCGCTGGTACCGGAGCATCCGGCCCGCGAACTGATCGTGCCGGTGTCCGGCAGCGTTGGCCAGGAGCCGATCGCGATGATCCACGGCATCACCGGCTCGGCCTTGTTCGCCAATCGCTTCAGCAGGCGTCTGAAAGACAAATACGCGTCCGGCACGACGGGCGATCCAGAGGCCTACACGCAGTCGCATGAGGCGCTCGCCAGGCGCATCGCGGCGCGCCGCGGGGTGGTGGAGGGAACCGCCAAGCGATTCCTGACGCCGATGGCCCTGTCATACTCGGCAATGCGCCACCAGGTCCTGGGCTATCTGCTTTACGGCGCAATACTTGCAGCAATGAAGGGAATGGCGCGCAATGGGCGAAAGATCGCAACAAACATATCAACCCCGTGCAGAACCCGGATGGCGTTTTAGCGCTACGATGTCGCGATTGATAGCGCCCGCGACCAGATCAGGTTGAAATACAGCATGCGTGTACGGACCAGCCGGTGGTCGCGAATTCTCGCGGTTCAAGACCAGGGTTGTGGGAAGATGGGCTTCGTCTTATGAGCAGGCATCCGATTTTGGAGCAATGGCGAAGTTTGCATGAGTTGGAAGCCGGCCAAGGGCCTTGTTGATCTGCTGAACCACAACTGGCCTGTCAGAAAGGTCAAGGCTTTTCGCAACGCATTGATTGAGCGTGATTTTCGCGCGCGCGGCATTCCCGAAGGCCTGAAATTCGCCGAGGAGTTGCGGCAAACCGGCTCCCAGCGCTTCTGCTTTGTCATTGCCTTCAATACGCCCTGGGTCATCGATGCGCTCACCCGCGCCTGGCATTTGTATTCCTCGGGAATGACGCTGGTCGTCGTTGACAATTCATCCGATCGATCAGCCAGGGTGCGTATTGCGGACATCTGCAGGGAGCGAAAAGTCACTTATTTCGGTTTGCCTCGGAATCGGGAAGGCCATCCCAACCGGTCGCACGGGATTTCCATGAACTGGATCTTCCACAACGTCGTTCGGCCATTGCGGCCGGAGGTTTTCGGATTTCTGGATCACGACTGCTTTCCGATCGCCCGCGTGGACATTCCCGCAATGATGGAGGGAAAAGTCGTCTACGGCTCAAAGCGCCCAGCGCAAGCGGACCCTGAAGCCTGGTTCATGTGGGCTGGGTTCTGCTTCTTCCGCTTCAGCGCCGTGCAAGGACTGGACCTGGACTTCACACCGCGTTTTGTCAGCGGAATGGACACCGGCGGCGGAAACTGGACGCTGCTGTATCGCGGGCTTGCTGAGAACGACGTTTCGGATGCGCAGAAGACGGCAGCCGATCTCGACTTTGGTGGGATAGAGGCGGACCATCGCATGCTGGGCGGCGCTTTTTTTCACATCGGCGGCGCCTCGCACAGAAAACTGGTCATGACCCGGGAGTACCGGCGGCTGATCTCGGACCATGTGTGGGCGACCCACCTCGGCGGCGGCGAAAGCCGCCTCGTCAAGGACCCTTGACCGGCTCGAGCTGGCCGGCCCCAAAATCGTGGAAATGCACCACCACCCCATCCGCGTCGATGAAGATGACGGCATAGGCTGGCGGCTCATGGCCCAGCCGCCAGCTGTCCGAAAAATCCAGTGCGCTCTGGTGGTTGGTGCTGCGCAGCGTGCTGACCGGTATGCCGCGCCAACTGCCGGCGATCAGCCTGTGAACATGGCCGGCGAAGATGTGGCCGACATTGCTGTGGCGCCGGAGAATGTCATGCAAGGCATCGGCGTCGGCGAGCCTGACCTCGTCAAGCACCGGCATGTGGATCCGGAACGGCGGGTGGTGCATGAAGAGGAAAGCCGGCCGGTCGCGCGCTTCCTGCAGCTTCTCGTCGAGCCAGTCGAGACGGGCCGCGCACAGCCTGCCCTCGACATGTCCGGCGTCCAGCGTGTCGAGCAGGATCAGGCGGCCATCGCTGCCATCGAAGACGCTCTGGACGAACCCGCGCCCGGCCGGCGCTTCCGGGAACATCTCGAGAAAAAGCGCCCTGTCGTCGTGGTTGCCGAGCATCAACCGGCAAGGCGGCACGAACCCCGCCAGCGTCTGCCTCAATGCCGCATAGGCGGCGCGCTCGCCATCATTGGTCAGGTCGCCTGATACCACCACCAGATCGGCATCGGCATGGTTCCTGCCGATATCGGCCAGGCAAGCCTCCAGCCGGGCGAGCGGATCGGAGCCATGAAGACGGCCACCCGGCGCCATCAGATGCGGATCGGAGAGCTGGATGATTTTCATGGGCCCGCGCACTGCCTTCCTGCCGCCGCCTGGCGTCGGCCTGAAGCCGGTATGTTTCGACCAGCTCTACTGCGCCGTCCAGCCACCGTCCATCGGCAAGGTCGTGCCGGTGATCTGCTTGGCCGCATCCGAACACAGGAACAATGCCAGTGCCGCAAGCTCTTCCACGGTGACGAATTCCTTGGTCGGTTGCGCGGCCAGCAGCACGTCGTGCTTGACCTGCTCCTCGGTCATGCCGCGCGCCTTCATCGTGTCGGGGATCTGCTTCTCGACCAGCGGCGTCCAGACATAGCCGGGCGCGATCGCGTTCACGGTGATGCCGTTCTGGGCGACTTCCAGGGCCACCGTCTTGGTCAGGCCCGATATGCCATGCTTGGCCGAAACATAGGCCGACTTGAACGGCGAAGCGACCAGTGCGTGCGCCGAGGCCGTGTTGATGATGCGGCCCCATTTGCGGCTTTTCATACCCGGCACCACCGCCTTGATGGCGTAGAAGGCGGCAAGTAGGTTGATGCGGATGATGGCTTCCCACTTGTCGTCGGGGAACTCCTCGATCGGCGCCACATGCTGGATGCCGGCATTGTTGACCAGGATGTCGAGGCTGCCGAACGCCTCTTCCGCGTCGTGGATCATGGCGGTGACCGCGGCGCCATCCATCATGTTGGCGTCGGAATAGCGGCACCTGACGCCGAAATCCTTCTCGATGCCGACTCGCTCCTGCTCGATGGCAGCGGCGTCGCCAAGGCCATTGATGGTGACGTCGGCACCCTCGGCGGCAAAGGCGCGGGCGATCGCGAGGCCGATGCCGCTGGTCGAGCCGGTGACAAGCGCATTCTTCGAAGACAGGGAACCCATGGGGAGATCTCGCAAGAGGTGGGAGGGAGTGGTGTTGAGGCAGATAGTTTGTGCGGCGCAACAAGACAATGCCACGGCCATGTGTCGGCTCGATTACAGCCCCGCGACCGCCTTTGCCGGCTTCGTGAAAGGGCGTCTTGGCGATGACACGGCATTGTCATGCTGCCATGCAACATATTTCCCAGCGCATTCGCGCGGGGTCATTTTCGAACGTTGGGGGCACCTGGATGGAAATCGCCGATGTCGTGAAGCGCGCCTATGCGATGCCGCTCACCAATCCCTCCTTCCCGCCCGGCCCTTATCGTTTCTTCGACCGCGAATACATCATCATCACCTACCGCACGACACGCGAGGCGCTCGAGGCCGTCGTGCCGGCGCCATTGGAGATCGATGAGCCGCTGGTCAAATACGAATTCATCCGCATGCCGGACTCGACCGGCTTCGGCGACTACACCGAGACCGGTCAGGTCATTCCCGTACGCCATAAGGGCCAGCACGGCGGCTATGTCCATTCCATGTATCTCGACGACGACGCGCCGATCGCCGGCGGCCGTGAGCTGTGGGGGTTTCCGAAAAAGCTCGCCAACCCCAAGATCGTCCATGAAGGCGAGGTGATCGTCGGCACGCTGCACTATGGCAGCGTTCTGTGCGCCACCGGCACGATGGGCTACAAGCATCGGGAAGCCGACCACGATTCCGTGCTCGCTTCGCTCGCCGCCCCCAATTTCCTGATCAAGATCATCCCGCATGTCGACGGCACGCCGCGCATCTGCGAACTGGTCCGCTACTACCTCACCGACATCACGCTGAAGGAAGCCTGGACCGCGCCGGCCGCGCTCGATCTGCGGCCCCATGTCATGGCCGACGTGGCGAAGCTGCCCGTGCTCGACATCGTGTCGGCGGTTCACTTCAAGGCGGACCTCACGCTCGGCCTGGGCGAAGTCGTACATGATTACCTCGCTGACCAGAGCCGATCCGCTGCCAGCGCAACCCAGCTGGAGAAAGTCAGTGCTTGAGCGTACCCGCAACAAGGCAGCAGCCGCCACCATCGAGGAAATTACGGCGCAGTATGACCGTATCGCGCTGGTCTTTCAGGGCGGCGGTGGGCTCGGCGCCTATCAGGCAGGGGTCTATCAGGCGCTGGCCGATGCCGGCTGCGAACCGAGCTGGCTATCCGGCGTCTCGATCGGCGCCATCAACGCCGCGATCATCGCCGGCAATGAACCGAGCCGCCGGTTGCAGCGGCTGGAACAGTTCTGGCAGACGATTTCCGGCCGCAAGATCTGGTCCTACACGCCCGAAGGCGACATCTACCGCGACATCCGCAACCAAACCTCGTCGTTGATGACGATGACGATGGGCCAGCCCGGTTTCTTCAAGCCGCGCAATCCCAATCCCTGGTTCCAGCTGTCGGGGGCAGAAGGCGCCACCAGCTTCTACGACACCGCCGAGTTGAAGGACACGCTGGAGAGCCTGATCGATTTCGATGTGCTGAACGACGGCAAGAAGCGGCTGAGTGTCGGCGCGGTCAATGTCAGGACCGGTAACTTCGTCTATTTCGACACCGAGAAGGTGCGGATCGCGCCGGAGCACATCATGGCCAGCGGCGCGCTGCCACCGGCCTTCCCCTCGATCCGCATCGAGGGCGAATATTACTGGGATGGCGGCATCGTCTCCAACACGCCGCTGCAATATCTGCTCGACCAGGAAGAGGACCGTTCCTCGCTGGTGTTCCAGGTCGATCTGTTCAGCGCTCGCGGCGTGCTGCCGCGCGGCATGGCCGACGTGCTGTCGCGCCACAAGGACATCATGTATTCGAGCCGCACGCGGCAGAACACCGACAATTTCGAGCGCATCCATGCGCTGAAGATGAAGCTGCTCGATGCGCTGAAGCGCGTGCCGCCGGAGCAGCTCAAGGAAGGCGAGAAGGAGCTGATCGCCGACTATTCCAACGCCGGCGTCGTCAACATCGTCCACCTGATCTATCAGCACAAGGGCTACGAGGGTCACGCCAAGGACTACGAGTTTTCAGGCACCTCGATGCGCGAGCATTGGGAGATGGGCCTCGAGGACACCGAGCGCACGCTGCGTCACAAGAAATGGCTGATGCTGCCGACCAATGCCGATGGCGTCACCATCCACGACCTGCATCGCGAAGATCCGACTTGATGCTTGCACCCGCCACAAGCTGAGCAATCTCGGGAAAATGCATAGCGGTCGCTCGGCTGGAAGCCCGTAAACTGTGAAGCTCTGCTTCATAGGCCATCAACATTATCGCGGATAGCCGCTCGCGGAGAGCGGGCTTACATCTGGGCGCCAGCAGAATGCGCTGGGCTCAATGGAGTACCGCCGATGGCCGCCGAAGCCGTTTCCCCTGCTGTCGTTCCATCGCGTGACGCCTGGCGCGGCCTGCTGTGGTTTGTGCCGCTCACGGCGCTGTGGCTACTCTTGATCTATCGTTGGCCGGCGATCCCGGACAGCGGCGTTCCGACCACGTTCCACCAGCTCGCGGCTCACGGGCTCGTCGCTCTGGGATTGTGGCTCGGCCTCGAACATACGAGCCTGACGCCCGGTCAACGTCGCGCGACCTGGTTGGCGATCATGATCGCAGACACGCTGTGGTTCGCCGTCGCTTGGAGCGCCGCGATCAATGGCGTCTTCCACCAGGACGCCACGGCTTTGCCGGCGTTGCCATCGGCCATCTTCCTGCCGGTGGTCATCGGCGCGCCGCTGTTGCTGTTCTCTGGGCGGATCGGGCAGGTGCTCGATGCGATGCCAGCGAGCTGGCTCGTCGCGGTTCAGCTCTACCGCGTATTCGGCAGTTGGGCTCTCGCGGCGTGGCTGCATGGTGCGCTGCCCGGCGTGTTCGCAGTGCCAGCAGGCATCGGAGACATGCTGACAGGACTGCTCGCGTTGCCGGCGGCGATCGCGGTGGCGACCGGCACAGCCGGAGGCGGGAGGGCGGCAACTCTCTGGAACGTCCTTGGCCTTGCCGATTTCGCTGTCGCGATCACCATGGGCATAATCACCTCGCCCGGCCCGTGGCAGTTGATCGTTCCGGATGTGCTGAGCATCGGCGCTGGCGATTATCCGGGTGTGCTAACCCCTGCTTTCGTGGTGCCGAGTTCAATCCTGCTGCATGTGTTGTCGCTGCGCCAGCTGCGCCGCCGTAGCCGGGCGGAAGTTGCGCGGCGGCAGGAGTGAGGCTGGAGCCGGCCAACGATTCCATCGAAAGCTGAACCGTTCGAAGCGGCGCGTTCGCTTGGGAAGGCGCACGCTCTGACTCTTCGCAGGATGGGCCGACAAAGAGAAACGGCGCCGCAGGTGGCGCCGTTCTTTGGGTCTGGCGCTCAGAACACCTGACGGAAGACGATGAACAGCGCGAAGGCGAGCGCGATCGAGCACGGCAGGGTCAGCACCCAGGCGAGCAGCAGATTGCGCACCGTCGACCATTGCAGGCCCGAGCCGTTCGCCGCCATCGTGCCGGCGACGCCGGATGACAGCACATGGGTCGTCGACACCGGCAGACCCAGACGGTCGGCCATGCCGATGGTGACCATGGCGACGAGTTCCGCGGCAGCGCCCTGGCCATAGGTCAGGTGGCTCTTGCCGATCTTCTCGCCGACCGTGACGACAATGCGTTTCCAGCCGACCATCGTGCCCAGGCCGAGCGCCAAGGCGACCGCGACCTTCACCCAGATCGGGATGAACTTCGTCGCGTTGTCGACGGCCTTGTGATAGTCGGTGACCGCCTTGAGATCGGCGGCCTCCATCGGCAGCAACTGCTTCTTGTCGATCAGTTTCAGCGCCTCGCCGATCAGATAGATGTCGTTGCGGGCGTTGCTGACCAGATCGGTCGGCACATTGTCGACCGAAGCGTAAGGCTGCAGCTCGGCCGTCGTGCTGTGGATGTAGGTCTGCAACGCAACCGTCGTCTTGTCGCTCCAGGTCCGGGTGCGCACGGCATCCTGCACCGCTGCCTTGGCGTCCTTCGCATCGGCGACGGTGACACCGGGCTTCACATATTTGCCCAGCGCGGTCTCCACGCTAGCCGAAGCCGACTTGTAGGCTTCGAGATAGTTGATGTCAGGCGTACGGTTCAGCGCATAGGCCGTCGGCACGACGCCGATCAGGATCAGCATGATCAGGCCCATGCCCTTCTGGCCGTCATTGGAGCCATGCGCGAAGCTGACGCCGGTGCAGGTGAAGATCAGCAGCGCCCGGATCCACCAGGGCGGCGGGGCATTGCCCTTCGGCGCCTCATAGAGCGCCGGATTGCGGACGAGAAGCTTCATCGCATAGAGCAGGATGGCGGCGGCGAAGAAGCCGATGATCGGCGATACCAGCAAGGTCACGCCAACATTGGTTGCCTGCGACCAGTCGACGCCGCTGGTGGCGCTGCCGGCGGGTGCCATGAACTGGTTGGCGAGGCCGACGCCGATGATCGAGCCGACCATCGTGTGCGAGCTGGACGCCGGCAGGCCGAGGAACCAGGTGCCGAGGTTCCACAGGATCGCGGCCACCAGCAATGCGAACACCATGGCGAAGCCGGAGGAGGAGCCGACCTGCAGGATCAGCTCGACCGGCAGCAGCGACAGGATGCCGAAGGCAACCGCGCCGCTGGAGGTGAGAACGCCGAGAAAATTGAAGGCGCCGGACCAGATGACGGCGAATTCCGCCGGCAGCGAGCGCGTGTAGATGACGGTCGCAACCGCATTGGCGGTGTCATGGAAACCGTTGACGAATTCGAAGCCGAGCGCGATCAGCAAGGCGATGCCGAGCAGGATCCACGGCACCGTCTTGGCCACCGCCAGGTCCTGGCTCAGCGCGTTGCCAACATAGACCACGCCGACCAGCACCAGCACCCCGAAGGCCGGCAGGAACCACTTCGCGCCGCCAGAACTATCCAGCGGATGATCTGGTCTCGGAATGCCCGCCTCACTAGAAACTATGTCCACCATGTCCCACTCCTATTGCATTGCAGCAAAGAACTGGAAAAGACGCTATGTCCGGACGATGAACCCTGTGTGACGTGGGGCGAGGCTCTGCCTTCGACGCACGGTCCCTTTCAAGCGGGCCCGGAGCGTGTCTTCAGGATCGCCGAGAACAGCGGATCGAAGGCACGGCTGATCGGCGCCGCCGCCGCGCCCAGCGCGATCGACCAGGGGTCGGTGGTGCCGAGCTGCAGCCGCGGCAAGGTCCGGCTTGGCCGGTCGGCGATCGACGGCAGCAGCGGATGCATCGCCTCGACAAGCCGGCGCGCCAGCGCTTCCGGCGCGCCGCTGGTCAGGATCACTGTCTGCGGATCGAAGATGGTTTCGATCAGATGCACGCTCCAGCGCAGGTCGTGCGCCGCCCCGTCGATCCAGCGCATGATCTTCACGTCACCCGACGCGGCCAGCGCGCCGATCTTTCCGTAGAGGTCCTCGTCGGCGGGATCGAGACCGAGATGCTGGTAAAGCGAGGCCAGCGACGCGCGATGTTCGAGCGGTGTCGAGCCCGGACCGGCCGGCGACAGCAGGGCCATGCCGATTTCGCCGGCGTTGCCATGGCCGCCGCTGTACAGCTCGCCGTTGAGGATCAGTCCGGCGCCGATCCCATAGCCGACATAAAGGCACACCGCGTGGTCGACGCCATGCGCGGCACCCACGATGCGCTCCGCCGTCGCGCAGGCCGCGGCGTCGTTCTGCAGGCCGACATTCAGTCCCGTGCCCTTGGCCAGCGTGTCCAGCAGCGGAAACTTCTGCCAGGCCGGCATCATCCATTTGTCATCCGAATTCTTCAGGCCGAACGGGCCGGGCATGGCGACGCCGAGACCGACCAGGCGTTTCTCCGACTGCGAGGAGATGCCGGCCAGCTCACGCCGGACGCCATCGATCAGGCCCAGGATGACCTCGACGCCCTTTGACGGCTCGTCGAAAGGCAGGTTCGCCTCGGCGCGCGCCAGCACGCTGCCCATCAGGTCGACCGCGACCGCCCGCGTCAGGTGACGGTCGATCTGCAGGCCGATGGCGAAAGCGCCTTCAGGCACCAGCCTGTAGGGGGTCGACGGCTGGCCCCTGCCCTTGCGCACCGCATCGAGCGCCACGACCAGTCCATCGCTTTCCAGGTCCTCGACGATGTTGGATACCGCCTGCTTGGTGAGCTGCGTCGCCCGCGCCAGATCGGCCCGCGACAGCGCGCCATTGAGACGCAGCGCCTCGATCATGACGCGGCGATTATGCGCGCTGGTGCCCTCCTGGTTGGTGCCGCTTTTGGCGCGGATCGGGCTGATGTCGTCCATCGGCGTTTTCCCCTCTTGACTCCATTAGAATATTGATCGACTAATTAAGTCAAGCGAGTTGACTTAATGTAAGCCGGGCGCCGCAAAACAAGATGGTCAGGCTCCCAGCCTGTCGCCACGGGCAGCCGGTGATGATCAGGTCGCGCGACATGGATCCGGGAAGACGATGCCAAGCGCAGGCACCGCCGACCCGTCAACGCCGGAATGGGAGAAGAAAATGCTTAAGACAATCACCAAGACACTGGTCGGCGCCGTCTTTGCCGGAGGACTGTTCGTCCCCCACGCTTTCGCCGAAACGACGCTCAACGCGCTGTTCATGGCGCAGGCCGCCTACAGCGAGGCCGACGTGCGCGCCATGACGGATGCCTTCACCAAGGCCAATCCGGACGTCAAGGTCAATCTCGAATTCGTCCCCTATGAGGGCCTGCACGACAAGACCGTGCTCGCTCAAGGGTCGGGCGGCGGTTATGACGTCGTCCTGTTCGACGTCATCTGGCCGGCCGAATACGCCACCAACAAGGTGCTGGTCGATGTGTCTTCGAAGATCACCGACGACATGAAGAAGGGCGTGCTGCCGGGCGCCTGGACCACCGTCCAGTATGACGGCAAGTCCTATGGCATGCCCTGGATCCTCGACACCAAATACCTGTTCTACAACAAGGACATCCTTGAAAAGGCCGGCATCAAGACCCCGCCGAAGACCTGGGAAGAACTCGGCGCACAGGCCAAGATGATCCAGGACAAGGGCCTGCTGAAGACGCCGATCGCGTGGAGCTGGTCGCAGGCCGAGGCCGCGATCTGCGACTACACCACGCTGGTCAGCGCCTATGGCGGCGACTTCCTCAAGGACGGCAAGCCCGACTTCCAGAATGGCGGCGGCCTGCTGGCGCTGAAATACATGGTCGACAGCTACAAGTCGGGTCTCACCAATCCCAATTCCAAGGAATTCCTGGAAGAGGACGTTCGCAAGGTCTTCGAAAACGGCGACGCCGCCTTCGCGCTGAACTGGACCTACATGTACAACATGGCCAACGACCCGAAGGACTCGAAGGTGGCCGGCAAGGTCGGCGTCGTGCCGGCGCCGGGCGTTGCCGGCACAAGCGAAGTGTCGGCCGTCAACGGCTCGATGGGCCTCGGCGTCACCGCGGTCTCCAAGCACCCGGACGAGGCCTGGAAGTACATCACCTTCATGACCTCGCAAGCCACGCAGAACCAATACGCCAAGCTCTCTTTGCCGATCTGGGCCTCGTCCTATGACGACCCGGCCGTCACCAAGGGCCAGGAGGAGCTGATCGCCGCCGCCAAGCTCGGTCTGGCAGCCATGTATCCGCGTCCGACCACGCCGAAATACCAGGAGCTGTCGACCGCGCTGCAGCAGGCCATCCAGGAATCGCTGCTCGGCACATCTTCGCCGGAAGATGCCCTGAAGACCGCCGCGCAGAACAGCGGCCTTTGAGACAAGCTAGTCGTTCAATACGGGCGACACTACAGCGTCGCGTCCCTTATGACGCGCAAAAGACGCTGTAGCACTTTCTATCTTGCGCATGATCCTTTCCGGAAATCGGCCTCCGATTTCCGGGGTCATGCGCGAGTGCCGCCCGTGCTATGTCCGGATCACAGATGAAAGAAGAGAGGCTGCTCCGATGTCGAGCACCTGGATGACGACCCGCGCATGGCTCTTGATGCTGCCTTTGCTCGTGGTCATGGTCGCCGTCATCGGCTGGCCGCTGGTCGACACGGTCGGCCTTTCCTTCACCGACGCCAAGCTGGTCGGCACGGGCGGCGATTTCGTCGGCTTCGACAATTATTACAACATGCTGTCGAGCTCGAATTTCTCGCGCACGCTGGTGACCACGACATTGTTCGCGGTCATCTCTGTTGCCGCCGAAATGGTGATCGGCGTCCTCGCCGCCCTTCTGCTCAATCAGGAATTTCGCGGCCGGGCCATCCTGCGCGCCCTGATGATCCTGCCCTGGGCATTGCCGACCGTGGTCAACGCCACGCTGTGGCGGCTGATCTACAATCCCGAATATGGCGCGCTCAATGCCGCGCTGACGCAACTGCATCTCATCGACGCCTACCGATCCTGGCTCGGCGAGCCGGGAACGGCGCTGGCGGCCCTGATCGTCGCCGATTGCTGGAAGAATTTTCCGCTGGTGGCGCTGATCGCGCTCGCCGCTCTCCAAGCCGTGCCGCGCGACATCACCGCCGCCTCGCTCGTCGATGGCGCGCGACCTTTCAACCGCTTCCGCTTCGTCATCCTGCCCTATCTCGCCGGGCCGCTGATGGTGGCGCTGGTGCTGCGCACCATCGAGGCCTTCAAGGTTTTCGACATCATCTGGGTGATGACCCGCGGCGGGCCTGCAAACACCACGCGAACGCTCTCGATCCTCGTCTACCAGGAAGCCTTCTCCTTCCAGCGCGCCGGCTCGGGCGCGTCGCTGGCGCTGATCGTCACCTTGCTCGTCACGCTGCTCGCCGTCGCCTATGCGGCACTGGTGCGAAAGACCGCCGGGAGCGCCGCCTGATGGAACGCAGGAGCCCCGCGTTCACCGTCTTCATTTATGCCTGCGCGCTGCTGCTCGCCGCGATCATCCTGGCGCCCATCGCCTGGCTGTTCATCATGAGCATCTCACCGGCCGCCGATCTTGCCGCCAAGCCGCTGCGCTGGTGGCCGCAGGCAGCCGACTTCTCCCGCTACGGACAATTGCTGTCGACGGCCGAAAACAGCGCCGGTGCCGCCTTCACCTCATCGCTGCGCAACAGTCTCGAGATATCAGGCATGGCGACTCTGGCGGCACTCGCCTTGGCCATCCCCGCCGGCTGGGCGGTCTCGCGAACGCCCGCGATCGGCTGGTCGCTGTCGATGGTCATCGCCACCTACATGCTACCGCCGGTGGCGCTGGCCGTGCCGCTCTATATGGGCCTGTCGCATCTCGGCCTGCTCAACAATGTCTTCGGCCTGGCGCTGGTTTATCTCACCATCCTGGCGCCCTTCACCACCTGGCTGATGAAATCCGGCTTCGATTCCATCCCGCGCGAGATCGAGGCGGCGGCGATGATCGACGGCGCCGGCCTGTTCCAGACATTGCGCATCATCACATTGCCGCTGGCGGCACCGGTTATGGCGACATCGGCGCTGTTCGCCGTGCTGCTGGCATGGGACGAATTCTTCTACGCGCTGCTGTTCACCTCCGACCAGCGCGCCAAGACCTTGACCGTCGCCATCGCCGATTTGGCCGGCGGCCGTGTTTCCGACTACGGCCTGATCGCAACCGCCGGCGTGCTGGCGGCCTTGCCGCCGGTGCTGATCGGCCTTGTCATGCAGCGGGCCCTGATCTCGGGCCTGACCAGCGGCGGTGTGAAAGGATGATGATGATGACTGCAGATAAAGAACGGCCGGCCGGACTGGTGGCCATCGACCGCGAAATGGCGCGCCAGCACGCGGATGCGATCGCTTCGTTCCGGCAGAACACGGCCGAGGCGAAGAAGGCCGCAGCTTCCATCAAGCGCACCGGTCGTCTGCTCCTGCTTGGCATGGGCGGCTCGCATGCGGTGGGGCGTGCCGTCGAGCCGCTCTATCGCGGGCTCGGCATCGATGCGCTGGCGCTGCCGCTGTCCGAACAGCTTGGCCAGCCACTGCCGCTCACGGGCCGCACCGTAATCGTGACCTCGCAATCCGGCGAAAGCGCCGAGGTCGTCAGATGGTTTTCGCGGGCCGGCGGCAGCTCGGACATTTTCGGCCTGACGCTCGAAGGCGGTTCATTTCTCGCCCGCACTGCGCCTTGCCTGGTCGGCGACGGCGGCACCGAGCTGGCTTTCGCCGCCACACGCAGCCTGACCGTGACCCTGGCCCTGCATCTGGCCATCCTGGCTGCTCTGGGTGAGGATCCGGCCCCTGCCCTTGCCATGCTCGAGGCTCCGCAGGATTGCGACGTCGCCCCCGCGCTCGCAGCACTTGGCAAGGTGGATACGATCGTCACCTCCGGCCGCCGCCTGCAAGGCGTGGCCGAAGCCCTGGCGCTTGGCCTGACCGAACTGTCGCGGCTGCCCTGCTTTTCGCTCGAAGGCGGCCAGTTGCGGCACGGGCCGATGGAGATGCTCGGCCCCAAAATCGGCGTCATACTGTTTCGCGGCAACGACCCCACGTCGGAGCTGGTGACCGCCATGGCCCTTTCAGTGATCGAGGCCGGCGCGCCGCTGGTCATTTTCGACGCGTCCGGGCAAGCGCCTGTCGCCGGTGCCGTCACGCTCTCGTTCAGACCCGCTTCAGGGATGGCCGCTGTCTTCACCATGCTGCCGGTGGCGCAGCGCCTCATGATCGCCTTCGCCGACAGCCGCGTCGACAATGCCGGCACGCCCGTGCGCACCACCAAGATCACCAGGAGCGAGTGATGCGTCCGCTTGCGGTGATCGGCAACGTCAATGTCGACCTGATTGTCGGCCCGGTCGCGCCATGGCCGAAGGCGGGAACCGAGACCGTCGTCGATCATGACGAATTGCGCGTCGGCGGCCAGGCTGGCAACACCGGGCTCGCCTGGCAAGCGCTGGGCGTCGATTTCGCCATTGCCGCCAATGTCGGTGACGACCAGTTCGGCCATTGGCTTCGAGAAGCGTTCGGCGCCCGTGCCGAGAAATGGCCGGTCCGTCCCGAAGGCACGACCTTGTCGGTCGGCATGACCCATCCCGATGGCGAACGGACTTTCTTGACCACGCGCGGCCACCTGCCCCGCTTCAGCCTCGGCGATGTCTTGTCCGTTCTCGACGGCAGCGCGCTCTCCGGCGGCTACGCACTGCTCTCCGGCTCCTTCCTGACCGAGGACCTCACGCGCGACTACAACGCATTTTTCGACTGGGCCGACAGCCACGGCATATCCGTGGCGCTCGACACAGGCTGGCCGATCGATGGCTGGACCGAGGCCAATTGCGCCGCGACAAGGGCGTGGCTCTCGCGCTGCGCGCTGGCGCTGTTCAACGAAGTCGAGACGGTGACCCTGGCGGGATTGCCGAGTCCTGAGGACGCGGCGCGTGAAATCCGATCCAGCATGAGGCAAGGCGCGACCTTCGTCGTCAAGCGCGGGCCGCGGGGCGCCATCGCCATCGGCCCGGATAACACGCTTGTCGAAGCCGCCGCGCCCGATGTCCGTGTCGTCGACACGATCGGCGCCGGCGACGTCTTCAATGCCGCCTTCCTGGCCGCTTTGGCGCAGGAACAGCCGCTGTCCGCGTGCCTCCGCGCCGCGACCTATGTCGCCTCGCGCGCCATTTCCACCTTGCCCCGCAACTATGGCGGGCCGATGCAGTCTAGGGAATCCATGCATGAGCGCGCTTGAAATCCGCGGCATCCGCAAAAGCTACGGCAGTGTCGAAACGCTGAAAGGCATCGACATCGCGCTGCAGAGCGGTGAATTCCTGGTGCTGCTCGGCTCGTCCGGCTGTGGAAAGTCGACGCTTCTCAACATCATCGCCGGCCTTGCCGAAGCGACCAGCGGCGATGTGCTGATCGGCGGCCGCTCGATCCTCGGCGTCCACCCCAAAAACCGCGATATCGCCATGGTCTTCCAGTCCTACGCGCTCTATCCGAACCTGACCGTGCGCCGCAACATCGGCTTCGGGCTGGAGATGCGCGGCGTCGCCGCTGACGAGCGCGACAGGGCGGTGAACGAAGCGGCGAGACTGCTGCAGATCGAGGCGTTGCTCGACCGCAAGCCGAGCCAGCTTTCCGGTGGTCAGCGCCAGCGCGTCGCCATCGGCCGGGCGCTGGTGCGCAAGCCGCAGGTCTTCCTCTTCGACGAGCCGTTGTCCAATCTCGATGCCAAGCTGCGCCTGGAGATGCGCACCGAATTGAAGCGTCTGCACCAGATGCTGCAGACGACCGTCGTCTACGTTACCCACGACCAGATCGAGGCGATGACGCTGGCCAGCCGCATCGCCGTCATGCGTGACGGCAGGATCGAGCAGCTCGGCACGCCGGAAGAGATCTACAACGAGCCGGCAACACTCTATGTCGCCGGCTTCGTCGGCGCGCCGTCGATGAATATGCTCCAGGCCACCGTCACCGGCGGCAAGCTGGCCATTGCCGAATCCGATGTACGGATCTCCTTGCCGGCACGCTATGCGAACGCGGCTCGTGAAGGCGCACAAATGGTCGTCGGCATCAGGCCGGAAGCGCTTCGTGTGGCGACCGGAGCCGCCACCGACCTGTCATTGCCGGTGGAGATCGAGGTCGTCGAACTGACCGGCCCCGAACTGGTCACGACGGCCAGGATCGGCACGCAGCGGCTGACCGCTTGCCTCCCGCCGCGAGCCCAGGTCGCCAAGGGCGAAAAGCGCAGCCTCACCTTCGACGACGCCGCGCTTCGCTTGTTCGACCCCTCGACGGGCAAAGCCCTGCCGGCGACGGGTCTCGAACGGACGACGTCCCACTGAGATATCGAGGGCATCGGGCGTAGACAGGCAGCACCATCTGGCTACCACCCGATATGCGTGCCATCGAGGGTCTGGAAGGAGCCGCTATTCTCAATCGTGGCGCTGTCGATCACCATGCGCAGGCCCCGCGCGCTGTCCTCGACAGCCAAGACCGCCTGATCGCCCCCCATGTCAGTCTTCACCCAGCCCGGATGCAGTGACAACACCGTTATCCCGTCGACGCGTAAATCCTGCGCCAGTTGAGCGCTTGCCATGTTGAGCGCTGCCTTCGAGCAACGGTAGGCATAGTCGTCATCGTAATCATCAATCAGTCCCTCGGCCATCGACCCGGCACGGCTGCCGATATTGGCGATGACCCCCATGCGCCCCGCGGCCAGGTTCGGGCGCAGCGCCCTCGCCAGCAGCAGCGGACCGAGCGTGTTGGTCCGCATGACCTTCAGGAATTCGTCCGGGGCGAATCTGTACAGGCCAGGGTTTCCGCTGCGGATGGCGGCGTTGTTGACAAGCACGTCCAGCGGCCTGCCACCAAGACGCGTGGCAAGATCCAGAATTGAAGCCGGATCGGCGACGTCGAGGGGGTGGAACTCGATGCGACCCTCGAAAGCTTGGGCCGGATGTGCGCGCCCGCAAGCGATCACCTGCCAGCCTTGTTGGGCGTATTGCCGCGCGAGTTCGCGGCCGAGCCCGCGCGCAGCGCCGGTTATCAGCACGGTCCGGTCGCCTTGCCCTTCTCTAGCCAAGTCAGGCGCTCTTCGCGACGGGCGCGGTCTCCTGCCGGGCGATCATTGCGTAGACGTCGCCGGAATACTTGATGTGGCGCTGCTGCGTGGCGAAATCGACATGGGTGATGCCGAAGGGCGTCGTATAGCCATAGGCCCATTCGAAATTGTCGGTCAGCGTCCAGGCGAAATAGCCGCGCACCGGCACGCCCTCGGCCGCCGCCTTGGCCACCTGCTCGAGATGGTCGACATAGTAGGTTGCGCGCAGATCATCCCAGACATGCCCGTCCTTGCCGACGGTTTCCGGCGTCGTGGCGACGCCATTCTCGGAAATGTAGATCGCCGGCGGCGCATAGCGGTCGTTCACGTAGCGCAGGATGTCGTACATGCAACGCGGCCAGATCTCGTAATCGACCGCCGAATAAATGCCTTCCGGCTGTACCCGCCGGTAGCTCAGCGGCGCCAGTTCGTCACCCGCCGCGATCACCGAGCGGCGGTAGATATTGATGCCGAGATAGTCGAGTGGCGCGGCGATGATCTCGTTGTCTTGTGCGTGGATCGGCGGCAACAGATCGCCGTAAAGCGCCAGCATGTCCTCCGGATACGCACCCTTGAAGACGGCGTCGAGAAACCAGCGGTTCTGGGCGCCGTCGAAGCGCCGTGTCGCGGCGACATCGCGCGGCTCGTCGCTGGCGGCCTCCGCGACGTTGAGATCGAAGACGATGCCGACCTGAGCATCCGCCACCTCGGCCCGGATGACCGGAACGGCCAGGCCATGCGCCAGTAAGGCATGATGACTGGCAGCCACGCCGCCCTTCACCCCGTCCCGGAACCCCGGCGCGTCCTCTCCGGTCGCATGTCCCGACCAGCAGAACGTCCACGGTTCGTTGAGCGTCGTCCATTTCCTGACACGGTCACCGAAGCTGCGGGCGGCAAGCCCGGCATAATCGGCGAAGGCGGCGGCTGTTTCCCGGCTGTACCAGCCGCCACGATCCTGCAGCGCCTGCGGCAGGTCCCAATGGTAGAGCGTTGCATAGGGCTCGATACCGGCTTCGAGCAGATCATCGATCAGCCGGTCATAGAAGGCGATGCCCTTGGCGTTGACCTCGCCACGACCTTCGGGAAGAAGCCGTGTCCATGCGAAGGAAAAGCGGTAGGCGCCAAGGCCGAGTGCGTCGAGCACGGCGATATCCTCCTTCCAGCGATGGTAGTGGTCGCAGGCGACATCGCCGCTCGAGCCGTCCACGATCGCGCCGGGAATGCGGCAGAACCGGTCCCAGATGCTTTCGCCCTTGCCGTCGGCATCAGGCGAGCCCTCGATCTGGTAGGCCGCGGTCGCGGCGCCGAACACGAAGCCCCGGGGAAAGACCAGCCCGGAGGCGCGGGCTTCGAGGGCTCGGCGAGCGTTATCGATGCTTGATGTCATATTTTCTCTCGATGGTGCTGACGAGGCTTGCCGCGGCCAGCGTCAGGAAAATGTAGAAGATGGCGGCTGAGTTGTAGGGCGCGAACGGCAGGAAACTTGCCGACTGGAATTCCCGCATGCGCTGGGTGATGTCGCGGATCGACAGGATCGACAAGAGCGACGTGTCCTTGAGGATGGCGATCAGCTCGTTGCCGAGCGGCGGGATGATGATGCGGAAGGCCTGCGGCAGCACGACCAGCCGGGCGGTGCGCCAGCCGTTGAGGCCGAGACTGTGCGCCGCCTCGATCTGGCCCGCCGGGATTGCATTGATGCCGGAGCGGAATATCTCGGCGAGATAGGCGGAATAGGCGAGCGCCATGGCGGCGATGCCGCGCACCAGGTTCGGCGGATCGACCACGCCCTGCGTCGCGTCCTTGAGCGCTCCGGCGAGCGGCAGGCCGACATAGAGCACGATGACCAGCATCGGGATGCCGCGGATCGTGTCGACGATGAATTCCGACCCGATGGACAGCGGATGCCTGCGGTGGATATGGCCGCCGAAAGTCAGCAGGCCGAGCACGATCGCCAGCACCGCGATCGTGATGCCGAACGCCTTGTCGCGGTCGTTCAACGCCTCCGTTCGCCACAGCACCTGCAGTCCGTCCGGCGCCATCGCGGCTGGAACGAGCGCAGCACTGACATCAGGGATCTTGCCGATCGCGTCTATCGCCTCCCGCGCGCCCCGAAAGGTGCGCAGCGGCACCTCATTGTTGTCGGGGCCGCCCGGAAATTGCCCATAGCGGACGGCACCGAGGATGCCGGACGGCGTGCCGGACGTGACCGCGACCTTCCCGGCGAGAGAGCCGACGAGCACGTAGCTGTCGCGCGGCTGAAGCAGGAACCACGTTGCGGCGCAAACCATGAGAATGGTTGCCGCTATGCAGGTCAGGTCGGCCCGCCAGCTGTATTTGAGCTTGAGAAGCCCGACCCAGAGCAGCCCCATCATTGCCGCCAGTATGTAGGCCGCGATGGCGGCACGGATCGTCGTGGCGACACCCGCGGCGAATGCGATATGCGCGAAAAGCAGGATAAAGACCAAGCCGACGCCATTCACCGCCGCAAGCGCCAAGCGCGCAAAACGCTGCATCGGGTTGCCGGTCTCACGACCGGCGCCGATGAAGAACATACCGAGCGCCACGATCGTCACGCCTAGATAGGCGCGCAACAGCATAGCGGCCTGACCGCGCACCATGAGGTTGGCGGCATCCGTCAATCGCCGTGGGGTGACGCCCTGAACCACCAGGTCGGAGGTGAACGGATCGACCGCGTTCGCCACGACCGATGCCGCGAAGGGATGGACCATGATGGTTGTCGCGAGCACCACCGCGGTGGCAAGGCTGATCCCTGCGGCAACGACCACGAGGCGCGGCGATCTGGACGAGGCGCGCGAGAACACAACCACGGCAAGGCCGGCGATAAACGCGACGGCAAGCGCCAGGAAGCCCGGCACGAAGGCCGACGAGCCATTCTCCACGCCGATGATGGCGCGAAGCGAGCGCTGGTAGTTAACCGACGAAGCAAAGAGATAGACGATGAACGGCAACGCCGCGACGATGATCAGATTGCTGGGCCGCAGGCGCATGAGAAGCTGCATCCGGTCCCGTCCTCCCGTTCCCATGGCTCCGGCGCCAGGCGCCGGAGCCGAAGTCCTTCAAGCGGCTATTTTGCGCCCCAGTATTTGGCGATCAGCGCGTCGAGGCTGCCGTCGGCCTTGATCGCCTTCAGCCCTTCATTGAACGCGGCGATGTTCTCGTCGCCCTTGCGGAAGACCAGCCCGAGAGGATCGGACTGGAGATTCCTGATCGGCACGACCAGCTCGCCGGCGAATTCCTTTTCATAGGCGGCGGCATTGGCGCCGTTGATGACAACGCCGTCGACGTCCTTGTTCTTCAGCGCGATGACCGAGGCCGCGAAACTGTCGTAAGCGACCACATTGTCCTTGCCGACAATGCTTTCAGCGACCTGCGCGTCGGTGGTGTTGGCCTGCGCCGAGAGCTTCTTGCCTTTCGCCTTGAAGTCATCGAGGGATAGACCCTCGTCTTCCACCCGCATGAGCACGGCCTGGCTGTTGACGATGTAAGGGTCGGAGAAATCCATCGCCTTCTTGCGTTCGTCGGTGATGGAGACGCCGGAGGCGACCAGGTCGAAACTGCCCTGGTCGAGGGCGGCGAAGATGCCGTCCCAGCCGGTGGTGACGAATTCGGCCGTGCAGTTGATCTTGCCGCAGACCGCCTTCAGGACGTCGACGTCGAAGCCGACGATCTGGCCGGTCGCCGTGTCGACGCTTTCCATCGGCGGCGAGGTGGTGTCGGAACCGACCTTCAGAACCTTGCCGCCCAGGTCGGCGGCGCTGGTAGCGCTGGCTGTCAGCAGCGCAAGCGCAAGCCCGATCAGGATTTTCTTCATGCTCTTCCTCCCATTTTGATGGTTAACTGCGGTTTCGCCCGCCTAGATTGTCCGGCTGCCGGCCGATGAGTTCAGGTCTCGACACCAGGGCGAGTTCCGCCGGGTCCTCGCCCGCCATGCGCCGCAGCAGAAACTCGCCGAGCTTGCGGCCGAGAAGCTCGATCGGCTGGTAGAACGTCGTGATCGGCGGAGTGAAATAGGCGCTGACGTTGATGTCGTCATAGGCGATGACGTCGACATCCACCCCGACGCGCCGTTCAAGGCTGCCCAGCGCCGACAGGACGCCGAGCGTGGTGGATTCGTTGATGCAGACCAGGGCGGTGGGCGGATTGGGCAGGCCAAGAAGCCTGAGCGCGCTGTCGCGGCCGAAGCGCGTGGACAGATCGCCGTCGGCCACGAGGTCCGTCGATGCTGCAAGACCCGCCTCGTGAAAGGCCCGCGAGAACCCGTCGATCCTGTCCAGGGCATAGGAAAGACGCCGATCCGCGTTGATCAGGGCGATACGCTCATGTCCGCCCGCGATCAGCCGCGTCGTGGCGGTGAACGCCGCCCATTCATTGTCGACATCGACATGGGCGTAGACGAGGGGCTTGCGGCAACGGCCAAGCGACACGAATGGAAAGCCGCTTTCGACCAGCATGTCGATACGGGGATCATCGGCCAGCACGCCGGAAAAGATCAGGCCGTCGGCCGCGCTCTGGTCCACGATGCGGCGGGCGATGTCGAAGGCATCGCCAAAACTCCGGAAGCCGTGCACGGACAGCTGATAGTCGCTGTCTTCCAGCGCCTGGCTTACGCCGCTCAGGATCTGCGTGTATTCGACACCGTCCCATTCATAGCCGACGGCGGACGTTATCGGCATCAGCACCGCGGCCCGATAGGTCTTGCCTGTCCTCAGCGCCATGCCCCGCGCATTCGCCTGATAGCCCAGTTCCCGCGCGGCGGCGACGATGGCATCCCTTGTCGGCCGCGCGACGACCGGCGATCCCCGCAGCGCCTTGGAAATGGTGGCGATCGAATAGCCGGTGTGGGCGGCCAACGTCTTGATCGTTGGCGAAAACTCTCGGCGTTCGGGTTCTCTGTTCTCTGCCATCAACGGCGACCCATTCCTCAGGTCGGCATCCGTATCATCGGATAAAAACGTTTTCAAGAAGAATATAAACGTTTTTATCCGACAATCATGGCCAAGAGCGGTGAAGGCGGCAATGCGTCGAGGTCGCGCATCACCCCCTTTTCACAGGGGCGAGCATCGCCGGGCGCGGACCTGGGGCACCCGGTTCGCCGGCAGGTGTCAGCGCGCCGGCGGCGCGTACATCAGGCCGCCGGCGTTCCACAGCGCATTGATGCCGCGCGCGATTTTCAGCTGGCTGGACTGGCCGAGATTGCGTTCGAACATCTCGCCGTAATTGCCGACCTTGGCGACGATATTGTAGGCGAATGCGGGGTCGAGCCCGAGCTGTTTGCCATTGTCGCCCTCGACGCCGAGGAACCGGCGGATCGTCGGATTCTGCGACTTCAGCGAGGCTTCCGCATTGGCCTGCGTGATGCCGTCCTCTTCCGCCTCGATCAGCGTAAACAGCGTCCAGCGCACGATGTCGAACCACTTGTCGTCGCCCTTGCGCACGGCTGGGCCGAGCGGCTCCTTCGAGATGATGTCCGGCAGCACCGTGAACGCGGCGGGATCGGTCAGCTTCAGGCGCTGCGCATAGAGCGCCGAGGCGTCCGTCGTGTAGACATCGCAGCGGCCGCTATCGAACGCCTTGATTATGCTGTCGGCGGAATCGATGACGACCGCCTCGTATTTCATCTGGTGCGCGGTGAAGTAGTCGGCGACGTTCTGCTCGGTCGTCGTGCCTTGTTCGGCGCAGATCGTGGCGCCTGAGAGCTTCAGCGCGCTGTCCACGCCGAGGTCCTTGCGCACCATGAAGCCCTGGCCGTCATAATAGGCGGCGCCGACGAAATGGATGCCCATGCCGGTGTCGCGCGACAAGGACCAGGTCGACTGCCGCGACAGAATGTCGACGGTGCCGGCCTGCAGCGCCGTGAAGCGCTCCTTGGTCGACAGCGGCACGTAACTCACCTTGTCGGGGTCGCCGAAGACGGCGGCCGAGACCGCGCGGCAGAAATCGATATCGAAGCCGCTCCATTTGCCCTGGTCGTCGGGCGCCGAAAAGCCCGCGACGCCCTGGCTGACGCCGCAGATGATCGATCCCCTTTGCTCGACGATGTCGAATGTGTCCGCCTTGGCCGGCAAAGTGGCCGATGCGAGCAAGAGCGCGCTGACGATTGCATGTTTCATGGTTTCCTCCCTTGATGAGGCAAAGCCTCTCCTCCCGCCGGCACGTGACGCGCCGGACGTTCCTGAAATCGTTGATCCTGAATTCCGCCCGCGCGCCTCCTTGCGCGGTGTCGTCCTAAGCCCGTTCCGCCAGAACCGCGGCCAACGTCTCGTCGAGAACGCCGACCAGATGATCTGCATTGGCCATGCTGAAGATCATCGGCGGGCGCATCTTCAGCACATTGTCGTGCGGCCCTTCCGTGCCGATCAGCACGCCGCGTGCCCGAACCCCGTCGTTGATGCGGCGGGCAAGGGCGGTCGCAGGTCTCTTGCTCTTGCGGTCCTCGACCAGTTCGATACCGAGGAACAGCCCCTGGCCGCGCACGTCGCCGATGATCTCGTAGCGGGCCCGCAGCGCCTTGAAGCGCGCCATGAGATAGTCGCCGATCTCCAGCGCATTGCGCCTCAGCCCGTCGCGCTCGATGACGTCGAGCACCGCGAGCCCGGCCGCGCAGGACACCGGATTGCCGCCGAAGGTGTTGAAATACTCCATGCCGTTGTTGAACGAGGCTGATATCTCCGTGGTCGTCACCACGGCCGCCATCGGGTGGCCGTTGCCGATCGGCTTGCCCATGGTGACGATGTCGGGCGTCACCCCCTGGGTTTCGAAAGCCCACCAATGGCTGCCGACACGGCCAAAGCCTACCTGCACCTCGTCGGCGACGCAGATGCCGCCGGCGGCACGCACCATCGCGTAGACTTCCCTGAGATATCCCCCGGGCAGGAACACCTGGCCGGCGACGCTGGGGATCGATTCCGCCAGGAACAGGCCGGGCGCGCGGCCTTGTCTCGCCATATCGGCGATCTGCTCGGTGACGCTCTCGGCAAACCGCTTTGCATGCTCGCCCTCCGGCCACTCCGCCGGAGCATGGTAACTGTCCGGAATGACCGCTTCGAACACATGCGCCGGGCGCCCCTTGCCGCCTTTGCGCTTGTATTTGTAAGGGCTGAGGTCGATCAGTTCCTGCGTCGTGCCGTGATAGGCCCAGTCGAGCACGATCGCCTCGCTGCGCCCGGTATGGGCCCGCGCCATGCGCAGCATCAGGCTGTTGGCCTCGCTGCCCGAGCAGGCGAAGGACGCCACCGACAGGCCGGCGGGCAGCGTCGCCGTCAGCCGCTCGGCATAGGTGACGATGGCATCGTGCAGATAACGGGTGTTGGTGTTGAGCTTGGCCGCCTGCCTCGCGATCGCCTCGACCACATCGGGATGCGCATGGCCAAGGTGGCAGACATTGTTGAAGCAGTCGAGATAGGCGCGGCCGCGATCGTCGATCAGCCAGGCGCCTTCGCCGCGCACGAACTTGATCGGCTCGGAATAGGAGATGGAGAGATTGGGCAGCAGTGACGCCTTGCGTGCGGCGACGATCTCTGGACGCGACCGGCCGCTCTGGCGGAAGGTTTCGGGCGGAATTCCGGCAAGGTCCGCGGCATCGGGAAACAATTCCTTCCACACGTCGAGATAGCGCTCCTCGCCGACCCCAAGGATGTCGCGCGCGGCAAGGCTCGTATCCGTCGATATCTGGAAATGCAGATGCGGCGCCCAGCCGCCATTTTCCGCCGGCGTACCCATCTCGCCGACGAGCGCGCCGGCTTCAAGCCGGTCGCCGGCCTTCAGCCGCCGCCCAGCCTCATGCGCCATGTGCCCCCACAGCGTGACGAAAGGCGGGCAGCCCGGCGGCACATGCTCCAGCGCCACGAGACAGCCATAGCCGAGCGGATCCTCCTCGATCTCGACGCTCCTGACGGTCGCGGCGAGCGGCGTGTAGAGCCGTGTGCCCGCCGGCATGAAAAGATCGAGGCCGAGATGGTTAGCGCGGCGCGCGCCTTCGACGAAACGCGACTCGAAAATGTCGCTGGTATAGACGGTGCGAGCCTCGCCCCAGGGACCGATGCCGAGCGCGACGCCATGTTCGGCACAATAGGCATCCCACCATTCGGTCGCCTTGTCGGGCTGCTGTGTCGCCGACGTCACCGTCATCGGATTTTGCGGATCGCCATAGGGCACGAGCGCCTTGGCAAGCGTCGCCGGGTGACGGTCGAGGATCGGCAGAAGTTGCGTGCGGTTGGCCGCGATCCAGCCTGTCACGGCGCGCGCTCCGGAGGCGGCTTCGAAGCCGCAGGCATGGCGCAGGATCGCCGTCGCGAAGCGCCGGTTCATCCTGCCCAGACGACGCAACAGCCGCCAGGCCGGTGCTTCCGAGATCGACAGGTAGGGATTGTCGGCTGTGCGGTCCTTGCGTGCCGCCGACAGCGTCACCGAGGTGACGAGACGCATCGCAATGAGATCGAAGAGCAGGTCGAGTTCTTCCTCACGCAATGGATACTCGGCATGGAAGCCGGCGGCGAGACGGGCGGCGGCGCCGATCGGATCCTCTGCATCGAGGATGGCATAGGCGCAGGCGACGGCAACCTCGGCGATGAGCACGCTGTGCAGCGCATCGCCGAAATCGATCAGCCCGGCGACACGCTCGGGCCTTTCGGGATCGACGAGCACGTTCCAGTCATTGGCATCATTATGAATGACTTGCGCCCGCAATGCCGACAGCCTGGGCGCCACCTCGGCATCGAAATGATCGAGGAACCGCTCCAGCAAGGCGCGGTCCTGTTCGTCGTCAATGTGGTGAAGGCGTTGCCGCGCGGCACCTGCCTGGCGAATGTCCCAGTCGAAAGAGCGCAATGCGCCGGGATGGATGAAGCCTTGCAGGGCACGATCGAGCCGGCCAAGCGCGCCGCCCAGGCCTTCCAGCAGCGCCGGACTGGGCGTGCTCTCGGCCAGCGGCCGTCCGGGAAGCCATGACACAAGGCGCACGGCATGATCTTCGCCGCCCGGCACTTTTGTATGGGCGAGCGAAGCGCCCCGCCCCGTCTTCCTGAGACGCGGCACGGCGAGGTCCGGACTATGGCGCTCCAGATGATCGAACAACGCGGTCTGGAATTCACTTTCGACGAGCGGCTCGCTGGCGTTGACGATCTTCAGGATCCAGAGCGATTGGTCTGGAGCGGTCAGCTTGAAATTCCGGTCGCGTTCGCTGTCGAGCGGTGTGACGCTGCCGGCAATGCCGAAGTGCCGCGTTGCGATATCGACGGCCTCGGTCTGCGAGATTTGAGGCGCCGGGTATGAGACGTTGGTCATCGGGCAATCCGGATCTGATTTGTCAAAGCTTGGCATGGGCCAGAAAATCGGGCATCCGGCAAAGCGTCGGTTATGCCGGCACAATGACCGCATTGACCGGCACATTGACGGAACCGTATGGAGCGCGCGCAATGAAGGAACTGGACGCCAAGGACAGGGACATTCTGGGCATCCTGTCGAAGGAGGCGCGCATCCCGCTGAAAACGCTTGCGGGGCGCATCGGCCTGTCGCGCAGCGCGACGAGCGAACGGGTTGCCTCGCTGGAAAAGAGCGGCGTGATCAGAGGGTATCGGGCCGATATCGGCCAACTGGACCCAGGGTTGATCCGCGCCTTTCTGCTGGTAACGCTCATCCGCACGCCGTCGATCGGCATTCTCGACCAGCTGGCGCGCTATCCGGAGGTCCGGCGGGTATCATCGGTCAGCGGCCAGCTCGATCTCATCGTCGAGGTCGAAGTACCGTCGATCGACCGCCTCAACACACTGCGCGACCTCGTTGCCACTCTCGGCGGCGTCGAGGACCTGACAACCGCGATCGTCCTGCGCCGGGATATCGAACGCGCCGTCGACTGAACGACGGCTGCGGCGGCGTCCTTCGCCGGCCAGGCAGCCTATTTGGCGATATCGAGAAGTGAGGATACCAAAAGCTCGCGTTCGTCCTTCGACAGCACGTCGGAATCGAACAGGTTCATGCTGCGCAGTCCTTCGATGGCGAGATAGCAGACCAGCAGCGATTTGAGGTCCGGCGTCTCGCCTTTCAGGCGCTCGAAAAGCTGCCGCTTGAATGTCTTTATCGGCGTCATGAAATCGGGATCCTCGGCGATCGCCGAAAAGATCCAGGATGCGGACGGCTGCTTTTCCTCGCAATCCTCCGCTGACAGCTTGATATAGACGGCGAGGGGATTTTTGTCGTTGTTGTTGCTGTTCGCCGATTCCAGCGCTTGCTCGAAATCGCGTAGATAACCTTCGACAAGGCCCTGCATCAATTTGGCCTTGGTGGGAAAATTGTAGAGCAGTCCGCCCTTCGACACGCCGGCGCGGCTGGCGACGGCATCAAGCGACAGGCTACCAGGCCCGGATTCCCGGGCAACATCAGCCGCCGCGGCGAGAATCTTCTCGCGCGAATTCGGTCGTTGGGCTCTCATGGCGCCTCCCTAAGCAAGCTTAGGCCCAATTGACAAGACCGTCCAGACGGTACAGTAAGACCGCCATTATTTGAAATCGGGACCTGCGGTCGATATGTGTCCCGATGTCCGCGCTTCGCGCCGGATTTCGACTGAGGGGACTTCCTTGTTCAAGCGCATACTCCGTATCTTTCTCATTATTGTGGTCCTTGCCGTGCTCGTCATCGTGGTCGGCGGCATCGTCGGCTTCAACTTCCTGCGCGACAACGGCATCAAGCAGTATTTCGCCACCATGAAGCCGCCGGCGGCGACCGTCTCGACGACCATCGCCAAGCCGTCGAACTGGACGCCGGGCGTCGAGGCCATAGGTACTGTCAGCGCGGTGCGTGGCGTCGACCTGACCGTCGAAACCGCCGGCATCGTTAAGGAGATCCTCTTCCATGCCAACCAGAAGGTTGCGGATGGCGCGGTCCTGCTGCAGCTCGATGATGCCGTCGAGCGGGCCGATCTCGAAGCGACGAAGGCGCAAGTGGCGCTTGTCGAGACGGCGCTGACGCGCGCCGTCGAACTGCAGAAGCGCGGCGTTAATGCGGAAGCTACGCTCGACACAGCGCGGGCGACGGCATCGGCCACCGCCGCGCAGGTGAACAAGCTGCAGGCGGTGCTTGACCAGAAGCAGCTGAGGGCGCCGTTCAGCGGCACGGTGGGCATCCCCAAGATCGATCTCGGCCAGTACCTAGCGACCGGCACGTCCGTGGTAACCTTGCAGGATCTGGACACGATGCGGGTCGACTTCTCGGTTCCCGAACAGCAGCTGCCGTTGCTCCAGATCGGCCAGACCGTTCGGCTTGGCCAGGGCGGCGGCGACATGCCTTTCGCCGGCAAAATCCGTGGCATCGACCCCAAGATCGACCCGTCCAGCCGGCTGGTGAACATCCGGGCGGAAGTCGCCAATCCCGAAGGCAGATTGACCCCTGGCCAGTTCGTGCAGGTGCGTGTCGAGCTGCCCGAGGAGCAGGACGTGCTGTCACTGCCGCAGACGGCGCTGACCACCAGCCTCTATGGCGACTACATCTTCGTGGTGCAGCCGGCCAAACCCGCCGGGGCGGCCCCGGCACAGCCAGCCAAGCCGGAGGAAAAGCCAGCCGCGGCGGCCACCGACAAGCCGGCGGATGCCAAGCCTGCGGACGCCAAGCCGGCGGACGCGATGAAACCGGCAGCCGAAGCCCTGAAGCCGGCTGCTGAAGCCAAGCCCGCAGACGCAGCCAAGCCAGCGGACAAGGCCGCTTCCGACGCCGCCAAGCCGGCCGATCCGGCCAAGCCGGCGGCGGAAGCCGACAAGCCGGCGCTGGTCCTGTCACAGGTCTTCGTCAAGCCCGGCCGCCGCAATCAGGGCATGGTCGAGATCGTCGAGGGTCTGAAGGCCGGCGACGAGGTCGTCACCGCGGGTCAGAACCGGCTCTTCAACGGCATGTCCGTCAACGTCGACAACACGATCGATCCGACCAAATCGGCGAACAAGCAGGCCGACCAGCAATGAGCTTTTCCGATCTCTTCATCCGCCGGCCCGTCCTTTCGACGGTCCTTGCCTGCATGATCCTGCTGCTCGGGTTCCAGGGTATCTTCAACCTGTCGATCCGGCAGTATCCAAAGGTCGACGAAACGGCGATCACCATCACGACGGCCTATCCGGGCGCCAGCGCCGACCTGATCCAGGGCTTCATCTCCGCCCCGATCGCGCGCGCCGTCGCCTCGACCGAGAACATCGACTACGTCACCTCGTCCAGCCGTCCGTCCTCCAGCACCGTGACGGTGCAGATGAAGCTCGGCTCCAATCCCGACGTGGCGCTGACCGAAGTGCTGTCCAAGGTCCAGGGCGTGCGCGGCACCTTGCCGGACGCCTCCAAGGACCCGGTCATCGTCAAGGGTACCGGTCAGCAGTTCGCGATGATGTACATCTCGATGCAGAATCCGAACATGACCAAGGAGCAGCTGACCGAGTATATCGAGCGCGTCATCAGGCCCCGCATGTCGACGGTCGAAGGCGTCGCCGACGTGCAGATCTTCGGCGCCCAGGAATACTCGATGCGCGTCTGGATCGACCCGGTCAGGCTCGCCGCCCGCGGCGTGACGGCTGCCGAGGTGCTGACGGCGATCAACAACTCCAACTTCCTGTCGGCGCCCGGCAACACCCAGAACGAATATGTCGTCTCTTCTATCACGGTGCGCTCGACGCTGCAGACGCCCGAGGCGTTCGCGGCTCTACCGCTACGTTCGACCGACGGCAACGTAGTGCGCCTGCGCGATGTGGCTCGCGTCGAACTCGCCGCCGCCAACACCGACACAAGGGTCTCCTTCAACGGCAAGCCCGGCACCTTCCTCGCCATCTTCCCAACCCCGGCGGCCAATCCGCTGACCACCGCGGCCGCGCTCACCAAGCTCGTCCCGCAGATTCAGGAGACGCTGCCCAAAGGCATGACGATCGAGGTCGTCTACGACGCGACCGGTCAGATCAGCGCGTCGATCGACGAGGTGTTCAAGACCATCGGCGAGGCGGTTGCCATCGTCGTCGTCGTCATCCTGCTGTTCCTCGGTTCGTTCCGCTCGGTGATGATGCCGATCATCACCATCCCGCTGTCGCTGATCGGCGTCTGCTTCCTTTTGTTCGCGGTGGGCTATTCGATCAATCTTCTGTCGCTGCTGGCCATGGTGCTGGCGATCGGCCTTGTCGTCGACGACGCCATCGTGGTGGTGGAAAACATCCACCGCCACATGGAAGAAGACCACATGCCGCCCATGCAAGCGGCCTTCAGCGGCATGCGCGAGATCGCGTCGGCCATCGTCGCCATGACCATGACGCTGGCCGCCGTTTTCGCGCCGCTGGCCTTCACCGGCGGCCTGACCGGCGCCCTGTTCCGCGAATTCGCGGTGACGCTTGCCGGATCCGTGGTGCTGTCTGGCGTCATTGCCATCACCATTACGCCGATGATGTCGGCGCGCCTCCTGAAGCCCGGCAATGCCGGCCGCTTCCAGCGCATCGTCGACGGCACCTTCTCGCGGGTCGAGCACGTCTATGAGCGCGCCGTCACGGGGTCTTTGAACTATCGCCCGCTGACGCTGCTCATAGTGCTGGCGCTTGTCGGCGTGACCGGCTTCATGTTCACGAAGACCTCGACGGAACTGGCGCCGGAAGAAGATCAGGGCTTCCTGCTCTCGCTGGTGACGGGGCCGCGCTATGCGACCTCCGATTACACCGAGACCTACGTCAACCAGATCCTGGGCCTGGTGAAGGATATCCCCGAAACACGGGCGCAGTTCTCCGCCGTCGCGTTCGGCGGCACGACCAACAGCGCCTTCGTCGGTTTTGCCTTCAAGGATTGGGCGGAGCGGAAGCGCAATTCGAAGGAACTGCAGGCCGACATTACGGCTCGTATCGCCAAGGTGGCGGGTGTCCAGGCCTTTGTCTTCGCGCCGCCGACGCTACCAGGCTCCGGCGGCGGCTTGCCGATCTCCATGGTGGTGCGCTCGACCGGCGATTCCGCTCAGGTGTTCGAGGAAGCCGAGAAGATCAAGAACAAGGCGCAGGCCTCGGGCCGCTTCATCGTCGTCCAGAATTCGATGGCCTATGATGCGCCGCAGGTGACGGTGACCATCGACCGCGACCGCGCCGCCGCCCTCAACCTGCCTATCGCCGATATCGGCCGCACGCTGACGCTGCTGGTCGGCGGCGCTGAAGTGGCGCAGTTCGACCGCGACTCCAACAGCTACGACATCATTCCGCAGGTGCCGCAGGAATTCCGCGACAATCCCGAAAAGCTCGGCCAATACTTCGTACGCAGCGTGACGGGCGAGATGGTGCCGCTGTCGGCCGTGGTGACGATTTCGAACAATGCCTCGCCGGCGGCCATCGAGCAGTTCAACCAGTTGAATTCGTCGACGATCTCGGCGCTGCCGCTGCCCGGCGTCACCACCGGCGACGGTTTGAAAGTCCTCGAGGACATTGCCAAGGAGAGCCTGCCCGACACCTTCTTCATCGACTATTCCGGCCAGTCCCGGCAGGAGAAGGAACAGGGCAACACGATCCTGATCGCTTTCGGCGCGGCCGTCATTGTCATCTATCTGGTGCTGGCGGCGCAGTTTGAAAGCTTCCGCGATCCGCTGATCATCATGATGGCGGTGCCATTGTCGATCTTCGGCGCGATCGTGCCGCTCAATTTGGGCCTCGGCACGCTCAATATCTACACCCAGGTCGGACTGATCACGCTGATCGGCCTGATCACCAAGCACGGCATTCTGCTGGTCGAATTCGCCAACCAGCAGCGAGAACTGCATGGCATGCGGCGGCGTGACGCCATCATCGCCTCGGCCAAGGTGCGCCTGCGGCCGATCCTCATGACGACGGCCGCGATGGCGCTGGGCGTGGTGCCGGTGATCGTTTCCAGCGGTGCCGGTGCCGCGGCCCGCTATTCGATGGGCCTCGTCATCTTCACCGGCATCCTGGTCGGCACCATGTTCACGCTGTTCGTCGTGCCCATGTTCTACACCTTCATCGCCAGCAAGGACCTGCCGCATCTGGCGGAAAAGCCGGATCCGAAGCTGATGCCGGCGCTGCCGAGCTGACGCACAGGACGCAAGAAACAAAAAGAGGCCGGAATTTTTCCGGCCTCTTTTTTTGGCGGTCGCTCCAGCAGCTCCGGCATATGGCCGAGCGCGGCAACCTGCCTGCTACTTGACGATGACGATGCTGGTGTTGGCCGGCCCGAAGGTCTCGACAAGCTGGTAGAAATCGGCGGCATTGTCCGGATGCAGCCGCACGCAGCCATGCGAGGCCGGCTGGCCGAGGCGCTTGATGGCATAGGTGGCATGAACCGCGTAGCCGCCACTGAAAAAGACCGAATGCGGCATCGGCGCGTTGTCGTACTTTTTCGAATACCACATCTCGTGCATGCGCGTCGGCTTGAACGAGCCGGTCGGCGTCACATGCGCCCTGTCGCCGGTGGAAACCTTCCAGGCGAAGGTCGGCCGGCCGTCGACCGAGACTTCCATGACCTGCTGCGACAGCGAAACGCGTGCCACGACGGTGTTGGCGGCATGGGCGGCGTTTGCGCCGAACAGAAGCACGCTGCCCATGAACGCGGCGGCGGTGATGTTGATGAGCTTTGCGGAAATGGCGGTGTGCATGACGTCCCCTCTCTCTGCCGATCAGGCCGGCTCCAATTCGATGGGTGGCTTATCCCTCCCGCATGTTTCGGTGATATTTCGCGATATACGCGTTTGTGTTTCGAATTTGTTTCCCCTGGTTAACAGAGCAATCGGTATCGTCGGCAACTGTCCCATCCGAAACACGTGGTCAGGGATGACGTACATAGGTATTCATACCGAAACGAAAGTTCGACTTGCCGCTATATGAAAGGATGGAGGCGAATTTCGAAACCAAACTGCAACAAAGCGCGGCTTTTGGCGGCATGATCCGGATACGGACGGGAGGCAAAAGTTGACGCAACGAAAGCAGACGGCAACGACCATGGGAACGAAAACGAACACGCGGTCCTGGCTCTTCAGGATCAGCATCGCGGCGGCGGCCATCGGCGGCGTCGGCAGCATTGCCGGCCGCCCGGCGGCGAAGCTGGCAGCGATGAGTTCGAGCGAGATTTCGACCCTGCACGTCGCTCTGTTTTGCGCCACGGTCTGGATTGTTTCCAGCCTGCGCATCGCCCGGTTGAAGGCCCTCTGGCGGGTTGGCCTTCGGCTGCTGGTTTTGCGCGGCCCCTCCGGCAACTTGCTGCCGAGAGGACCGAAGGCCCGCGCCGCGACGGGGGGCTCCGTGGGCGGCGCGGGCACTTCGGGAGTTTCCTGAAGCGACCCGCGACACCGGCATTTTTTGGGGAATTCCGACGATGAAAACGAAATTCGCAGCTTCCGTGCTTTCCGCGCTGCTCTATGCGCAGGGTCTGCTCGGCTTTGCCGCACTCGCCAGCGTGCTCCTCAAGGAACGCGCTCACGCAAGCGAGTTCGTCGCCGGCGGCGACATGGCCTCGGGTCCGTCATTGCTGGTGGTGCGCTGAACCTCGCGCGCATCGGCGCGGAAATGGAAGGGCCGATGCTGATCCGGGGAACAAGCGGGAAAAGGCAGCCGTCAGTCGGCGAACTGCCGCGGCGGATCGAACCTGTAGCCGGCGCCGCGTATGGTGGTGATGGTCTCGGTATCGAGCTTGCGGCGCAGTCGCACGATGCGCGAGTCGATCGAGCGATCGAAGGCGTCGGCATTCTCGGCCGGCGCCGCCGCGATAATGTCGTCACGCGTCAGCACCTTGCGCGGGCTCGCCAGGAACAGCCTGAGCAGCGCCACCTGGCCGGGCGAGAGCTGCTCCTGCGTACCGGAGCGATGCATGACGATCGCCGATCTCAGATCGACGGTCGCGTTCTCCAGCACGATCAGTTCCTGGGTGCCCCTGCCACGCCGCGAAAGCAGGCCGCCGACACGCGCGGCGAGTTCCCTGACATTGAGCGGACTTTCGACGACGTCGGCGGCACCGAGCTCCAGCGCGAGCACCTTGTCGAGGAGATCGGCCGGCCGGCATATCAGGATGAAATCCGGTCCATGTTCGCCGCCCCCGCCTTGGCCGCCATAACGCCTGAGCAGATCCCGCCCTTCCGCCTGGCTGAGGCTATCCCCGACGACGACGACATCGATGCCTCTGCCCTCCAGCAGCGATTCCGCCTCCCAGGGCTGCCGCGCCTGACGCACGTCATGGCCGCGCCGCTCAAGATGGTCGGCAAGCTCGGTCGCCACGACCTCGGCGACGGAAACAAGCGCGATGACGGCTCGTGCGGCCATGTTTTCCAACCGTTCCCTGGCAACCGGATATGAGTGCTGGACATCATGTTTATACCCAATCTACTTTCCACTGAAAGTGGGAGCGAGAGCATCGTGCGGGCAAGAATTGTCATCGTCGAGGACGAGCCCGACCTGAGGGACGCGGTCGCCGAATATCTCGGCGCCGCGGGCTATGATGTGGCGACCGCGGAAACCGCGGCCGCCGCGCGCAGCCTGATCGAGACGCAGCCCTTCCATCTGGCCATCCTCGACATCGCCATGCCTGGCGAGGATGGCCTGTCGCTCGGCCGCTGGCTGCGCTCGAAAATGCCGATCGGCATCATCTATGCGACCGCCGCCGGCACCGCGCTCGACCGCATCGTCGGGCTGGAACTCGGCGCCGACGACTATATCGTCAAGCCGTATGAACTGCGCGAGGTGCTGGCCAGGGTGCGCAGCGTGCTGCGCCGTGTCCCGCAGCCGATAGAGCCGCAGGACAGGAAAGCCAGGACCGACCGCCGCTCCGTCGCCTTCGGCCCCTTCCAGGCCGATCTCGACGGCAGGCTGGTCACCGGCGCCAACGGCACTGTGATCGACATGGCCAAGAGCGAATTCGACGTGCTGGAGGTTTTCCTGACCCGCGCCAACCGGCTCTTGACCCGGGCTGCGATCTCCGAGGCGATCGGCTTCACCGAGGATCCGGAATCATCGCGCGCCGTCGACATCCGCATCATGCGTCTGCGCAAGAAGATCGAGACGGACCCGGCCAATCCGAAATTCCTGCGCACGGTACGCGGCGAAGGCTATATCTTCTCGCTGCCGACCGGCGACGGCAACTGAGCGTCAGACCCACGGGGGTTCCGCTCCACGGCCGTTGCCAGCCGATCGATGGCGTGACTCTGGAATAGCGGCTGACAATGACGGGCGACACGGCAAGCACGGATATGCAGGGTTTCAGGCAAGGCGCGGCGATGGCGGCCGTGCGTGTCGTGCGCCGGCTGCGCGAGGCAGGCGACTGGCAGCGCGAAATGGACGGCGTATTGGAAACGCTGTGCCACGCCATGGAATGCCAGCGCGGCATCCTGTTCCGCTTGCGCGAACTGCCCGGCCAGGGTTTCGCTCAGTCGGTCGCCGCCTATTGGATCGACCCCGATTTTGGTGGCGAACTGGCCTCACCGACCGTCATCATGCAGTCGATCGTCAATTCGGATCCGCTGCTGGAGCGGCTGGCCGAGGATGAGCGGCAAGGCAAGATATTCGCCGGGCATACGCGTGATCTCTCGGGGTTCCTGAGGGCCGATTTCGAAAAGCAGAACATCAAGTCGTTCCTGTCGGTGTCGGTCTTCGCGCACGGCCATCTCTGGGGCACGCTCGCGGTCAATGATTGCGTCGAGGAGCGTGAATGGACCGATGAGGAAGAGGCGACGCTGCACATCATCGCGCTCGCCATCGGCGACGCCATCGAACACTCCCCTTCCGACGCCCATGCCAGCGAGGTGATCCGCCGCACCATGCTGCAGGCCTCGCTCGACGCCATCATCGTCATCGACGAGGCCGGATCGATCATCGAATTCAATCCGGCCGCGGAAAAGATGTTCGGCTTCCAGCGCAGCGAAATCCTCGGCAAGGACCTGCTCGATACCGTCGTTCCGGAATATTACCGCAAGGGCTATTCCTCGGGCGCCGACTACATGTCCGGCCGCGGCGCGCCCATGGTCGGCCAGCGGCTCGAGACGGTGACGCAGAATGCCGCCGGCGAGGTCTTTCCGATCGAGCTGACGGCGACCGAGATGCGGGTCGCCGACCGCCGGCTGATCTTCGGCTCCATCCGCGACCTGCGCGAGAGGCTGCGCGCCGAGGAGGAGATCAACCGGCAGCGCGAGAAGCTGCACCAGAACGAGAAGATGGCGGCGATGGGCTCGCTGCTCGCGGGCGTCTCACACGAACTCAACAACCCGCTGGCCGTGGTGGTCGCGCAATCGACGCTGCTGCATGAATTCGCAAGCGATCCGCAGACCAAGGTGCGCGCCGAAAAAGTGCGCGCCGCCGCCGAGCGCTGCGGGCGCATCGTCAAGAGCTTCCTGTCGATGGTCCGCCTCCATCCGGCGGCGCAGGCCGAGACCGATCTCAACCAGGTGATCCGCGCCGCTCTCGAAGTGACCGCCTATGGCGCGCGCTCGAGCGGCATCATCATCGATACCGATTTCGCACCGGGTCCCCTGCTGGCCATGGCCGACGCCGACCACGTGACGCAGGTGGCGGCCAATTTCCTCATCAACAGCCAGCACGCCCTGGCTGGCGTCGCCGGCGATCGGCTGATCAAGGTGCGGAGCTTCCGTGGCGACCGGGGCAATCCCGGCTTCTCGGTCGAGGACAACGGCCCCGGCATTCCCGAAGCCATCCGCTCCCGCATCTTCGAATCCTATTTCACCACCAAGCCGGTCGGTGTCGGCACCGGCATCGGCCTGTCGATTTCGAAATCCATCATCGAGCGGCACAATGGCAATGTCTGGTTCGAGGAAGTGCAGCCGAGAGGCGCGCGTTTCGTCGTCCAGTTGCCCGCTATCTCGGCAGGCATGATCGCAGCTGGCGAAAGCCAGCCGCGATCGAGCGGCCTGCGCCATGCCCTGATCATCGATGACGAGCCTGACGTCGCCGGGTCCTTGTCCGACATTCTCGAATTGATGGGCATCAAGTCGCGGATCGCGCCGGTCTGGGAATCGAGCGCCGCCACCTTGAGCGGCCACATGCCGCCTGACATCGTCTTTTCGGATCTGCGCATGCCCGGCACATCAGGCATTTCGATCTACCGCGAACTGCTCGCCGAGCGCCCCGACCTGGCGCGGCGCTTCGTGCTGGTCACCGGCGACCTCATCGGCGCGAAGGCGGAAATCGAGGCGTTGCCGGCGCAGCAGCGGCCCCAGATCCTCGAAAAACCGTTCAGCACGCTGGATGTACGCAGCGTGCTTTCGACCATTGCCGAGCAGGCCGCGTTGAAAGCATAAAAAGAGGCCCCCGGCCGACGTGCGGCGGGAGCCGAGGAGAGCGCTGGAGGTGCGCTCGGGGAGGTCAGGGTATGATCCCCAAACGGGAACCTGTTTTCGGAATCATGCCCAGGCAGAAACCCGGAGACAAAAATCAGAAGATGTTCGGCGTGCTGGTCACCGGCACGGCGTTGGCGATCATGCGGATCGCGCGGACCTTGTGCGTTCCGGACTGCTGGGCGATGGCGCGCAGGCAATCCACGCTCTCGGCGCCCCAGGCTTGCCCCTTGCAGGCGAAATCGATCGCTGGCATCGGCAGGCGGGCGGTCGTGGTTGTGGTCGGCGCACCTTCGATGACGTTGGCAGGCGGATTCAACGAAGCGAAGGCCGGACCGACCGTCGGCGTGAACGCCATGCCGGCGAAGGCGCAAGCAGCCAGCGCCATGAACATTGCCATCGGGTGGTCGCTGGCACGCTGGCGAAGGGCCAGCTTCGGGCGGCGGTCAGCGCGCTCTGGAGCCTGAAAGCGGTTGCCGCTGGTGATCTGGACTTTCGCATGCATCATCTTCCCCTTCGTTGATTTTCTTTTTGCGATAAAACGAATTTAATCGCGCTCTGTAACGGCGCAAAGGTGACGAGAGCGCGGCAATGTAACCGGATTGAAACATCCATGCGGGCAGAAACGGTCAAAATCGGTCATTGGCTATTTTGACCTGAGTGGCGGGTTGCCCTCCGTGCGCCGCCGGGGCTTTCTTGCCAGCGCAATACCTTGTCGAGGGGCGCGATTTGCAGCGTGAACCGGCGACAGGGCGGAGGTTGTGGAAGTCCGGCTAACACCCGGATTTTCCGGGGTTTTCGGGGCCCGCGGCGGAGCCGGATGCCGTTGGAACCTGGGCTTACATTTCCGATACGGAATCTGCGTATTTCCACAAGCCATTGCATTTCAATGCAAAATATGATTATATTGAATGCATATTCAATAAAAAGAAGAGACGGTTCATGAACCCGCACCTCCGTGACGTGGCAATCCCGAACGATTGGGACCGGCGGGGATTACCGGGCTGGAGTTACCATTCCGCCGCCCTTCTAGAACTGGAGAAGGAGTATGTTTTCCGCAATCATTGGCAGATCGCCGGACATGTCTGCGACATACCGAATGCCGGTGATTATCTCACCATGGATGTCATTGGCGAGCGCGCTCTGATCGTACGCGGCAAGGACGGCGTCGTGCGCGGCTTCAACAACATGTGCCGCCACCGCGGCAGCCGCGTCGTGGCCGACAGCCAGGGCAATTGCAAGAACGCGCTGGTCTGCCCGTTCCATGGCTGGGTCTACAACCTCGACGGTACGTTGCGCGGCGCCGCCCGGCCGCGCTCCTTCCCCGATCTCGACAAGACCGAGTTCGGCCTGATGCCGCTCGATCTCGAAGTCTGGATGGGCTTCATCTTCATCCGCTTCCGCAATGGCGGGCCACAGCCCTCGGTCGCCGAGCTGTTGAAGCCGATCGAACCCGAATTCGCACACTACAAGGCCGCCGACATGGTGCCCTCCTGGGGCATCTGGACCCAGAAGACACCGGTCAACTGGAAGTCGGTGCGCGACGTCGACAATGAAGGCTATCACGTCGCCATGGCGCATCCGGCCCTGCAGGATCTCTATGGCGCCACCTATTTCGACGAGCCCTTCATCAACGGCGTCTCGCGCTCCTTCGCCACCTACAACCCGCATGCCGGCCGCCGCTGGAGCGTCAGGAACTACGTCAAGATCGCGCCGGAGCCGACGCATCTGCCGGACCATCTCAGGAAGGCCTGGGTCTATTACGGCATCTTCCCCAACGCCGTCCTGTCGGTGATGCCGGAATCGGTGCAGTTCTACCAGGAGTTCCCGCTGTCGACGGGTGAGACCCTGCTGCGTGGCGCCATCTATCGCTACCGCGATGAAAGTCGCGAGCAGGCCGCTGCCCGCTACCTCTCCTTCCGTATCGATCGTGACACCATGTCGGAAGATGTGCAGCTCTCGGTCTGGTCGAACGAATCCATGCTGTCCGAGGCCTTCGAGGGGTTTTACCTCTCCGACCTCGAATATGGCGTACGCACGCACCACGACCACCTGCGCAAGCAGATTCCGGTGCTCGGCCTGGATACCGCGCCGGAGGAAAAGGACATGTGGAATCTGAACGACGCGCTGCGGTCGCGGTCGTAGGTGCGCGCGACCGCACTATAGGCCGGACGATTCCTACATCACTCCTACGACGACTTCGCGCCGTAGCGCAGCCCGTCGACGAGGAGAGCCACCATGCGCTCCGCGCGGCCGCTCCCGGCATTGTGGGCCGACATACACAGGCTCGCCACCGCGCCCAGTAGCTCGTCGGCATCGACATCGCCACGGATTTCGCTGGCGGCGATCGCCGCGTCGAGAAGCGTGCGCAAGGCAGGCCGCAGCCGCTGGTCGAAGTAGCCCGGCAGGCTGTCGAACGCCGGATCTCCTGAGTGCAGGGCCTTGGCCAGGCCACGCTTGGCGGCAATGAAGGCCGCGTATCGCTGCATCCAGGCCGCCAGCGCGTCGAAGGGCTCATGCCCGGCCGACAGGACGGATGCTGCGTCCGCGCAGCCATCGATCTCCCGGCGAAAGACGGCGGCGATCAGGTCGGAGCGCTGCGGAAAGTGCCGATAGAGAGTACCGATGCCGACGCCCGCCTTTTCCGCGATTTCGCGCACCGGGGCGTCGACGCCCGAGGTCGCGAACACCGCCATGGCGGCCTGGAGCAGCGTGTCGAGATTGCGTTGCGCGTCGGCGCGCACGCGTCGATCCGCGCCGCCTCGCAGCCCCACGCCAGCGTCTGAATCGTCCGTTCTGTCGTCCAAAATGCACCTGCTTGCCAAACGGAACAATGTTCCGTATAATGTGGAACATGGATCCGTTTAGGCTGAATAGCACAGCAAGGCGGTTTTAGCCACAGCCAAGCACGAGGAGAGAAACATGCAGTATCGCCCGCTCGGACGGACCGGCATCAAGGTCAGCCCTTACTGCCTGGGCGCGATGATGTTCGGCAGCATCGCAAACCCCGATCACGACGAATGCATCCGTATCATTCACAAGGCTTTGGATTTTGGCATCAACTTCGTCGACACCGCCGACAGGTACAGCAACGGCGAGTCGGAGGAGATCGTCGGCAAGGCGCTGAAAGGTCGGCGCGACAAGGTCGTGCTGTCCACCAAAGTGAACGGGCAGATGGGCAAGGATGCGAACAGCCAGGGCAATTCGCGCCGCTGGATTATTCAGGCGGTGGAAGCGTCGTTGCGCCGTCTGCAGACCGACCACATCGATCTCTACCTCATACATCGCCCGGCACCGGACACCGACATCGAGGAAACGCTCTCGGCACTCACCGATCTGATGCGCGCCGGCAAGGTGCGCGCGATCGGATCCTCGACTTTCCCGCCCTCCGAGATCGTCGAGGCCCAGTGGGTCGCCGAGCGGCGCGGGCTCGCCCGTTTCCGCGTGGAGCAGCCGCCTTACTCGATCCTCGATCGCGGCATCGAGCGCGAAGTACTCGCCGTCTGCGAGCGCTACGCAATGGGAGCGATGGTCTGGAGCCCATTGTCGAAAGGCCTGCTCACCGGGCGCTACCGCAAGGGGCAACCGCTGCCCGACAGCCTGCGGGTGAAATACATGCCGACGCAGATGTCCGATGAGCGCAGTCTGGATGCGGTCGAGCAACTCATCCCGCTGGCTGAAGAGGCGGGGCTGTCGCTCACCCACATGGCGATGGCTTTCGTCATGGCTCATCCGGCCGTGACGTCGGCCATTCTCGGGCCACGTACGATGCAGCATCTCGACGACCTGCTCGTCGGCGCCGAGGTTCACCTCGGCGACGAGGTTCTGGACCGGATCGACCGGATCGTCCCGCCCGGGACTGACGTCGGCTTGAACGAGGCCAACTACAACCCGCCGGCGATCCTGCAAGCCGATCTGCGCCGCCGGCCGACCGCCGAACGCGCCGCTGCATAAATCCTGAACAACCGTCGAAGGAGAGATCATCATGCTGGATAGACCCGTCGCCTTGGTCACCGGGGCCAATCAAGGAATAGGCCTTCAGATCGCCAGGGATCTCGTGGCGCACGGCTTCACCGTGCTGGTCGGATCGCGCAATTTCGAGCGCGGCGAGGCGGCGGCCCGTGATATCGGGCAGGACGCGCGCGCATTCCAACTCGACGTGACGGATCAGGCTTCGATCGCCGCCGCGGCGGAGCGTATCCGCAATGAGCTTGGCCGCCTCGACGTGCTCGTCAACAACGCCGCCATCTCGAACACCAGCAAGCGGCCCGGCCAATCCATCGAGGACTATGCCAAGCTGACCCGCCCGAGCAACGTGTCCCTCGACGAAGTGCGCGCGGTCTGGGAGACCAATGTGTTCGGCGTGCTTGCCGTCACCCAGGCCATGCTGCCGCTGCTGCGCGAAGCGCGGGCAGCCCGCATTGTCAACGTGTCGAGCGGCGTCGGTTCGCTGACACGCAATGCGGACCCGGCCTTCCCCTACCGCTCGATCTTCGGCCCGGTCTACCCCGCGTCCAAGACGGCGCTCAACGCCATGACGTTGGCCATGGCGATCGAGCTGGAGCCGACCGGAATCAAGGTCAACGCCGTCTCGCCGGGCTTCACCAAAACCAACCTCAACGGCTATGCCGGCACCGAGACCGTCGAGCAGGGCGCCCGCGAGGCGGTGCGTGTCGCGATGCTTGGCCCGGACGGCCCGACAGGGACGTTCACGCACGCAGAACTCGGAACGATTCCCTGGTGATCCGGATACCGCTCTTCAGGGCTTGTCCGCCGTTGCCGGGACAATCTGCCGCGTTGCGGCGTCCATGGCTTGCGGAAAATTGCTATAATTTCGAACTGATCGCCAAGACGTACCGGCGGCATCCCCCGCGAGGGGGATCGGCTGTCATCCCCGCCACACGCCCTCTTTCCTGAGATCATCCATCGTGCGTGAAATGCCTTCGCGCAGGATCGCCACCATGTCGTCGATCTGCTCGCGCGTGATGATCAGCGGCGGCGACATCACGCACATGTTGATCAGTGGCCGCACCAGCAGGCCAAGTTCGTGGCAGTGGGCGTCGATGCGCTTGCCGACATCCTTGTCGAGTTGCAGTGGATCCTTGCTTTCGCGGTCGGCGACGCATTCCACGCAGCCCATCAACCCCACGCCGCGCACCTCGCCGACCAGCGGCAGCTCTTCCAGCGTCTTTAATTGCGCCTGGAAATAGGGCGCGACCGCCTGCGTGTGGGCAAGCACGCTTTCCTCCAGCAGGTCGAGATTCTTCAAGGCCACCGCGCAGCCGACGGGATGGCTGGTGTATGTCAGGCCATGGCCGAACAGCGCATCGGGATGGTTGGACCGGCGCAGGTTTTCCAGCAGCCGCTCCGAGATGATGACGCCGCCGAGCGGGAAATAGCCTGAGGTGACGCCCTTGGCGAAGGTGATCATGTCCGGATCGATGCCGAACACATCGCCCGAGGCAAAGACATGGCCAAGCCGGCCGAAGCCCGTCACCACCTCGTCGGAGACGTAGAGGATGTCGTTGCCACGGCAGATCTCGCGGATACGCTTGAGATAGCCGTCGGGCGGCACGACGACGCCGCCGGAAGCCTGCACCGGTTCGCCGACGAAGGCGCCTATTCTGTCGGCGCCGACGCGCGCCACCGTGTCGCGGAACTGGTCGACGAGGAAATCGGTGAAGGCGGCAAGGCTCATCCCTTGCGGGCGCCTGAACGGATCGGGCGAGGACAGCTTGACCACCAATTCGTCGGCGCCGTCCATCCAGTCGCGATCGCGCGGACGGCCATTGAGCGAGGCCGACAGATAGGTCGAGCCATGATAGGCGCCGCCTCGGCTCAGGATGAGCTTCTTTTCCGGCCGGCCACGCACATTGTTGTAGAACTGCATGAAGCGCAGCGCCGTCTCGACGGCCGAGGAACCGCCCGTGGTGTAGAAGACATGGCTGAGTTCGCCTGGGGCATGGCCGGCGATGCGTTTGGCAAGCTCCGCCGATGGCGCGTTCATCGTGTACCAAGGCGTGTTGTAGGACAGCGCCATCGCCTGATCGTACATCACCCTGGCGAGTTCCTCTCGACGATGGCCGACATTGACGCACCACATGCCGGCAGGCCCATCGATCAGCCGCTTGCCGGTGCTGTCGGTGATGTAGATGCCATCGCCCTCACCGATCAGCGCGCGCGCCTCCGAACCGACGGAACCGGCATAAGGCCAGGGCTGGATGAGATGACGCCTGGCCAGTTCGGCCGCATCGTCGTTGCCAGGGCCAGCCGTTTCGCGTGCCTTCAGATCTCTCAGAGCCGCCATCATCGCCTCCACATCATCCCTCGAATTTCCCGGGCATCAATCCGGTCCGCCATGGCCGAAATCGTCGCCCTGCTCACCCGATTTTGAATGTCCGTTCAATCAACATTGCAGAATTAGCGCTTGATTTCAATCCGCGGATGCGCGCATGATGAAAGAAAGCCGGCAAGGGGAACAATAGCCGGCGCCAGCCCAATGGGATGCCGTATGGCGGGACAGTCCAGGCCAGCAACCGAGATCGCACCCGGAGCCCTGCCCCCCGGTGCCCTGCAATGACTGTGGCTGCGGAAGGGTCGCCCCCGTTGCGCATGACGCGGGCCAGACGAAATGCCCTTCTGCGATCCGAGCCCGTACAGGGCTTTGCCCTGATAAGCCCGACCTTCCTCTACGCGCTGATCCTGTTGGTCCTGCCGATCATGGTGGTCATCGCCCATTCCTTCTGGACGCAGCACTACCTGACCATCGACCGCACCTTCACGCTGGAGAACTACCGCGTCGCTCTGACCGAGCCGATCTACCGCGATCTGTTGTGGCGCTCGCTCTACATCTCGCTGACGGTCAGCCTGTTCACCGTCGTCCTCGCCTACCCGATCGCCTACTTCATTTCCTTCCATGGCGGCCGTCACAAGAGCCTCTGGCTGTTCCTCATCACCATACCGTTCTGGACCAGCTATCTCTTGCGCGTGATGTCGTGGAAGGTCATCCTGGGCTATAACGGCGTCTTGAATTCCGGCCTGATGGGCCTCGGCATCATCGACGAACCATCGACAGCCCTGCTCTACAATTCGAGCGCCGTCATCATCACCCTCACCCATGCCTGGGCGGCCTTCGCCATTCTGCCGATCTTCGTTTCGCTGGAGAAGGTCGACCGCACGCTGGTCGAAGCGGCCACCGATCTTGGCGATGGCCCCTTGCGCTCGTTCCTGCGCGTGACCTTGCCGCTGTCGGCGCCAGGCATCATTTCCGCGGCGCTGATCGTCATGATCCCGACGGTCGGCGACTATGTCACGCCAAAGCTCGTCGGCGGCAAGGACGGCGTCATGATCGCCAACGCTATCCAGGCGCAGTTCGGCAAGGCCGCCAACTGGCCGCTCGGCGCCGCACTTTCCGTCACCACCATGCTGATCGTCTCCCTGATGGCGGGCGCCACGGTGCTGATCATCCGCACCTTGCAGAGGATGGCGCGATGAGAGCGCGGCGCTTCCTGCCGGGCGGCTGGCTGTCGGCCTATGCGTTCCTCTACATCGTCTTCCTCTATCTGCCCGTCATCTTCCTTCCGATCTTCTCGATCAACACGGCGGCGACGCCGAAATTCCCGCTGACCGGCTTCACCCTGCAATGGTACGAAGACCTGCCGCGCACGCCGGCGCTGCTCGACGCCACCTGGAACAGCCTGATCGTCGGCGTCTCGGCGGCCATCCTCTCCACCGTACTCGGCATCCTCGCCGCCCGCTCGATCACCCGCTACCGCTATCCCGGCCGCCGCGCCATCAACGGGCTGATCATGGCGCCGCTTGTGCTGCCAGAAGTCATCGTTGCCATCTCCATGCTGCTTGTGATGCTGCAGTTGGGCCTCAGCCTTTCGCTGTTCACCGTAGTGCTCGGCCACGTCCTGGTCTGCATTCCCTATTCGATGACGGTGCTGACCTCCGGCTTCGAAGGTTTCGACCGCAGCCTCGAGGAAGCCTCCGCCGATCTCGGCGAAAGCGCCTTCGGCACCTTCCGGCGCGTGACGTTGCCCATGGTGGCGCCGGCGATCATTTCCAGCCTGCTGGTCTGCTTCACCATCTCGCTGGACGAGTTCATCATCGCCTTCTTCCTGACAGGCACCGAGGCGACACTGCCGATCTACATCTGGGGCCAGTTGCGTTTCGCGTCGAAGCTGCCCGGCGTGCTGGCGCTGGGCACGCTGCTTTTGGTCGCCTCCTTCCTGCTGATGACGATCGCCGAAATCCTGCGTCGCCGCGCGGCCAGGCGTACCCAGAACGAGGGAGGCCTCTATGCCTGAGCAGCAGCGGATCGAGCGCCCTCACGCGGACAGGATCCAATCCGAAAGGCCGATGATCGAGATCCGCAACGTCACCCGCAGCTACGGAGCGTTCAAGGCGCTGGACGACGCCTCCCTGACCATCAGGGAAGGCGAGTTCTTCTCGTTGCTTGGACCCTCCGGTTGCGGCAAGACCACGCTTTTGCGCATGATCGCCGGCTTCGACAATCCGACCAGCGGTTCGATCGCGGTCGGTGGCCAGTCGATGGAAGGCATCCCGGCCAACCGCCGGCCGACCAACATGGTGTTCCAGAGCTACGCGATCTTCCCGCACCTCAATGTCGAGCAGAACGTCGCCTACGGGCTGAAGCGGTTGAAGCTGCAGGGCGGCGAAGAGAAGCGCCGGGTTGAGGAAGCGCTGGGGCAGGTCTCGCTCACCGGCCTCGGCAAGCGGCTTGCCACCGAGCTTTCCGGCGGCCAGCGCCAGCGCGTCGCGCTTGCCCGCGCCCTGGTAATGCGGCCAAAAGTTCTGCTGCTCGACGAGCCGCTGTCGGCGCTTGACAAGAAGCTGCGCGAGCAGATGCAAGTCGAGTTGCGCCGGCTGCAGCAGGCGGTCGGCATCACTTTCGTGCTCGTCACCCACGACCAGTATGAGGCGCTCGCCATGTCCGACCGCATCGCCGTGATGTTCGGCGGCAAGATCGCGCAGGTCGCCTCGCCAAAGGAAATCTACCAGCGTCCGGTCAACCGCCAGGTCGCCGACTTCCTGGGCGGCATGAATTTCGTCAAGGCCGAGATCGTCGAGGAGAACGGCGCCTCGCTGATCGTCGACACGCTCGGATTCGGCCGCATCAAGACCGACAAGCCCAAGGCTTTCGTGCGCAATGGCGGCGCCGCGACGCTCGGCATCCGACCGGAGCGGCTGCGCGTGCTATGGGACAACGCGACAGCCAAATTCGAGGTCGCCGGCAAGGTGGTCGAGCGCCACTATTTCGGCGAGATCACCCATCTGATCGTCGAAATCCCGGGCCTGGAAAAGCCGTTGTCGGTGACCGAGACCAACGATTTCGGCGCCGACGATATCCCGGTCGGCACCCCGATCCGCCTCGCCTATGATCCCGAAGCTCTGGTCGCGATGGCCGACTGAACATCGGCGATGATCCTGCGCGCCGCAATGCGCCCGGCCACGATCGCGCCTTCGACATAGCCCGGGAATGACGGCGACAATTCCGACGAAGCGAAATGCAGCGGCGGCGCACCGGCAAGAATGGTGCGTTCGGCATCCCTCGCCGTCACGTCGATGATCAGGTCGCTATAGGCACCGCCGCTCCAGCCATCGTGCGTCCAGTCGCGGCGGCTGAAATCGAGACTATCCGCAGCCTCCGGACCGAGCGCCTCCACAAGCCTCATCGTCACCTGCGCCCGCAGGTCCGCCTCGCCGAGTTTGTGCCAGCGCAGCGCCAGAGGCCCGCCGGCGAAGACGACAAGCGCCGCATGATCGGGATCCTTGCTGGCGTCGCAGGCAAACAGCCCCGGCAGATCCCGCCACATCACCATCCCGCTCAAATCCCGCTCGCGCCAGAATGGCCTGGGATAGCGCACCAGGATCTTGATCACGGCGCCGCTTTCCCAGGCGCCGAGCGCCCTGTCCAAGGCTGCTGGCAGGACGGGCGTGAAATCGAGCTTCGCGGCTGTCGCCGGCGGCACGGCCACCAGAACGGCGCGCGCTTCGATCACGCCATTGCTCGAGACAACCCGAACCCCTGGCGGACCATATTCGATGTGGGTGACCGGTTCACCCAGCCTCACCCGGCCGCCGAAATCCCTAGCCAGATCGTCGGCCACCGACTGCATGGTCTCGCGCAGGGAATATTGCAGCTCCGGCACCTCATTGGTGATGCGCCGGTCATTGTCGATCAGGTACCAGAGCGGCACCTTCTCCAGCGCCAGGCACCACAGGCCTTCGATCATCGACCGGAAGGCAGCCTTGGCGTCAGTCGCGTCGTTCTGGCCTTCGAGCCAGTCGGCAACGGTCAGGCGTGAGATCGCGGGATCGTTGGGTTCGATCCTGTTCATGCGTTCGCGGATCGCCATCGAGGCATGATAGGTCCGCTCGGCTCTCGCGGCCGACATCGCCGGATGGGTGATAAAATCGCCCTCGACGTAGGTCTCGACGAAGGTCTTGCCGCGGGCCCGCGCCAGTTCCATCAGCTGAGGCATGTCCTCGCACAGGAACTGGCCGCCGCTGTCGATGCGCTCGCCAAGTCCGTTTCGCATGGCCTCGACGCGGCCGCCGACACGACCGCGGGCTTCCACCAGCACGAAATCGACGCCGGCGCGCTTCAATTCGATCGCGGCCGAGAGACCGGTGAAGCCGGCCCCGACGATGACGACGCCGGTCCTTTCGGTCTTGTCGCTCAATAGCCGGCCTTGATCTTCTCGAACTCGGCGACCATGCGCTGCTTTAGCTCCGGCGCGACGGGTTGCTGGAACAAGGTCTTGTCGAGGAACTTGTCGAGATTGTCGAAGCCGCGGTCGGCCAGCACCTTGTGGTCGATCGCAGCCATCCCGGCGCCATTGCCGTGGCCGTAGCCGAAGGTCTTGACCATATAGTCCGACACGCCGGGCGCATTGACGGCGCTGAGGAAATCATAGGCCTCGTCGAGCTTGCCTGGCGCATCCTTCATCAGCACGTAGCCGCACACCCAGGTCGAAATCCCTTCGTTGGTCTCGCGGTTCATGGCGATCGGCAGCCCCTGTCCCTTCAGCGTCACGAAGGTCTCGTTCCAGCCCCAGACGAGGTCGACCTCGTTGCCGATAAAGGCCTGGTTGAGGTCGGTGTCGTCGGTCCAGTAGAAACGGATGTTCTTGTGCACGTCACGCAGGAAAGCGGACGCCTGCTTGAACTGGTCGTCGGTCATCTTGGTCCAGTCCTTGAGACCGATGACTAGGCTCGCCAGCGCATAGGCGTCATCGACATTGTCGCCGATGGTGACGCGGCCCTTGAACCGCGGATCGGCGAAAATCTTGAGCGACTGTGCCTGTTGGGCCGTCACCTTGTCGGTGCGGTAGAGCAGCGAGGTGTTGCCCCAGTCGAATGGCATGAACCAAGCCTTGCCGTCGGCGGTGACGGCGAGATCCTTCATCGCCATGATACCTGGATTGAGATCCTTCCAGCCAGCGATCCGGGACGTGTCGAGCGGCTGCAGCAGGCCGGCCTCGCGCCACTTCACCACGCTTTGCGAGCAGGGATGCGCGACATCGGCCTTGAAGCCTGCCCGCATCTTCTCGAAGGCCTCGTCCTCGTCGCCGAAGAAAGCAAAGGTCGGCTCGGCACCGTATTTGGTCGTGTACGCCGGATGCAGCAGCGGATCCTCATAGCCCGACCAGTCGAATACGACGAGGTCGCCGCCGCCTTCGGCGAGCGCGTAAACCGCGCCGGCGCCAACCATGCAGGCGGCGGCGACAAGGCGACGAAGCGCGGAATTCATGGTGCGAAAACTCCCCCATCGCGAAAGATATCGGGAGCGAGGTTAGGAGAATTCCCAAGCTTTGGCGAGGCCGCGAATTCGATGGAGCAACCACTTCGGACCAACTTGCGGCCGGGACCGGCAATCATTGAAGTCAGCGCTGCCCCTCGTCGCCCTGCCGGGCACTTCTCCCCGTATAGCGACGGGGAGAAGAAGGCTGCCCGCAGTGCCGGCACTCTTCCTGCAACGTCGGCGATTGGCGAAACCGGCGACGACAGCACCCCTCTCCCCGTCATTATACGGGGAGAGGATGCCGGCAGGCAGGTGAGGGGCGGCGCCAGCGCTCGAATGGATGATGGCAACCCGAGCGATCACCCTAGTTCCATATCCGAGCGGGCAGGAACGGCCACTCGAAAGCAGGCCTCAATAGCCCGCTTTGATCTTCTCGAACTCGGCGATCATCTTGAGCTTGAGATCGGACGGCAGCGGCTGCTGGAACAGCGTCTTGTCGACGAATTTCTGCACGTCGTCATAACCCTTTTCCTTCAGGACGGTCTGATCGACGCCGGCCATGCCCTTGGCGTTGGCCTGGCCGTAGCCCCAATCCTTGACCAGCACCTTGGCGATCTCCGGATCGTTGACTGCGTTGAGGTAATCATAGGCCTTGTCGATGTTGCCGGGAGCATCCTTGAACAGCACATAGCCGCAGACCCAGGTCGAGATGCCCTCCGCCGTGTCCTTCTTCGACTTGATCGGCATGCCGGCTGCGACCGACTGCACGGTCGCATCGTTCCAGGCCCAGGCGAGGTCGACCTCGCCCCCGCTCAACAACTGCACGATGTCGGTGGTGTCGGTCCAGTAGGAGCGCACGTTCTTGTGCACCTGGCGCAGGAAATCGGATGCCTGCTTGAACTGGTCGTCCGTCATCTTGGTCCAGTCCTTCAGGCCGATGGCGAGGCTCGCCAGCGCATAGGCGTCGTCGACATTGTCGCCGATCGACACCCGGCCCTTGAACTTCGGATCGGCGAACGCCTTCAGCGACTGCACGTCCTTGTCGTCGATCTTGGAGGAATTGTAGGTGAGCTGCGTGTTGCCCCAGTCCCAGGGCATGAACCAGGCTTTTCCGTCATCGGTGGTGGCGAGATTCTTCATCGCCATGATACCGGGATTGAGGTCCTTCCAGCCTGTGATCTTCGAGGTGTCGAGCGGCTGCAGCAGGCCAGCCTCGCGCCATTTCACCACGCTCTGCGAGCAGGGATGGCCAAGGTCGGCCTTGAAGCCGGAACGGACCTTCTCGAACGCCTCGTCCTCATCGCCGAAGAAGGCGAAGGTCGGCGAATCGCCGTTCTTCTCGACATATTTCGGGTGGAAGCCCGGATCCTCGTAGCCGGACCAGTCGAACACGATCAGATCCTTGTCGGCGGCGATCGCCAAGGCGGTGGCGGAGGCCGCCAGGGTTCCGGCCAGTGCGAGCGTCAGTGTCAGGCGTCTTGTCAGTGTCTTCATTGCTGTTCCATCCTCTGTGGTTTTCTTATGATTTCGTCTTTTCTGATGATTTGGTCGGGGCGGCGGCGTTCCGCGGGTAGTGTTTCGGGAAAGCCGCCGACAGGAATTCGTTCGCCGCCTGCAAGGAGGTCTCGCGGGTCGTGTTCTCGGTCCCCATCATCAGCCGCAGCCAAAGCCCTTCCAGCATGGCGCTAAGCGCCAATGCCATGACCTGCGGCTCATAGGCGTAGCCGCCGCTCTGCTTGAGCGTCGCACAGAGCTCGATGAAGATGTCCTGATAGACGACGTCGCGGGCGCTGCTCAGCGCCTGGTAGGTCGGCCGTGACTTGGCCTCGCCCCAAAAGGCGCACCATGCGGCGAGCTTGCGCTTGTTGCAGATCGAGCGGTCGAAGTCGGCAGCGACCAGGGCCTGCAGTTGGTCGGCAGGATCGTCGCCTGCTTTCTGCAGCGCATTGCGCCAATGCGCCGAATACTCGTCATACATATACTGCAGCGTCGCGACGAGCAGCTTTTCCTTGCTCTCGAAATGGAAATTGACGATGCCGCGCGACAAGCCGGCGCCATCGGCGACGTCGGCCATTGTCGTCTCCGAATAGCCGCGCTTGGCGAGCGAATCGATCGTCGCCTCGATGAGCTGAAGCTGCCTGACCTCCTTCGAGGCCTTGCGCCCGCGCTTCTCGGATTCGGCTTTCCGCGCCGGTTCAAGGAGCGCGTCCCTGGCGTCTTCCGTTTTCATGCGTGTGATGGTCTCCAGCATCGCCGGCTATCACTTTGCATCCGGCTTCGACCCGCGAAGATGAGTGGGACGGTGCTCTCCACTGTCAAGCACCTTCTGCATGGCTTCCCAGGTTCGTATGTTCTTGTCGACATAGGCCGCGCCCACCACGGCGACAACGGCCGGATAGAGCGATCCCTTCAGCCTTTCGAGCTCCCCTCGCGCCACCTCGCGGTACCAGGGATTGCGGTCCCTGACGGTGACATCGGCAAAACCGGCGCCACGCATCGCCTTGGCATAGCGCGCCGGCGAGGCCATGGCGAAGGACAGCCCCTCGGCCGCGACATACGCCTTCATGTCGGGTGATGGTTCGCCGTCATGCGAGATCATCCAGTTGGAGGCGGCAAAGACCCCGCCCGGCTTGAGCACGCGGAAAATCTCGGCGAAGAGCCCGTCCTTGTCGGGCACATGCAACAGCGCATCCTTGGAAAAGACGACATCGAAGGAGCTGTCGGCGAAAGGCAGCAATCCCGGAGGCGCCTGAACGAAGCTGGCGCGCTCACCAAGGCCACGCGCGGCGGCGCGCTGCCTGGCCGCCGCGATCACCGGCCGTTCGACATCGAAGCCGGTGGCGTGCGCCGCGCCGTGACTCTCGACCAGATGCAACGTGATGCCACCGCAGCCACAGCCGATATCGAGGATCGTCCTGCCCTTGAGCGAAAGCCCCTCGACCAGCCGGTCGACCTCGTCCGGCCCGCCTGGCGACAGGTAGCCATCGCCCCACAGCGCCTCGAGGAAGCGGATGGCGGTGTCGTCATATTCCGGTTCGGCGTCTGCCGTTTCGATCATCAGCCCTCGGTCCCCCAATCGACGGAATGCTCGGTTCGAACGCCGGCGAAGCGTAGCGCAGATGCGGGAAAACGCAATACCATTTGTTGAACATTCATTCAGAATGGCTGGACAGAATGGCTGATGTCATGCCAAATTCCGCGCATTCGGGAACAGATCACGCAAAAATGAAGAGCGGGTCGCCTAATTAATTCGAGGAAAAATGCGAGCGGTTTTCCCCGGGAGAAGCGCATAGCGCTTCCCCTTGGGAATGACGCAAAACAGGGAGGACTGGGCCACAATGAAAGCTTGGGATGCGATCATCATCGGCGGCGGACATAACGGTCTGGTCAACGCCTGCTACCTCCAGCGCGCCGGCCTCGACGTGCTTGTGGTCGAGAAGAACGACTGGGTAGGCGGTGCTGCCACCAGCCGGGAGCTGACGCCGGGCTTCCTCTACTCCAACTGCTCCTATGTCTGCTCGCTGTTCCGCCCCGAAATCATGCGCGACCTCAACCTGCCGCGCTTTGGCCTGCAGGTCATTTCCTATGAGGGCGGTGCGGTGTTCACGCGCGACGGCGACTACCTCGCCAATTACCGCGACCACGACGCGCACCGGCGCGAATTCGCCCGCTTCTCCAAAAGGGATGCCGAGGCCTATGACCGCTACTCTCGCGACGTGACGCGCCAGTGCCGCTTCATCCAGCCGTTGCTGATGCGCACCGCGCCGGACCCGACCAGTTTGCGGCCGCGCGACCTCGGCGAACTGCTTTATCTCGGCAAGAAATTCGCCGGTCTCTCCGCCGAGGAAATGGCGCTGACGCTGCGCTTCTGGACGATGTCTATCTCGGAATTCCTCGACGAATATTTCGAGACCGACGTCATCAAGGCGAACTTCGCGCTATCCGGCATCATCGGCACGGCACTCGGACCGATGTCGCCCGGCACCGCTTACGTGCTGCTGCACCACTATATGGGCGAGGTCGACGGATCGGTCGGCGCCTGGGGCTATGCGCGCGGCGGCATGGGCGCAGTCACCAAGGCGCTGGCAGCCTCCTTCAAGGCCTCCGGCGGCACGATCCGCACCAGCGCCGAGGTCGACCATGTGCTGGTGAACAGAGGCAGGGCCAAGGGCGTCGTTCTTGCCGGCGGCGAGGAGATTTACGGCAAGCTGGTCGTCTCCAATGCCGACGTGAAGCGCACCTTCCTGAAGCTGGTCGAGGAGAAGGAACTGCCCGACATCTTCCTGCGCCGGGTCAAGAACTTCAAGATCCGCGGCTCCTCAGGCAAGGTCAACATCGCGCTCGATTCGCTGCCGGAATTCCCGGCGCTGCCGAAGGACTCGCCAGTCTATCGCGGCGACATGCATTTCACCGATTCGATTGAGCGCATGGAGCGCGCCTATGACGACTGGAAGGCCGGCCGTTGGTCCGCCGATCCCTTCCTCGACATGGTGATCCCGACGACGCTCGACCCGACCATGGCCCCGCCGGGAAAACACTTCATGAGCTGCTTCGTGCAGTACGCGCCGCCCAAGGTGAACGGCCGCGAGTGGACCGATGCCGACCGCGACGGTTTTGCTGAAAGCGTGATCGCGCAGATCGCTGAATACTCGCCGGGGTTTCGCGACCGCATCGTCCACATGGAAGTGCGCACGCCGCGCGAAATCGAGGCTGAGGTCGGTCTCACCGAAGGCAACATTTTTCAGGGCGAACTCACCTTCGACCAGCTTCTGTTCAACCGCCCGGTGCCGGGCTATGCGCAGTATCGGTCGCCGCTCGGTGGGCTCTATATGTGCGGCTCCTCGACCCATCCCGGTGGCGGCGTCATGGGCGCGCCCGGCCGCAATGCTGCGGCCGAAATCCTGCGCGATCTCGCAAAATCCACCTCGCATATGAGCCCGGCCCATGACGTTATTTGATGGCATCGTTATCGGCGGCGGCCACAACGGGCTTGTCGCTGCCGCCACGCTGGCGAAGGCCGGCCGCAAGGTGCTGGTGCTGGAAGCCGCAGCCGAACCTGGCGGCGCGGCGCGCACCGAGGAATTCGCGCCCGGTTTTCGCGTCTCGTCGATCGCACATGTGCTGAACCGGCTGCACCCCGATGTGATGAAGACGCTGGAGCTGGAAAAGCACGGGCTGCAAATCGCCCGCGCCGACTTCATCCCGTCAGTCGCATTGTCGAAAGATGGACCGCCACTTGTCCTGCATGGCGCCTATGGCGAGGTGCTGACCGGCGCCAGTTCGTCGGAACAGTCCGCCTGGAAGGATTTGCGCGCGCAGCTGTTGCGCTATGCCGGCATATTGAAGCCGTTCCTGTCACGCCGGCCGCCTGATCTCGGCGGCATGTCGCTGCTGGAGACAGCTTCGCTCGGCCAGACCGCGCTAGCGTTGAAGAAACTCGGCAAGGAAGACATGCGCGACTTCCTGCGCGTGCTTCTGATGAACGTTGCCGACCTGCTTGACGAGCAGCTCGCCGACGACAGGCTGAAGGGGCTGCTCGCCTTCGATGCCACCCTCGGCAGTCATCTTGGCCCGCGCTCGCCGACCTCGCTGCTCGGGCTCTATTATCGTCTGGCCGGAGAGATCGGCGGTGCGGCCGGAGCGCAACTGCTGCCACGGGGTGGCATGGGCGCGGTGGTCGTGGCCGTCCGCACTGCCGCCGAAAAGGCCGGCGTCACGATCCGCACATCGGTGCCCGTCGCAAGGATCATTGTCGAGAAAGACCGCGCCGTCGGCGTCGTCCTAGACAATGGCGAGGAGCTTCGCGCCAGGACGATCGTCTCCGCCATCAACCCGGCGACCACCTTCCTCGATCTTGTCGGACCACGCGGGATCGATACCGGCTTCATGCGCAAGGTGAAAAATATCCGCATGAAGGGTGATGCCGCCAAGCTCCATCTGGCGCTCGACCGGCCACCCCAATTCACTGGCGCCGATGCCGCCGACCACAAGGGGCGGCTCGTCATCGCCCCCTCCCCCGACCATGTCGAGCGTGCCTTCAATCCGTCGAAGTACGGCGAGTTCTCGCCCGAGACGGCGATGGAGATAACCTTGCCCAGCCTTGCGGACCCGTCGCTGGCGCCAGACGGCGCCTGCGTGCTGTCAGCCGTGGTGCAATACGCGCCCTATCAGTTGAAAGAGGGTTGGAACGCCGGCAAGCCGAAATTCCTCGAGGCAATCCTGGCTCGGTTGGAAGCCTACGCGCCTGGCATCGGCAAGACGGTGCGCCATGCCGAGCTTCTGACGCCTGCCGACATCGAGAAGCGCTACCGTATGCCCGGTGGTCACTGGCATCATGGTGAACTGCAGGCCGATCAGATGCTGATCTCGCGTCCCGTCTCCGGCTGGTCGGGCTACGACACGCCGCTCGACGAGCTGTTCCTGGCCGGTGCTGGTTCGCATCCCGGTGGTGGTGTTTCCGGTGCGCCCGGGTTGAATGCCGCGCGGCGCATCATCGCGATGAAAGGGTAGGTTATGGCTCAGGCAACCAGGAAGAAGCCCGTTGCAACGACAGCCAATGCGGCCGTTTCTGCCCGCACTCTCGCGCAAACCCACTTCCGCACGCTGCGTCTCGGCACGCCGTTCCAGCCGCGCCTCGATGCGCTGGCCAAGACCCAGGACTGGTACAATTGGGCCGGCTACCGCGCGCCGCATTCGCTCTGGGACGAGGAGCTCGAATATTTCGCCATCCGCAGCCAGGCGGCAGTCTTCGACATCTCGCCGATGACCAAATACCGCATCGAAGGCCCGGATGCCGAAGCCTTCCTCGACCGCGTCACCTTGCGCGATGTCACCAAACTCAGGCCCGGCCGCGTTCATTACACCGCGTGGTGTGACGATGAAGGTTTTGTCCTCGACGACGGCACGCTGTTCCGACTTTCGCCAACCCGCTTCCGGCTGTGTTCGCAGGAGCGGCATCTGCCCTGGCTGCTGGACAGCGCCCTTGGTTTCGACGTCACCGTCGAGGAAGAAACCGAGGCCGTCGCCGGGCTCGCCTTGCAAGGCCCCACATCTTTCGCCGTGTTGCGCGATGCGGGCTTCACCGGTGTCGAGAAGCTGAAAATATTCGACCTCGCCGAGTTCCCGCATGACGGCGGCACGGTCATCATTTCACGCACCGGCTTCACCGGCGATCTCGGCTACGAAGTGTTCGTGCCGGCCGACAAGGCGCTGAGTCTCTGGGACCGGCTGATGACGGCAGGCGAACTGCGCGGCATCAGGGCCATCGGCTATACCGCGCTCAACCGCGCGCGGCTCGAAGCAGGGCTGATTGTCGCCAATGCCGATTTCACCACCGCCGAACACGCCATCCGCGCCGACCGCCTGCGCATGCCCGACGAGATCGGGCTCGGCTTCATGATCGATCTGGAAAAGGCCCATTTCAACGGCCGCCGCGCCATCCTCGAAGCGAGGACAAGACGCAGACTGCGCCATGTCCTGGTCGGGCTGGAGATCGAGGGCAACATCCCGGCCGAACACGCCATCGTCTACTACAAGAAGAGCCAGGAAGTCGGCTTGGTTAGCGCCGCCATGTGGTCGCCGATGGCGAAGCGCAACATCGCCATCGCCTCGCTGGCGCGGCCCTATGGTGATACTGTCGTGGAAGACCTCTGGGTCGAGATCTACGCCATGCGCGAGCTGCAGTACCAGAAGCTGATGAAACGGGCCAAGGTGGTGGCGCGCCCCTTCATCAAGCTCGACCGCCGCACCGCCAACCCGCCGGCGGATTTCTGAGCATGGCCGAGGAAGAAGGCGAAGCCGCCGAACAGTGGGAACTGGTCAACACGCCGCTCGGTGAGAAATGGTCGGGCCGAACGCGCTACGCCGCCGCCATGTTCTTCTACAAGCGCGACGAGATGAGTGCGGAGACCCTGGAGGTCTACCGCATCTGCGCCAGGCTCGATTCGGAAAACCCGTTGCCGATCATTCGCGACCGTGGCGTCGGCAAGGATTGGCTGAAGCGCATGGGCTACGACAAGTAGCGCCGGCTCAGCCGATCGTGCGCTCGAGCATGCTTAGCCAGTTGCGGTAGGCGATCTTTTCGATCAGCGCGCGGCCGAAACCGCGCGCCGCCAGCGCATCGACGAGTTTAGGCAGACCGGCGACGTCGCCGACGACGGCCGGGATCATGGCGCCGTCGAAATCCGAGCCGAGACCGACGCCGTCCTCGCCCAGAGCCTGCAGCAGGGAATCGATATGGCGCACCATGATGTCGAGGCTGGTGTCGGCATTCATGCGGCCGTCCTCGCGCAGGAAGCCGGTGGCGAAGTTGAGGCCGACCATGCCACCGGACTCGCGGATCGCGCCGAGCTGCCAGTCGGTCAGATTGCGCGAATGGCCGCAGATCGCGTGCACGTTGGAATGGGTGGCGACCAGCGGCGCATCGCTGATTTCAGCGACATCGCGAAAGCCCTTCTCGTTGAGATGCGAGAGGTCGATCATGATCTTCAGTTCGTTGCAGGCCTTGACCAGCGCCTTGCCGGCATCGGTCAGGCCGGGTCCGGTGTCGGGCGAGGACGGAAAGCGGAACGGCACGCCGTGGCCGAACGCGTTCGGCCGGCTCCAGACGATGCCGAGCGAACGCAGGCCCGCGGCATGCAGCACGTCGAGCATGGTGAGTTCAGGATCGATCGCCTCGACGCCCTCGATGTGGAACACCGCGGCAACCGTGCCTTGCGCCATGGCATTGCGCACATCGCCGGCACTGCGGCATACCGCCAATGCGCCGGCACGCTCCAGCCGGAACAGGATCGACGCCATCGCGATCGTCGAGTTGAGCGCATCGGCGCGCGGAACCTCGGGCGGCAACGGCTCGCTGTCGCTCGGCGCCGAAGGCACGGCGCTGCGCCGCGCTTTCTCGACCGGCGGCGGGAAGATGGCGAACATGCCACCGGCGAATCCGCCGGCCTTGGCGCGCGGCAGGTCGATATGGCCGCCCGATTTCCCTTCGACGAACAGCTTTTCGACGTCGCTGTCCTTGGACTGATAGAGCCTCAGCAGCGTGTCGTTATGGCCGTCGAAGACGGGGACGAGGTCGGATTCGGTCATAGGGGGGTCATTCGGTTCGTTCATCGGCGCGGGAGCGATATATCATACCCACTTAGGCAAGATGTGCTACCCGCGCAAATGACAAAGCCTGTCCGACCTATTGCTTCAGCACGTCGGCCCATTCCGGATGGCGGCGGAACTGGGCGTTGGCGAACGGGCAGAGCGGGATGATCTTCTTGCCCGCCGCCCGCGCATCCTCGACGGCGCGGATGACGAGCCGAAGCCCGGCGCCCTGGCCGCGAAAGGCGTCCGGCACTTCGGTGTGATCGATGATGAGCTGGTGCTCGCCGATCTTGGTGAAGGTCATTTCGGCTTCGGCGCCGCCGGCGCCGCGCAGGACGTAGCGACCCTTGGAACCGCGATCTTCAAGTTCGATCTCTGGCAGCTGATCGGGCATGTCTTTACACTCCTTGGGCACCGGCAAAAAGCCGCCGCGCCGCCTCGATTTCGTTTGGCCGCACCTCGTGCCCGCCTTCGTGCCACTCCACTGTGACATCGGCGCCATCGGCACGCAAATAGGCTTCGAGCCGCGCCGTCAGGTTCGGCGGGCAGATCGGATCGCGCCTGCCGGCGGTCACCAGGATGTGACGGCCGGCAAGGCTGCCTTTCACCTCCGGCTCGAACGGGATCAGCGGATGCATCAGCACCGCGGCTTCGAAAAGATCAGGGGCTTCGAATACCAGCGAGGCCAGGATGTTGGCGCCGTTGGAATAGCCGAGGCCGAGCACGGCCGATGGCGTCGTCGCCTCGACATGGGCCTTGACGAAGCCCACCATCTTGCCCGTCGCCCGCGCAAGGTCGTCCATGTCGTAGACGCCTTCGCTGGTGCGGCGGAAGAAACGCGCGGCACCTTGTTCTGAAACATCGCCGCGCGGCGAGATGATGGTGGCCTGGGGCGCGAGATCGCGCCCCAGCGAGACAAGCTGGCTCTCGTCGCCGCCCGTGCCATGGAAGACGAAGAGCAGCGGACCACCCGGCGAACCGGGCAGCATCTTGTGGATGAAAGCGTCCTTGCTCATCGCTCAGCCCTCCAGCTTCTGCAGATGCTGTTCGAGATAGGGCCGCAGGTGCTGATGCTGGGTGGGCAGCTTCAGCGCCTCGCCGAGATGGGCGGTGTCCTCATCACGGTCGAAGCCCGGCTCGTTGGTGGCGACTTCGAACAGCACGCCGCCGGGCGTGCGGAAATAGATCGCCCAGAAATAGTCGCGGTCGATCACCGGCGTCACGCCATAGCCTGTATCCATCAGCGCTTTGCGCACTTCGAGCTGCTTGGCGCGGTTCTCGACGGCGAAGGCGACATGATGGACGGAGCCGGCGCCGAGATCGGCGAAGGGGGCCGTCGGCAGCGATTCGATGTCGACGACATCGGCGCCGTTGCCGTTCTTGACGGCGAGCCGCCTGACATTGCCTGACTTGTCGACCTCCTCGTAGCCCATGAACTTCAAAAGCTCCTCGGTGGCGCCGCCATCCTTCAGCCTCAGTGAAACCGAATGAAAGCCGCGGATCGCCTCGTCAGCGGCAATGCCGCCCTTCACCCAGGGCGCTCTGGTGTCGGCCTTGTCCTCGACGAGGGCAAAGCCGTCGCTGTCCGGGCCGTCAAATCTGAGCCGTTTCTGGCCAAAACTTTCCTCGCGGGCGACATTGGTTACGCCTTCGTCGGTGAAGCGTTTTTCCCAATAGGCGAGCGTACCTTCCGGCACGGAGTAGACCGTCGTGCCGACTTCGCCGACGCCATGGCGGCCCTTGCCGATGTTGGGAAACGGAAAACAGGTCATCACCGAACCCGGCGTTCCGACCTCGTCGGCATAGTAGAGATGGTAGACATCCGGCGCGTCGAAATTGACCGTCTTCTTGACCCGGCGCAGGCCGAGCTTGTGGGTGAAGAAATCATTGTTCTGCCGTGCATCCCTGGCCATCGAGGTGACGTGATGCAGGCCCTTGATCTGGTCGAGCATGTCTTTGCTCCTTCCCTTGGTGTTTGTGCGGCCCTCGCCGCTGTCCACGCCAATATGAGGACACGATCTGTTGTGGCAAAGGCGGCAAACACAGAATGGACTGTGCTGTAAAAGTGAACAGTGACAAGAAACTCGTTCACCATTCGGCCAAAGACCATGGCCTTGCGCGGCTGATGGAATCGGTTCCATGTGCGCATTCGAACGTGCTGGGAAGGGGTAGCGCAAGTGACTGGAAAAGGCAGGCGGCCAAATGTCCTCCTCATTACCTGCGACCAGTGGCGCGGTGACTGCCTGTCGACTGCCGGCCATCTCCAGGTGAAGACGCCGAATGCCGATGCGCTGGCCGCCGAAGGTGTGCTGTTCAAGCGCCACTACGGCGGCGCGGCTCCGTGCTCGCCCGCGCGCGCCTGCCTCTACACAGGCCTCTACCAGATGAACAACCGTGTCTGCCGCAACGGCACGCCGCTCGATGCCCGCCACGGCAACATCGCGCTTGCCGCGCGCAGCGTCGGTTACGATCCGACCTTGTTCGGCTATACCGACGTGTCGCTCGACCCGCGCCAGCTGGCACCGGCCGATCCACGGTTGCACAGCTATGAAGGCGTGCTGCCCGGCTTCACGGTGCGCCAATTGCTGCCCGAACATCAGAAGCAGTGGCTGTCATGGCTGAAGCAGCAGGGCATCGATGCCAGCGCTGGAAGTCCTGATATCCATCGCCCCGTGGGCGAGGCGGACGGCGCGGTGACTGAAGCGCCACCCGTTTACTCCAAGGACCAGACGCCAACGGCCTTCCTTGCCGGCGAATTCATCCGCTGGCTGGGCGAGCAAGAGGAGGCCGCGCCATGGTTTGCCCATCTTTCCTTTATCAGCCCGCATCCGCCCTTCATTGTGCCGGAACCGTACAACACCCGATACGATCCGGCGGACGGCCCGGCTTTTCACCGTGCGGAAAGTTGGCGAGCGGAATCTCAGGGCCACCCCTACATCTCCTATGATCTTGGCCGGCAAAACCGCGCAAGGTTCCGCCCCGGTGCCACGGGCAAGGTACACGACTGGAGCGAGGATGATTTCCGCCGCATCCGAGCCATCTATTACGGCATGGTCTCCGAAGTCGACGCACAGCTCGGCCGCCTCTGGCAAGCTCTGAAGACCGAAGGCGCCTGGGACAACACCATCATCGTGCTCACCTCCGACCACGCCGAAATGATGGGCGACCATTTCATGCTGGGCAAAGGCGGTTATTTCGACGGCAGCTATCACATCCCGCTGATCATCCGCGATCCCCGCCATCGCAAGGCCGCTGGCAGCACTGTCGATCGCTTCACCGAAGCTGTGGACATTTTGCCTACGCTCATCGACCTGCTCGGCGTGGCTCCCGAACCGCATCTTGACGGGTGCTCGCTGAAACCCTTCCTGAGCGGTGGAACGCCCGCCGTTTGGCGCGACGCCGCGCACTGGGAGTTCGACTTTCGCTCGGTCGCGGACGGTGAAGCCGAACGGCACTTCGGCCTTACCTCGCGCCAGTGCAACCTCGCTGTCATCCGCACGCAGAAATTCAAATATGTGCATTTTGGCGGGGGCTTGCCGCCTTTGCTCTTCGACATGGAGAACGACCCTGGCGAATTGAAGAACCTCGCCAGCAGTCCGGCACATCGCTCCACCCGCCTGGAATTCGCCGAAAGGCTGCTTGCCTGGCGGGCCGAACATCTCGACCAGTCGCTTGCACTCTCGGAACTGACGGAAAACGGGGTGGCTGGATACGCAAGGTCGCAGGCAGGGCGGTAAGGGATCTCCCCTACCGCCCGTTTCCTTGCCTATCGAACGATCAGACGCTGCTCGTCGCGCTTCTGCGCGTAGGAGCCCTTGTCGTAAGCCGCTTGCTTCTCGAGCTGCTCCTTGGTGAAGGTCGTATAGAGGTACTTCTTGCCGTCCTTGTCGGTCATGAACTTCAAATTATCCATGCCAACCGCGACCTCCTTCGAACCGATGCCGAGGAAGCCGCCGACGTCGACGATCACAGCATCGGTTTTCTTGTCGGGCGCCAGCACGACATCGCCGATCTCGCCGACCTTGGCGTCGTTGGCGCCATAGACTGTCGTGCCCTTCAGATCGTCGGCCCTGATCTCGCCAATCGGCATCTCCGTCAGCTTCGACTTGTCGATGGCCGCGGTCTTTGTCTGGTCGGGAGCGGTGGCGTCAGCCGGCGCCGCCGCCGTCTTGTCCGCCGGAGCGGCAGCAGGAGCCGTCGCGGTGGCGGGGGCGGTTGCCGCCGGCTCGTTCGATGCCGTCGTGGCCGGCACCGGATCATAAGCCTTGCGGTTGAAGTCCGGCTGCGCCTGCAGTTCTTCCTTGGTGGTCTGCGCAACCAGCCAGCGGTCGCCATTCTTCTGTGCCCACTGCGCCTTGGCGAAATCATAGGCGACGTTCTTCTCGCCCATGCCGAGGAAGCCGCCCACGCCAATAATCAGCGACTGCGCCTTGCCCTCCTTGGTCAGCACGATGTCGTTCACGTCGCCGATCTTCTGGGCGTCGTCGCCTGTGCCGTTGTAGACATTTTCGCCGATGATGTTTGTGGCCAGATTGCCATCAGCCTGTTTCACCGGTTCCGCATTCGCCTCCGCGGGCTTCTGTGCGGTGTCTGTCGACGTGGCCGGCGCCTGGGCAGTCGTCGATGCGGCCGGGGCCAGCGCATAAGCCTTGCTGTCGAATTCCGGATGCGCCGTCAGCTCGTCCTTGGTCGTCTGCGCGACCAGCCAGCGGTCGCCGTTCTTCTCGGCCCATTGCAGCTTGTCATAGTCAAAGGCGACGTTCTTGGTTCCGACGCCAAGGAAGCCGCCGACACCGATGACGACGGATTTCACCATGCCGTCCTTGTCGAAGACGACATCAGTGACCTTGCCGATATTCTCGGCATTGTCGCCAGTGCCGTTGTAGACGGTTTCGCCGATGATATTGGTGACGATGCTGCCCTCAGCGTGCACCACCGGCGCGGCCGGCTCCTGCGCCGCAGGCTGCTTCGCGGGGGCCGGGGTTGCAGTGCTTTGGGCGAAGGCACCGGTCGCGACCATTGTCGCAAGGGCGGTCGTGGCTAAAAGGGTGCGGATCATGATAGTCTCTCCTCGTGCTGATTTCGTGCACGCCGCGCCCGGTTGAACCGTCGCTGGGGAGATCGGACGCGGCATCTCTACAGGTTCACAACGTCGTGACCATGCTGTTGTTCCCACGAAGCGAATGCGCGCTACCCAGCTTCGAATCCGGCCTGGATTGCGGCGCAACCGGAACCTTTCCAAGCCCGCCGCGTTCAGCCTCCGGCTGGGCGCGTCCTGGTCAGGTTGTGATTGATCGGCGGAGCGGGGCATGAAATTTGCAGCGGTGCTGAACCGAGACGGCGGCACCTTGCGCACCACCGATATCTCGGCTTTCTCCGACCGGATGCGTCAGACGCTGGAATCGGCGGGCCACTCTCTCAGCATCGATATCGTTGCCGGCAAGGATGTCGTGGAAACCCTCGACAACGCCGTGTCGCGCCGCGCCGTCGATGTCGTGCTCGCCGGCGGCGGTGACGGCACCATCTCGGCCGCGGCTGCGAGGCTGATGGGCAAGCAAAAGGCGCTCGCCATACTGCCGGCCGGCACGATGAACCTTTTTGCGCGCGGCCTCGGCATTCCGCAGTCGCTCGATGCCGCGCTAAAATCCTTCGCCGACGGCGAAATCATCGCGGTCGACATGGCCACGGCCAATGGCCAGCCCTTCGTCCACCAGTTTTCGATCGGCATGCACGCCAAGATGGTGCAGTTGCGCCAGGGGATGGAATTCGGTTCGCGCCTGGGCAAGATCAGGGCTTCGGCCAAGGCGGCCTGGGCAACGATCAAGAACCCGCCGGCGATGAACGTCACGCTCGGCATCGGCGACGCCGAGGTGACGGCGCGCATATCAGGCATCGGCGTCACCAACAATCTGTTCGGCGAAGGCCATCTGCCTTATGCCGACAACCCTGCCGGCGGCGTGCTCGGCATCTATGTGACGGTGGCGCAGCAACGCGCCGAACTGCTCAAGTTCTTGTTCGACATTGCGCGCGGCAAGTGGCGCGACAACGAGCATGTCGAAATTCACCAAGCCGACCGTACGGTGCTGAAAATCCATTCCGGCGGCAGAAAGTTCCGGGCCGTGATGGATGGCGAACTGGTCAGGCTCGATCGTGAGACGACGATCGAAATCCATCCCGGAGCGCTCAACGTCCTGGTGCCGTCCAGCATCGCCGAGGCAAAGGCTGCCTGATGCGGTCTCGAACGACGAAAGCCAAAAAACTAGCCGCTCGGCGCGCTTCCTTGCTCGGTCGCCGGTGTCTTGGCCGCCCGGCCATAGATTTCAGCGGCACCCCAGGCCGCGAAGCTCAGGAGCAGCGCGGCGATCAGGATATACAAGACATGCCAGCCCCACCGTCCCTGACGCGCTTTGTTTTCGGGAATGATCTTGGTCATGATCGGCCCTTGTCTCGATTTGCGCCGGCTGACGCGGCCGGCAAAACATGGTCGGGTAACGGTTCCTCGCTAGGATGGTTCCAGGCAAGCCGGACCAGTGCCGGCGAAGAGACCAACAGGACGGCGGAAGTCGGGACTGGGCATTGGGGACTTGGGTGAGCAGCAAGGCAGAAGCAGCGCTGGGTCTGCCGGCCGAGGTCGCGCGCGCGGTGAAGGACGAAGACCGGCTCGCCGTGCTGCGTGGGCTGGAGGTGATCGATTCGACGATCGACGTGGATTTCAACCGCATCAGCAACCTCGCCGCGGCCGTAATGCAGGCACCGATAGCGCTGGTCACGCTTGTCGATCTCGAGCGGCAATGGTTCAAGTCATGCTTTGGCCTCGACGAAACGGAAACGGCGACCAGAATTTCCTTCTGCGCCCACGCCATCGCCGCCGGTGACGGCCCCATGGTGGTGACTGATGCGACGGCGGATCCCCGCTTCAAGAACAACCCGCTGGTCACAGGCGAGCATCATGTGCGCTTCTACGCAGGCGCACCGATGCTCGTGGCCGGCGCCAGGATCGGCACGCTGTGCGTGATGGATCGCAAACCCCATGTCTTTCCGTCCAGCGCCACACTGGACCAGTTGACGATGCTCGCCGGTCTCGCCGGCAGCCTGTTCACCCTGAAGGATGCAACCCGCAGCGGCGCGATCGCCGAGGCCGCACTCGCGCGCGAGGAAAAGCGGCGCGCCATCGCCCTCGACGCGGCGTCACTCGCCAGCTGGGCATGGGACATCCGCACGGACATGATCGAGTGCGACGTCAGGCTGTCCGAACTGTTCAACCTGCCGCGCTCGACGCGTTTGCGGGCGCGCGACATCCTGACCGCCATCGACCCGCGCGACGTCTATCAAACCGAAACCCGCTTTCGCGACGCCTTGACCGGCAGCGACGACTATTTCGGCGAATACCGGGTGAAAGGCTTTCATCCACCGCGATGGGTGGCCACGCGCGGCAGTGTCATCGAGCGCGATGGCGACGGCAAGCCGACGCTGATTTTCGGCGTCAACTACGACATCTCGGAACGCAAGCTTGGCGACGAACGGCAACGGCTGCTGCTCAGAGAACTCAACCACCGTGTCAAGAACACGCTGGCAACGGTCCAGGCGCTGGCGACGCAGACCGTGCGCCATGCCCGCCAGCCGAGCGAATTCCTCGAGGCCTTCCGCGCGCGGCTTCAGGCCCTGGGTATTGCCCATGGTCTGCTGTCCGACCGCGAATGGCGCGGCATCGGCATCCGTGAACTCGTCCAGATCGAGATCAAGCCCTTCGACACCGCCGACCAGCCACGCTTGACGATCTCCGGCGCCGATCTGTTGCTGTCGCCTGATCAGGCCGTCGGGCTCGGGCTGATCCTGCACGAACTGGCCAGCAACGCGCTGCAATATGGATCGCTGTCTGTTGCATCGGGCAAGGTTGATCTCGGCTGGAAGGCGCAAGGCAGGAAAGGCGACCGGCGCCTCGTTTTCACCTGGCGCGAAAGCGGCGGTCCTGAAGTTGCCCCACCCGAGCGGCACGGCTTTGGCTCGATCCTCATCCGGCGCAGTCTGGCCAAGGTCATTTCGAGCGAAGTGACCCATGAATTCCGGCCGGACGGCGTCTTCGCCGAAATATCGATGCCGCTGGAAGATCTGTCGGAGTGAGACGAGGCAGTGCAGGTGCCGACATACTACTCCTCGCCGGCATCCGGATGATCGGTGTCCGGCTTCACGTTCTCGCGGTAGATGGCATAAGCCGCCAGTGCCACGGCCGGACCAAGAATAACCCCTAGTCCGCCTTTTCCCTTCAGCAATGTCGGCAGCACGGCGAGCGCGGCCGTAATGCCGATCGCCTTCATGTCGGCCTTGCGCCGCCTTGCCTCGCGGCGGACCCGGGCGCCCGCCATCAGCCGGTGGATCAGAAGAACAAGGCCCGCGATTACCAGGAAGCCGACACCGAAACCAATCGCGGCAGCTAGCGATCCATACCGCACCGACGTCCAGATATAAGCTGCCCCGACCAGGAAGCCGAGGCCGCAGAATGCCGCCAACGCTGCAAACGCGTAGACGACGGCCGCCGTGCGCGCGCGCCGCACGGCGGCCATTGTTTCACCCGAGGCGAAAGCCGAGAGCAGGGAAGCCAGCAGTCCCATCTCGGCGGAACTAGCGACGCGCCAGCAGTGCGAACAGGAAGCCGACGCCAGCGGCGATTGCAAGAGACGTCACCGGCTTTTCGCGTACGCTTGCCACCATCTGCGCCTCAAGATCCCTGGCGTTGCCGCGCAGGCTGTCGAAGGCGGCCTCACCTTGGGCGCGCAGCTGTTCGACGCCTTCGGCCGCCGCCCGGCGCGCCGTGCCGTAGCCGTGTTCGCCGGTCTTGGCCAGCTGTTTGGTGAGCTTGTCGATATCGGCTTTCAACTGCCTGATGTCGGCTTCGAGATCCGGATTCGTCCGCGCTTCGTTGGCGGTCTTGCTTGCGGCGGTTGCCATTGCTTAACTCCTTGTGATTGCTCGATTTCAAACGCGCCGTGCGTCCCAAAGTTCCGATGCCCGGACAAACTAGCCGAAAACCCGGTCATGCGCACCCGATCCGCCGCCCTGGCAAGAAGTGCGGTGTCAGATCAATGGCCGGCGGCCCTCGCCCAGCCCCTCCCAGCCGGCGAGCTGCTTCAGCCCTTCATTGTCGACGACCCCGCAACCGCCGTCGCGCCAGACGATCAGCTGGCGGTCCATCAGCTTGCGGATCGTCTTGTTGGTGTGAACGAGCGACAGGCCAAGCGTATCGGCGATGTGCTGCTGCGTGATCGGAATCTGGATGGTTTGCTTGCCGTTCAGTCCGACGACCTTGGCGCGGCTGGCGATGAAGGCGATAAGATAGGCGGCACGCTCGATCGCGCTGCGGCGGCCGAGACTGAGCAGGTTCTCGTCCAGCATGCGCTCTTCGCGCGACGCGATCCAGGTGATGTCGTAGGCGAGACCGGGATGGTTGCGGTAGAGTTCATGCAGGTTATCGCGTTCGAACACGCAAAGCAGCATCGGCGACAGGGCCTCGACGGAATGCTGCATCTCCCCCATGACGCTGCCTTGCAGGCCGATGAGATCGCCAGGCATGAGATAATTGAGGATCTGTCGGCGGCCGTCCTGCAACAGCTTGTAGCGAAATGCCCAGCCGGACAGCACGGTGTAGAGATGGGCGCTGTGGCTTCCTTCCACGAGAACAGTGGCACCCTTGTCGACCGTGAGCTCGCCCTTCTTGAATTTACTGATGAAGGCCAGCTCCGGTTTCTCGAACTCCCGGAACACCGGCAAGGGCCGTAATGGGCACTGCTCGCAAGGATATTGCCGGCTTGAAGAAGAGCGCCCGATCTGGCTTGGCATTTCGATCCCCCGTTGCGAAAGTCTGCCGGTCGGCAGGCCAGTTTCACGCGCTTGCCCGAGATCGCTGTTTCGTCGCCGGCGCATGTCTTTTTTAAATGACAAGACCCCAAATTGCGATCATGAATCCCGGCGTTTCAAGGAGCGATTGCCTGTGCCCCAATTACTTGACGGATTGCGCATTCTTGTCTTGGAGGATGAATTCCTCATAGCCATGGATGTCGAGCAACTCTGCCGTGACCACGGTGCGGGCGAGGTGGTGGTTGCCCGCGACCTGGCCGAGATCGACGGCCGTAAGGTCGCGACGCATTTCGACGCGGCCATTGTCGATCTGATGCTGGGCGGCGCTTCGACGCTCGAATTCGCCGCGGGCTTGCGGGAGACCGGCGTCCCGTTCGTGTTTGCGTCCGGCTACTCCGATGCGGACGAGATCAAGGCATCCTTTCCCGGGGTGAGGCTGGTTACCAAGCCCTATTCAGGCGAAGACCTCGTTGAAGCGGTGGCGCTAGCCTACGGTCGCGGCTCCCCCGGCTAAGACTGACGCGACGGCACTCGAATTGCCGTGATGCAGCCCGTATTTCAATGTGCCGCCGTGCCCGTGACCTGGGCGGAGATCGCATCGGGACCATACTCGTCCTCGCCGGAGATTTTCAGGATTTCCTGAAGGCGTGTACGAGCCCTGCTGACGCGGCTCTTGATCGTTCCGACCGCGCAACCGCAGATTTCGGCGGCCTCCTCGTAGGAGAATCCCGATGCGCCGATCAGGATGATGGCTTCGCGCTGGTCCTCCGGTAATTGCTCGAGGGCGCCGCGAAAATCCTTGAGGTCGAGCTGGCCGTGCTGTGCCGGATGCACCGCAAGCCGGGCCGTCATGATGCCGTCGCTGTCCTGCACCTCGCGGCCGCGCTTGCGCATCTGCGAATAGAATTCGTTGCGCAGGATCGTGAAAAGCCATGCCTTGAGATTGGTGCCAGGCTGGAAGCTCTCATGCTTGTCCCAGGCCTTGACCAGCGTTTCCTGAACGAGGTCATCGGCCTTGTCGGCATTCTGCGTCAGCGACACGGCAAAGGCCCGCAAGCTTGGGATTGCCCCAAGCAGATCGGTCTTGAAGCCTTGGGAGACCGCGGCCATGATCTAGTCCTTCTTCTGTGCGGGTTCGGCTTGTTCCAGTTGGCTGAGCAACTGGGCGAAGCGATCCGGCACATTGTCGGAGACCAGCTCGTCGTAATATTGTTTGAGTTTGCGTCCGATTTCGGAGTTCGGCCCCAGCGGGTCGCCGGCACCGTTCCGGCGCCTGCCCGCGGCGCCAGCCAAAATATCTTTCGTCATATCCTTCATTTCGCCCTTATAGTCCCAGCGCCCAAGCCGCTCATAACAACACAACACAAGGCAAGCGACACCCTCGTCTGGGTTGCCCATCCCGATATCAAACGCCGTTCCCATCTATTCGTTCCATATAGGCCGGAACTTTTTCGGAAAACCCGCGTTGTATTAGCGGGGCTTGCAACAAGCTTGACCTGCAATCCGTGCACTCGCGTCATCTGAGGGAGACGTCTTACCATGAGTTTATCCGCCACCATCGCACCGCACCTGCCGTTCCTGCGCCGCTTTTCGCGTGCCGTCTCGGGATCGCAAGAGAGCGGCGACGCGCTGGTCGCCGCGATGCTCGAAGCCATCATCGCCGACATCGAGATCTTCCCAGAGGCATCGAGTGACCGGATCGCCTTGTACAAGGTTTTCGCCAAGCTCTTCACATCGGTTGCCATCCGCGTCCCGCAGGAGCAGGCACAATCGGCGTGGGAACAGCGCGCGGCCGCCAATCTCAATGCCATCGCGCCGCTTCCGCGCCAGGCCTTCCTGCTGGTTGCCGTCGAAGGTTTCAGCGAGGACGAGGCGGCCGAAATCCTCGATGTCGGCGACCAGCAATTCTCCGAGTTGCTTGCCCAGGCAAGCAACGAGATCTCACGCCAGGTGGCGACCGACGTGCTGATCATCGAGGATGAACCCCTGATTGCCATGGACATAGAGGAGATGGTCGAGAGCCTCGGTCATCGGGTGGTGGGAACGGCGCGTACCCATGCCGAAGCGGTGACAATGTTCGGCAAGACCCGACCGAAGATGGTGCTGGCCGATATTCAGCTCGCCGACGGCAGCTCAGGCATCGAGGCCGTGAACGAAATCCTCTCCTCGACATCGGTGCCGGTGATATTCATCACCGCCTTTCCCGAGCGTCTCCTGACCGGAGAGCGCCCCGAACCCGCCTTCCTCGTGACCAAGCCGTTCAATCCCGACATGGTGAAGGCACTGATCAGCCAGGCGCTGTTCTTCGATCGGCAGGCCAAGGCTGCCGCATAGATCGCGGCCTCCGGAAGCCGGACAAGATCAAAGAAAGGCCGCCGGATGCGACCCATCCGTCGGCCTTTTTTGACAAGCCGGATCGGCTACCGGCGAATTTCCAGCCGGCGCTGCCCGGAACGATTTGCAAGCCCCGTCTTTTTCGGCGAATGGTGGAACAAACCGCATCCACCCACGTTTTTATCGCATCATTCGAAGGAGATGGACCATGCTGTACTGGGCGCTCGTATTTCTCGTCGTGGCGATTATTGCCGGCGCGCTTGGTTTCGGCGGCATCGCCGGCACATCCGCCGGAATCGCGCAGATATTGTTCTTTATCTTCCTCGCTTTCCTGGTCATTTCGCTTCTGGCCGGCCTGTTCAAGAGGGCATGAGCCTGACGGCTCATCAGGTGAACACTGGAAGCCGCACCCCTCAAACGGTTTCCAGCCACCGCCGGGCGGGGTCCTTCAATGGACACCGTCCGGCGGACCGCTTTTAGGGGAACCCATTCGACAGTGAGCCGTTCAGCCTGAGTTGGGTGGACAGATTTGATCGATGCGCTCCAGGACTTCAGATAGAACGGAAGGCGCACGGAGCGATGAAGTCATCGCCATGCATCCGGCCGAAAGTGGCATGCAGCTTGGTCGGGCTCTTCTCCACGCGCTGCACAATGCCGGCATTTCCGTCCTTTACCAGGATCGCGAGATGAAGACCGTATGGGCCCGCAACATGCGCGCGCCCTGGGCTTCCGACGATGCCGACGGGAACGGCATCCTGCAGACGGCGCAGGCCGATCGCATCGGCGCCGCCAAGCACGATGTGGTCGCGACCGGCGATCCTCAGCGCCTTGAAATCAGTGTTCCGGTCGAGAATGGCGTCCGCTGGTTTCAGATTTGGGTCGATGCCGACCGAGGCGACGATGGCGATGTACAAGGCGTCGTCACCACCATGGTCGAGACGACCGAGCAGAAGCGGCGCGAACAGACATTGACGACGCTGCTGCGTGAAGTCAGCCACCGCTCGAAAAACCTGCTGGCGATCATCCAGAGCATCGCGACCCAGACCGGTCGTTATTCCGACGGCGTCGGCGACTTCCTGACGCGCTTCCGCGGCCGGCTGCAGTCGCTGGCGTCCTCCCAGGATCTGGTGACATCCTCCAACTGGCGAGGGGCAGCCCTTCATGAGCTGGTGGCGAGCCAGGTCGGCCGCTACGGAGCGAACCCATCGCACAGCCTGCGCTTCCGTGGCGCCAATCCCTACCTCAATCCCAACGCCGCGCTGCATATCGGCCTGGCGATGCACGAACTCGCCGTCAACTCCGTCAGCTATGGCGCCCTGTCCCGGCCTGACGGTTTCGTCGAGGTCACCGCCAACCTCGACGCCGCCGCCACGGGGGAGTTAGCCCTGTCTTTGACATGGGCCGAAACGATAGGGACCGACAACGATCGCGGCGGTCAAAAGCGATTCGGCAGCGTCGCCTTGGAGCGGGTGGTGCCAGCATCCCTGAACGGAACCGCGGACCTCGATATCGGCGGCGGCCACCTCGAATATCGCCTTGTCGTTCCGCACAGCAATTTCGAGACGCAGTGAGAGCCTCGGCAAGCAGCGATTCTTAACCGGCTATTCACCATGAGGGCGGATGCTGTTTTCCCGGATACCGCCGGAACCTGCCCCGCCGTCGGACATTGTTTGCAGGCTTGCAGCGCGATACCGGAGGATGTCTTGACAGTCGCCGACATGAACAGACTGGAACAAGCCGCACGTATTTCGATGGGCGAATTTCTGGAAGCCGAATCCTCCGTAGAAACACCCCCTCGAGCAGATAAGGGTTTGGCGAAGGGGCTCCTTCTTGCCTTGACCGTGACAATGTTGCTGGCCGTTGTCTGGCAGTCGACCTGACTTAGGTCCTGCCCTGTTGTCATCCAAGTATCGCGTAACTCCCTTGGAAGGACAGGAACTTTTTGACGATGTTGGCCGTTATTGCGGCCAGAGGAACATCTGTCATGGAACACATAGCCGCGTTGTTACTGGTGATCGGTTGCTCGAACTCGATGGCCGAATGTCGGGAATTGCAGGTCCCAGTCAGTGTTTTTGCAACAGCCGACGAATGCACCGCTGAGCGCCCCTTCGCGATGGGCGACGTACAGGGACAGGCGCAGCATATCGTCGCCAAATGCCTCGCGGTCGACCCTGCGCTGGAGGACGACTACGATCAAATTGCCTGGAAGGTGCGGCCGGACGGTAGCCTTGACGCTTCGTTGGTGATTTCCAACCTCGTCATGGCATCGAACACGATCCGCCCAGAAAAAGACCACCTTGGCCAACAATAAATTTGCAGCAGCAAAGGCCATCGTTTCGTGCTAAATGGCGGTTGGAGCTTACTAAAGTGTGGACACAAGTGAGGAGTGACTCTATGCGGAAAATACTTATTGCCATGGTTGCGGTGGTTGCCGTCAGCGGCTGCACCACGACTGAGCAGGACGTCGTCGGCGGCGGCTTGATCGGCGCGGGCGTAGGCGGATTGGTCGGCGGCGGCAAGGGCGCGCTGATCGGCGCGGCCGTCGGTGCCGGGTCCGGCCTGCTGGTTCGCAACCTGCGCAACGGCTACTGCCAGTATCGCGATCATCGCGGCCGGATCTACACGGCCCGCTGCAACTAATTCAGCGATCGAAGCATTTCCAGGAGCTGTTCGGCGATTCCATGAAACGCTGAACCGCTCTGATGGAATACAGATCCGGGGGCCATGTCCGGCCTCCGGATTTTCTTAGCGTTCGACGCTGGCGACCGGCAGGATTTTAGCCGACCAACGGAATTCTGATTTCCACCTTCAGGCCGTCAGCCTGGAAATCGCGCTTGATCGTGCCGCGCAATTCGCGCGTGACGTTGAGGTCGATCAGTTTGGTGCCGAATCCGGTTACGGCCGGCGCCTCGATCCTGTTTTTCCCGACTTCCCGCCAGTTCAGCGCCAGCATCCGCTCGCGCCCACGCCCTTCCAGCGACCAGTTCACTTTCAGCGCCCAATCTCCCTTGGAGGAATTGGCGGAATTGCCGGCTTCACCATATTTCAGCGCATTGGTGGCGAGTTCGTGAAAGGTCAGGCCAAGCGCCTGCGTCGTGGTTTCGTCGAGCAGCACCTCCGGGCCTGACAGGAGACCCTCCGGCAGTTCCTTGCCGAACACCTGGCCGAGCTCGATTCGCAGCAGATCGGCAAGGTCGGCTTTCTGCCAGCGCGAGCGCGTCAGCATATCCTGCGAGGCGGCCATCGCCTGCAGCCTGGCCGAGAAGGAAGCGGAGAACTCATTGACGTCGGTGGCCCGCGACGCCGTCTGCCGCGCGATCGCCAGCACCCTGGTGATCGAGTTCTTGATGCGATGCTTCATCTCCTGCAGCATCAGGTCCTTTTCGAGCAGGCTCTTTTCCGTTGTCTCATGCAAGGCCGATACGGCGTCATAGGCCCGCTCCTGGTAGCGCGCCACCAGCGCGATGGCACCGGCCAGGAGCAGGCCGAACAGTCCCAGCATGACGGGGATGGCGCGCGACGAGGGTTGCGTGAAGGCGCTGGTCGGCCTGAACAAAACGGTCCAAGGGCGCCCCGCCACGGTCATCTTGCGGGTGACCAGCAGCCGGTCTCCCAGGGATGAAACCGGTGGCGTCTCCGAGCGGAACAACAGATTGTCGCCGTTCACCGCTCCGTCGTAAATCTCTGTGTTGACCGGCAGCAGCGGCGCACGGCTCAGCGCGATCTGGAACAGGTCCCGGGCCCGGAAGGCGGCATAGAGAAAGCCGGCGGTCGAGGATCGCGATGCGTTGATGACCTCCGGCGCCGTTTCCACATTGAGCCGCACGAAGACCAGGAACCCGGTGAAGGTCTGCGCGACGCCCGTGCCCTGGCCGAGCTGCACCAGCCCGCTTGCATGCTGCTGGTCGTCGGCCATCGCCTTTTCGATCGCCACGCGCCGCACCGGCTCGCTGAACATGTCATAGCCGATGCTGGCCTGGTTGGACGGATCCAGCGGCTCGAAAAGGGCTATCGGCGTGCGCCAGGGCTGCGTCGTATCCGGATAGACCGGATGGCTGGCGCCGAAATCGTGGAGGATGTCGCGCTCCACTGCGGCTTCGTCGCCCGTCTTGACCAGCCGCAGGAAGCCGATGCCGCGCAGGCCGGCAAAATTGCTGTCGATATCCAGCGCCTTGAAGAAGGCCTTGAACTCGCTCTGGGAAATATCGCCGTTGCGCGCATCGAACAGGGCCTGTGTCGAGCGCAACAGCGACAGATGCAGGTCGATGCGGCTCTCGATCCGGTTGAGGGCGTCATCGGCCGCCCCTTCGAACTTAATGCGGGCGGCCTCCTGCGTCGCGAAATAAGCGAACCCCGCCATGGTCATGCTGATCAATGCAACGGCTATGAACGCGACGATTGGAAAAAGCTTCTTCAACGGATGATGCGGTCCATGAGCAAAACAGGACCTTTATGGGCAACTCGCCGGGCCAACACAATGGTCAGGCCAAGCCATCGTGATCACTGGCATATCACGTGAACGGCAACGGGGCGTGCCCGAGCGGCCTGGCCGGCCTGCGGCCGGCCTCAGGCGGCGATCCTCAGCGCCCCCGGCCCCGGTATGGCACCTGGAGGACATTTGCCCAGGATGATCATGCCCAGCACTTCGTCCTGGGTGACGTCCGTGGTGCGTGCCGTGCCGACCACCTGGCCGTTCTTCATCACGCAAACCCGGTCGGCGAGCTCGAACACGTCGTGGATGTCGTGGCTGATCAGGAAAATGCCGATGCCGTCGGACTTGAGCTGCCTGACCAGTTCGCCGACCTGTGCCGTTTCCTGGGGGCCGAGTGCCGCCGTCGGCTCGTCCATGATCAGGATGCGGGCGTTGAACAGGATGGCGCGTGCGATCGCCACCGACTGCCGCTGTCCGCCTGACAGTTTGATCACCGGCTCCTTGAAGCGCTGGAAGCGGGGATTGAGCCGCCCCATCACCTTGCGCGCCTCGGCCTCCATGGCGACGTCGTCGAGCGTGCCCCAGGCGGTCATCAGCTCGCGGCCGAGGAACAGATTGGCGGCGGCATCGACATTGTCGGCCAGCGCCAGCGTCTGGTAGATCGTCTCGATGCCGTATTTCTTGGCGTCGCGCGGGTTGGAGATCGCTGCCTCCTCGCCATTGACGAAGATCTGGCCGGCATCGCGCTTGTAGGCACCGGACAGGATCTTGATCAGCGTCGACTTGCCGGCGCCGTTGTGGCCGAGCAGCGCTACGACCTCGCCCGGGAAAAGGTCGATCGACGCGTCGTCGACGGCACGGATGCCGCCGAAGGCGATCGAGATGTTGCGCATGTCGACCAGCGGCGTGCCCATGGGGGCGGTTGCGGGGGCAGTAGCGGGAGCGGTTTTGTCAGCCATGATCGTATCCCTAAACCCGCTTGCGATAGACGGTATCGAGCCACACCGCGATGACCAGCACGGCGCCGACGACGATGCTCTGCAGCGGCGAGTCGACGCCGAGCAGCACCATGCCCGACTGCAGCGACTGCATCAGCAATGCGCCGAGCATGGCGCCGATGATCGTTCCCGAGCCGCCGGCAAGCGACGTGCCGCCGATGACGGCCGCGGCAATGACGAGCAGCTCGTCCAATGTGCCAAGCACATTGGTGGAGGAGTTCTGCCGGGCCGACGAAATGGCGGCTGCGATCGTGGCCAGCACGCCCATGATCATGAACACCTTCATGGTGATCCAGCGCGTGTTGATGCCGGCGAGATTGGCCGCTTCCGGATTGCCGCCTATGGCAAAGACATAACGGCCGAAACGGGTTCGGTTGGTGATGAAGGTCATGACCAGGCCGACGGCGACCGCCATCAGCACCGGTATCGCGATGCCGTGGGCGATGAACAGGCCGCCCTCGGGTACGGTGATGTTGTTGGCGGCCGCGTAGCGGTTCACGATGCCGATCGGCCATGGATAGGAGTTGGCCAGCCAGACCGCGCCCATGATGACGGCGCAGGTGACGGCGCCGAGCAGCGTCTCGGCCCAGACCGGCCGCAGCGGGAAGCGGAAGCGCTTGCGCTGCACGCGCCCGTTGAACAGCGCGAACACGACGGCCAGGCAGGCGACGATGCCCACGACCCAGCTCCAGGTGGCGCCGATCGATCCGGCCGGGCCGCCACCCATCAGCTGGAAGGTGGCGTCGAGCGGTGCCACCGTCTGGCCTGACGTGACCCACCAGGCGGCGCCGCGCCAGACCAGCAGGCCGCCCAGCGTGACGATGAAGGCCGGCACTTCGAGATAGGCAATGACGAAGCCCTGGAAGGCGCCGATCAAAAGGCCGAGCGCCAGGCCGATGACCAGAGCCAGGACCCAGATCCATGGGTTGCCGAGTTCAAGCCCCACGAACCGAACCAGGAAATGCACCTGCGCAAAACCCATGACCATGCCGATCAGGCCCTCGGCGGAACCGACGGACAGATCGATGTTGCGCATGACGATGACCAGCACCATGCCACAAGCCATGATGGCGACCGCGGACGTCTGCACCGACAGGTTCCACAGATTGCGCGGCGTGAGAAACGTGCGGCTGTCGAAATCGAGCGGATTGACGCCGAGACGCAGGCTCGAAATCACATGCAGCGCGACCCAGATCAGCAGCAGGGCGCCGATCATGCCGAGCATGCGGGTGTCGATCTCGGTCGCCTTCAGGAACCGGGCGACCGCGCCGAGTTCCGAGGCGCGCGCGGTGTCGGCCTGCGGGTTGGACGTCGTATCGGTCATGATTTCCTCCAACCGGCTGGCCGTCTACGCGGATGCCGAAGCCAGCCTAGAAGCTATCCGCGTGATGCGGAAACACAAATCTTTTTGAGAAAACGCCGCGGCTTTGGGCCGCGGCGCCTTCATTTCTTCAAGCGGTCAAACTCAGTTGCAGGCCGCAACGCTGCCGGCGGCGACGCCCGCGCAGACTTCGTCCTTCTTGATCCAGCCGGCGTCGATGACGAGGTTGAGATTATCCTTGGTGATGGCGACCGGGGTCAGGAACAGCGACTTGACGGTGTTGCCGCCAGGCGTCGTGAAGTCCTTCACGCCGGCGATGTCGGTCATCTTCTTGCCGTCGGCGAGCTGCGAGGCGATCTCGGCGGCGTTCTTGCCGAGTTCACGCGCGTCCTTCCACACCGACACGGTCTGGGTGCCGAGCGCGATGCGGTTGAGCGCGGCGTGGTCGCCGTCCTGGCCAGAGACCGGCACGGTGCCGGCGAGCCCCTGCGCCGTCAGCGCCGCGACGACGCCGCCGGCGGTGCCGTCATTGGCCGCGACCACCGCGTCGACCTTGTTGTCATTGGCGGTGAGGAACTGCTCCATGTTCTTCTGGGCGTTGGCGGGCAGCCAGCCGTCCGTATAGGCCTCGCCGACATTCTTGATCTTGCCCGAGTCGATGGCTTCCTTCAGCACTTCCATCGAGCCCGAGAACAGGAAGTCGGCATTCGGGTCGGCACCCGAGCCCTTGATGAAGACGTAGTTGCCTTCAGGCTTCACCTTGAACACTTCGCGGGCCTGCATGCGGCCGACTTCCTTGTTGTCGAAGGTCAGGTAGAAGACGTCCTTGTTTTCGATCAGGCGGTCATAGCCGACGACCGGAATGCCCTCGTCGAGCGCTTTCTGCACCGCCGGACCGATGGCCGAGGCATCCTGCGCCAGGATGATCAGCGAATTGGCGCCCTGCGAAATCAGGCTCTCGACATCGGTCAGCTGCTTGCCGGGATTGGACTGCGCATCGGCGGAAATGTACTTGTCGCCCGCGGCCTCGATCGCCTTCTTCATGGCGGCCTCGTCGGTCTTCCAGCGCTCTTCCTGGAAGTTGGACCAGGAAACGCCGATGACCTTGTCCTTCGCCTGCGCGACCGACACCAGTGTCAGCGACATGGCGACACCCGCCAGGATGGCGGCTGTGAATCTCTTCATGATATCCTCCCTGCGCCGCGTATGGCGCGACCAAACTGGCCCGAAGGCCGGCACAAAGGCTCTATTTTTTCGAGCCTCGAAAAAACACTGGTCCATCGCCAGAACACTGTCAACATCGATTCTGATGGATTTTGAGGTGCCAGAAATTTTTTTTCGAGCCTCGCAATAAATAAATGACAGCACCGGCCGCTTCTGCCAGTGTTTGACCCTGTTGCCGGAGGTATTCGAGGGGGATCAAGAACCGCGGCAGCCGGGAGGGAAAGCATGTCGGTGGGAATCCGCCACGACGATCTGCGCCGGCGCAACCGCGCAATGGTGATTGCAGCCGTGCGCCGGGATGGTCAGCCCTCGCGCACCGAGATCGCCGCCACCACTGGCCTCAGCCACTCGACCATATCGGCGATATCCGCCGACCTGATCGGCGAAGGTATCCTGACCGAAGGCAAGCCGAACGAGGCCGGCTCGCTCAAACGCGGCCGGCCGCAGGTTGGCCTCGGCCTCAACCCCGAGGCCGCGGCTGTGATGACCGTGGTGCTGTCGCTGAATTTCCTATCCGTCGCCGTCATCGATTATGCCGGCCAGGTGGTCGCCGAGGAGCAGCGCCGGCTGGACACGCTGACCATGTCGCGCGAGGCGCTGATCGGCGAATGCACGGCAATAGTGCGCCGCCGCATCGAGGACCCCGATCTCGATATCCGCAGTGTTGCCCGCATCGCGCTGGCGATCCAGGGCATCACCGACACCAAGGCGCGTGCCATGCTGTGGTCGCCGATCACGCCGCAGACGGACATTGCCTTCGCCGACATACTCGAAGCCGAATTCGGCATCCCCGCCACCATGGAGAACGACTGCAACATGATGGCGGTGGCGTTGCGCTGGCGCGACCCTCAACGCTACCGCGACGACTTCATCGCCATCCTGCTCTCGCACGGCATCGGCATGGGCCTGGTGCTCAAGGGCGAACTGTTCACCGGCACCCATTCATCGGGCGGCGAATTCGGCCACATGATCCATCGCCCGGGCGGCGCGCTCTGCCGTTGCGGGCGGCGCGGCTGCGTCGAGGCCTATGCCGGCAACTATGCCATCTGGCGTAATGCCAGGCAGCTTGGCGAGGACGCCGAACCGGTCGCCGATGTCAGCGACGCGCAGATGCGGACACTCGCCGCGACGGCAAGGGAGAAAGACGGACCGGAGCGCGAAGCCTATCGCAAGGCGGGCGAGGCGCTGGGCTATGGGCTGGGCAGCCTGTTCGCGCTGATCGACCCGGCGCCGGTCGCCATGGTCGGTGTCAGTGCCGCCGCCTTCGATCTGATCGAGCCGGCCTTGCGCGAGGCCATCGCCCAGACCGCCGGCGGCCAGCATTCGGAATCGATTTCCTTCGACACCGAGCCGAACGAACTGCCGCTCATCCGCGAAGGCTGCGCCATGCGCGCCTTGACCTTCGTCGACCAGGAGATTTTCGCGCCGGGAGTGCAGGCGAGAGGCAGTGCTGGGAAGAGCGTGGCCTGAGCGAACGCTCCGGTGAATGAATCACCACCAATGCTGGAGGTTGGCCGAGCGCCCTCAAGGTCGTGATCCCTGGGCGGAGCAGCCGCGAAGCGGCGTCGCGGAGACCCTGGGATCCATGCCGTGACCTCGATCGTAGAGTGCAACGGCGCAGAATTCTGCACTGCGGCGACGCGTCGAGGTCCCGGCATGGATCCTCGGGTCTGCGCCGCGTCGCTTCGCTCGCGGATGACGAAGTCAGGGGCGTAGCCGCCCTCGACCTAGTCTTCCCTGATCGCGTAGCCCGCTCCGCGGATGGTGCGGATGACGTCGGGCATGCGGCCATTGTTGACCGCTTTGCGCAGCCGGCCGACATGTACGTCCACCGTGCGCTCGTCGATATAGATCGTCTCGCCCCAGACATTGTCGAGCAACTGGCTGCGCGAGAACACCCGGCCGGGATGGCGCATCATGAATTCGAGCAGCCGGAACTCGGTCGGTCCGAGCCGGATTTCGCTCTTCTTGCGATAGACCCGGTGCGATTCACGGTCGAGCACGATGTCGCCGACCTTGAGCACGCTGGACAGCACTTCCGGCTTGGCGCGACGCAGCAGCGCCTTGACCCGGGCCATGAATTCCGGCGTCGAGAACGGCTTGACCAGATAGTCGTCGGCGCCGGTCGAAAGGCCACGCACGCGGTCGCTCTCCTCACCGCGCGCCGTCAGCATGATGATCGGCAACCTCTCGGTCTCGGGCCGCATTCGCAGGCGCCGACAGAGTTCGATGCCGGAAACCGCCGGCACCATCCAGTCGAGCACCAGGAGGTCGGGCACATTCTCCTGGAGGCGGATCTCGGCTTCGTCGCCGCGCGTCACCACCTCGACCTGATAGCCTTCCGATTCCAGATTGTAGCGGAGGAGCACGCCGAGCGGCTCCTCGTCCTCCACCACCATGATGCGTGGCGCGATCATTGGCAGATCATCCTATCGTCAAGCCGCCGGCGCCGACATCGCCGTCTCGTCCTGCTTAGGACGATTGGCGGGCAGTTGCGTTCCGGTCAGCACATAATACGCATTCTCGGCGATGTTGGTCACATGGTCGCCGATGCGCTCGAGATTCTTGGCGCAGAACAAGAGATGCGTGCAAGCCGTGATGTTGCGCGGATCCTCCATCATGTAGGTCAGCAGTTCGCGGAACACCGAGGTGTATTTGACGTCGATGCGTTCGTCGTCATTCCTGAGCTTGGCGAGGGCGGCGGCATCGCCGGCCGCATATTCCTCGACCACGCCCTGCACCTGGATCAGCACCAGCTGCGCCATGGAATCGATCGAGTGCGACAGGTCGCGCGGCGTGGCGGTGAGGCCGACGGAACCGACGCGCTTGGCGATGTTCTTGGCAAGGTCGCCGATGCGCTCGAGGTCGCCCGCCATGCGGATCGAGCCGACGACATGACGCAGATCGTCGGCCATCGGCTGGCGCTTGGCGATCAGGGTGATGGCGCGGTCGTCGAGTTCGCGCTGGCGCGCATCCATGATGGCGTCGTCGGAGACGACGCGCTGTGCCAGCGCGTTGTCGGAATTCAGCAGAGCCTTGGTGGCGCCGCCGACCATCGTGCCGGCGAGATCGCCCATGTCGCTGATCAGCCTGCTGATCTGTCCGAGATCCTCATCGAAGGCTGCGACTGTGTGTTCGGCCATGATCCTGGTCCTCGTATGCGTGATATCAGCCGAAGCGGCCGGTGATGTAGTCCTGCGTGCGCTTCTCGCGAGGCGACGTGAAGATCTTCTCGGTCTTGTCGAATTCGACCAGTTCGCCCAGATACATGAACGCCGTCTGGCGCGACACGCGCGCCGCCTGCTGCATGTTGTGGGTGACGATGACGATCGTGTAGTCGGCCTGCAGCTCGTCGATCAGTTCCTCGATCTTGGCGGTCGACAGCGGATCGAGCGCCGACGCTGGTTCGTCGAGCAGGATGACTTCCGGCTTCACCGCCACGGTGCGGGCGATGCAAAGACGCTGCTGCTGGCCGCCCGACAGGCTGAGGCCGCTGGCGTTGAGCTTGTCCTTGACCTCGGTCCACAATGCCGCGCGCTTCAGCGCCTGTTCGACACGGCCGTCCATCTCGGACTTGCTGATCTTCTCGTAGAGACGGACGCCGAAAGCGATGTTCTCGTAGATCGACATCGGGAACGGCGTCGGCTTCTGGAACACCATGCCGATCTTGGTGCGCAGGAGATTGAGATCCTGCGAGCGGTCGAGGATGTTCTGGCCGTCGAGCAGCACCTGGCCGTCGGCGCTCTGCTTCGGGTAGAGCTCGTAGATGCGGTTGAAGACGCGCAGCAGCGTCGACTTCCCGCAGCCCGACGGGCCGATGAAGGCGGTGACGCTGCGCTCGGGCAGCGACAGGCTGATATCCTTCAACGCCTTCGACTGGCCGTAGTAGAAGTTGAGGTTCTTGACCTCGATCTTGGCCTTATCCACGGCCACTTCGGGCGTGTTCAACTCGGTGGACAACATCGGTTTCATCTGTCCTCTCTGCGTCCGGTAAGGCTGCGGGCGAAAATGCTCAGGCCGAGAACCGTCAGGGTGATTATGAGTGCGCCGGTCCATGCCAGTTGCTGCCATTCCTCATAGGGGCTGAGAGCGAACTGGAAGATGGTGACAGGCAGGCTGGCCATCGGCGCGTTGAGATTGCTCGACCAGAACTGGTTGTTGAGCGCGGTGAAGAGCAGCGGCGCCGTCTCGCCGGAGATGCGGGCGATGGCGAGCAATATGCCGGTGACGATGCCGGAGAGCGCGGCGCGGTAAGCGACAGATTTGATGACCACCCAGCGCGGCGCGCCGATCGCGGTGCCGGCTTCACGCAGCGCGTTCGGCACCAGGTTGAGCATGTCCTCGGTGGTGCGCACCACGACCGGAATGACCAGGATGGCCAGCGCAACGGCGCCGGCAATGGCGGAGAAATGTCCCATCGGCCGCACCATCAGCTCGTAGACGAACAGGCCGATGATGATCGATGGCGCCGACAACAGGATATCGTTGATGAAGCGCACGATGGTGGTGAGCTTGGAGAAGCGGCCGTATTCGGCCATGTAGGTACCGGCGAGCACGCCGATCGGCGTGCCGACGATCACGGCGATGATCGTCATCACCACGCTGCCGTAGATGGCATTGAGCAGGCCGCCGGCGTCGCCGGGCGGAGGCGTCATTTCGGTGAACACGGCCAGCGAGACGCCGGACAGGCCCTTGTAGAGCAGCGCGCCGAGGATAAGCGCCAGCCAGGCGAGGCCAATGCCGGCGGCGACGACGCACAGCGTCATCATCACGCCATTCCTGCGCTTGCGGCTTTGGTGAAGCGATGCGGCTGTGGACATCGGTCAGGCTCCCGTACGGGCGTCGATGCGCATCAGCATGTAGCGTGCGATGGCAAGGATGAGGAAGGTGATGACGAACAGGATCAGGCCGAGCGCCACCAGCGAGGAGGTGTAGAGATCGCCAACGGCTTCGGTGAATTCGTTGGCGATGGTCGCCGAGATCGTCGTGGCGGGCGCGAACAGCGAAGTCGAGATGCGGTGCGCGTTGCCGATGACGAAAGTGACGGCCATCGTTTCGCCGAGCGCACGGCCAAGGGCGAGCATGACGCCGCCCATGATACCGATCCGGGTATAGGGAATGACCACGCGCCGCGTCACTTCCCAGGTCGTGCAACCGATGCCGTAGGCCGACTCTTTCAGCACCGACGGCACGGTGTCGAACACGTCCTTGGTGATCGAGGTGATGAAAGGCAGGATCATGATGGCGAGGATCATCGCCGAGGTGAGCAGGCCGATACCATAGGGCGGGCCGGCAAACAGATTGTTGAGCCCGGGAACACCATGGAACAGCCAGATGATAAAGGGTTGCACCGTCGTCTGCAGGAACGGTGCCAGCACGAACAGGCCCCAGATGCCGTAGATGATCGAGGGGATGCCGGCGAGCAGTTCGACCGCCATGCCAATCGGGCGCCGCAATGCGCGCGGGCAAAGTTCGGTGAGAAAGATCGCGATGCCAATGCCGAGCGGCACGGCAATCAGGATGGCGATGGCGGATGTGATGATGGTGCCGTAGATGGGCGCCAGCGCACCGAATTTCTCGGTCACCGGGTTCCAGCTTTCCGTGGTCAGAAAGGAGAAGCCGAAGGTCGAGAGCGCTTGCCAGGAACCGGCAAACAACGAGATGGCGACGCCGCCAAGCAGGACCAGAACCAGGATCGCGGCGGCACGGGTCGCCGCATGGAAGATCGTGTCCGTCAGCGCGAAACGTCTGACGATGGCATCGCGCGAGCCCTTGATGGCTGGCAAGGCTTCCTGGACAGCACTCATGTCAAGCTCGGCTCTTTGTGTTGAGAAAAAGGAGCGCCGCGCAAAGCGGCGCTCCTTCGGGTGATGTTACTCGCCAGCGTAGACCGGCTTGCCGCCGGCCTGGATGTCGGCCTTCCACGAAGCCTTGATCAGATCGACGACGCTGTCGGGGATCGACACGTAGTCGAGCGCCTTGGCGGTTTCCTTGCCGTCCTTGTAGGCCCAGGCAAAGAACTTCAGCGCTTCGCCGGTGGCGGCGGCATCGTCCGGAGCCTTGTGGATCAGCACCCAGGTCGAGGCGGCGATCGGCCAGGTGGCGTCGCCGGGCTCGTTGGTGATGATGACGTTGAAGTTCTTGGCAGTCTTGAAGTCGGCATTCGAAGCGGCAGCGCCGAAGGATTCGAGCGACGGCTCGACGACCTTGCCGGCTGCATTCAGCATCTTGGAGTAGGACAGCTTGTTCTGCTTGGCATAGGCATATTCGACGTAGCCGATGCCGCCGTCGGTCTGCTTGACGGTGTTGGCAACGCCTTCGCTGCCCTTGGCGCCGACGCCGGTCGGCCATTCGACAGCCGTGTCCGAACCAACCTTGTCCTTCCAGTCGGGCGAGAGCTTCACGAGGTAGTCGGTGAAGTTGAAGGTCGTGCCCGAACCGTCCGAACGATGCACGACGGCGATCGCGGTCGACGGCAGGGTGAGCGAGGGGTTCAGCGCCTTGATCGCGGCGTCATCCCAGGTGGTGATGGCGCCGAGATAGATCTGGGCCAGCGTCTTGCCGTCAAGGACGAGTTCGCCCGGCTTGATGCCCGTGAGGTTGACGATCGGCACGATGCCGCCCATCACCATCGGGAACTGCACGAGGCCGTTCTTTTCCAGATCGGCGTCGGACATCGGCTTGTCGGTGGCGCCGAAGGTCACGGTCTTGGCGATGACCTGCTTGATGCCGCCGCCCGAGCCGATCGACTGATAGTTGAGGCCGATGCCGGTGTCCTTCTTGTAGGTGTCGGCCCATTTGGCGAACACCGGATAGATGAAGGTCGAGCCGGCGCCGGAAAGGTCAGCTGCCATTGCTGCGGAAAGGGTGAGGGTGGACGCCGCAGCCATTGCAATCGCAACGGCCGCCGAGCGGATGAAATGTCTCATGTGGCCTGCTCCTGTTCGGAAGATGGTCTCTCGGCGCCATTTCCTCCGGCGCCCGCTGAGGCCAATAGCCTTCGATTATAACAGTCGCATGACAGTTTCGTGTCAGCCCGGTAACGCGTCGCCCGCACCGGGAAAGGCGCTGATGCCCGGCGCTCGCGGCCCGGTCCGGGTTTACCGCCGGAATCAGGGGCTTGAGCCGTCCGGCGGCTGGAATCACCCGGGATTCGACCGAGCCTTCCCACGTGAATAAAATCCGGACGGGAGCGCGTTGCTCGCAGCCAGAGCGTGTCATGGCCGGGCCATCGCCAAAAACAGGTCCGTTGGGGTAGGTGACGCTGTTTCTTGCAGGCGGTCGCTGCTCCCGCCCGTAACCGAGAAGAGCGGAATTCGATTTTGCTATTGTTCCGGCTGGAGGCAGCCTTTGATATGGCGCGATCGCACCATAGTCACTGCACGCAGGGGTAGCGGCAAATCCCCTGCTGATTCCCTTGATTTGCCTCGCCGGATCCTGAAATCCGGGCGACGGGGGTGCTATCCCGCGTTGCGGTGGACCTGACGGCCGGCGCCAACCCAGCGCTCGACCTTCTCGAGCAGGGCCCTGGGGCTGATCGGCTTGGGCAGATAGTCGTCCATGCCCGCCTCCAGGCAGCGTTCGCGGTCGCCCTTGAGCGCATGCGCGGTGACGCCGACGATCGGCACATGCGTGCCGGTTTCCTGCTCCAGCAGGCGGATCGCGGCCGTCGCTTCGAGACCGCTCATCTCCGGCATCGAGACATCCATCAGGATCATGCACGGGTTGAGCGTGCCGAAAGCGTCGAGCGCCTTGCGGCCATTGCCGACGATCTCGAAACCATATCCGGTCTCGCCGAGGATCTGGGTGAAGACCATCTGGTTCACCTCATTGTCCTCGGCCACGAGGATATCCAGCCTGTGCCCGCCGACCGTGGCAGGCGGCCTGGGACGAACCGGTGGCGGCTGCAGCTGCGCGCGCTGCTCGGCTACCGCCAGAGACGACCGCAGGGCAACCTCGAGCACCTCGCCCGCTGGCGGCTGAACGGCGTGGCCGCTGGTGGTGTGGCGATGGCGCTGGATGGTCGCGACCAGCGTCTCCAGGAGCGCCGAGGAGCGTGCCGGCTTGATCAATTGCGCGTCGATGCCAAGATCGCGGTAGCTGGTGTTGGCAAGCGACTGGTCGACCGAGGTCAGCATGATGATCGGCGTGTCCGCGAGGCCCTCGGTATTGCGCACGATGCGCGCCATTTCGGCGCCGGTCATCTCGGGCATCTGGTAGTCGAGCACCACGCAGTCGACCGCCACGCCATAAGCTGCCGCGGCGATCAGCACCTTGAGGCCTTCGGCGCCGCTTTCGGCAGCGCAGGAATCGAACGTCCAAGAGGTCATCTGCTCGGTCAGGATGGCGCGGTTGACGGCATTATCGTCGACGATCAGCACGCGTGCGCCGGTCACGTCCACCGGCGTGATGCGCTGCCCGTTCTGCTGCCCGGCCCCGGGCAGCGTCACCGTGAACCAGAAGGTCGATCCCTTGCCCTCGGCGCTCTCGACGCCGATGTCGCCGCCCATCAGGTCGACCAGCCGCGAGGTAATGGCAAGGCCAAGGCCGGTGCCTTCGTGGCGCCTCGTCGACGACGTGTCGACCTGGCTGAATTTCTCGAACACCAGTTTCAGCTTTTCCTCGGGGATGCCGATGCCGGTGTCGGTGACCGAGATCGTCAGCCTGGTTCCCGTCGGAACCCGTTCTCCGGTCACGTCGACCAGCACATGGCCTTCATCGGTGAACTTCACCGCGTTGCCGAGCAGGTTGGTGACGATTTGCCGGATGCGGCCGACATCGCCGATGAACAGCCTTTCGAGCCGCGGCTCGATACGCACGATGAGCTCGAGGTCCTTTTCCTTGGCCCGCGTCGACACCAGCGTCGCCACGTCCTCGATCGCCTCGGCGAGATTGAAGGGCGCCGGATCGAGCACCAGCTGGCCGGCATCGATCTTGGAGAAATCCAGGATGTCGTTGATGATGGTCAGGAGCGCGTTGCCCGATTTGACGATGATGTCGGTGAACGTCTTCTGCTTCAGATCGAGATTGGATTTGGCCAGGAGTTCAGCCATGCCCAGCACGCCATTCATCGGCGTGCGGATTTCGTGGCTCATATTGGCGAGGAATTCCGACTTGGCGCGGTCGGCGAGCACGGCGCGCTGGCGTGCCTCGCTGAGCTCCGCTTCGCGTTGCTTGAGCTCCGTAATGTCGGTAGTGGAACCGATCAGGTAGAGCGAACCGTCGGAGGCGATCATTGCGCCCTTGCGGGCGAACTGATGCCTGACGCTGCCGTCGGGAAGGCGAACCGTCTCCTCGATCTCCTGGGTCTCGCCGGTACGCAGCACGGCGAGATCGCTGGCCACGAAGGCCTCGCCATCCGGCCCGAATATCTCGACGTCGGTCTTGCCGATCGCCTCCTGCTTGCTGAAGCCGGTGAGGTCGCACCAGCCCTTGTTGACATAGAATTGCCGGAGGTCGGAGCGCTTGGCGTAGATCGACACCGGTACGTTGTCGATAAGGCTGCGGAACACCTCGTTCTCGCGCATGCTCTCTTCCAGGGCTTGCTCGCGTGCCTTGACGTCGGTGATATCGGTGCTGGAGCCCACGAGATGCACCGATCCGTCGGTGGCCACAAGGCGGCTCTTGCGCGTCATCAACTGCCGCACCGTACCGTCACGATGGGTAACGGGCTCCTCGACCTCGCGCACATTGCCGTTCGTCACGACATCGGTGTCGTCGTGGCTGAAGCCCTCCGCTTCCTCGCCGCTGAACAGCTGGCGGTCGGTCCGGCCGATGACATCGTCCTTGGTGAGACCGGTTAGCGCGCACCACGCCTTGTTGACGAATTCGATGCTCAGGTCCTGCGCCTTGATGAAGGCGGCCACCGGCAACTCGTCCATGACGTGGCGGAAGAGATCGATCTGGCGCATCGAGTCACGAAGCGCCGCCTCGCGGCTCTTCAGGTCGGTGATGTCGACGCGCACGCCGATGAACGTGCCGTCGCCGGTGCGCATGTCATAGACCTGGTACCAGCGCCCATCCGCATTGAGGCGCTCATAGGAGGAATTGGGCAGACGGTACCGCGCCAGGATGCCGTCGAGCCAGCGTTCGGAATCGACTTCGTAAAGGCTGTCGATCCCGAGATCGCCGCTCGAACGGAAATAGCCGACCGAATGGCCGAACTCCAGCGCTTCGCGGAAGGTGCGGCCGGGCTGCCAGAAGGGTTTCAGCGCCGGCAGCGTATCCTGCAGCCTGCGGTTGGCGAAGACGAACTTGTCGTCCCGGTCGTAGATGATAACGCCGGCCGGCAGCGATTCCAGCACGTTGGCGAGATGCTTGCGCGCATCTTCGGCTTCGGTCTCGCGCCGCTTCATGTCGGAGATGTCGAAGAGAAAGCCGGCGACATAGTCGCGGCCGCTGGCCACGCGGACGCGATTCTTCCTGACGATGCGCGAACGGCTGGCGCCGCCGGCCTCGAAGCTTTCTTCCACTTCGTATTGCTGTCCGCTGGCCAGCACCTCGCGTTCGCTGCTTTCGAACAGCGCGACCTGGTCCGGCCCGAGGAAATCGCTTCCCGGCCTGCCAAGCATGGCTTGCGGCGCCTGCTTGAACAGCGCCGCGAAGGCCTCGTTGACGAAGACGAAGCGCAGGTTGTCGTCCTTGACGAAGATCGGATCCTTGACGCCGTTGATCACCGCTTCCGCCAGCCGCGCCTTTTCCAGCGCTTCGGCGAGTTCGGCCTCGCGATCCTTCATGTCGGTGACATCGACATAGGAAATGAACCGCCTGCCGCCGGCCAGCGGCGCCATCGACGAGATCAGCGTCCGGCCGTCATTGCGCGGGAACTGCCGCGATCCGGCTATGCCGGCCCTGATTTCAGCCTCGCGCTCGGCCACATGCCGCTGCCATGTCGCGTCGTCCGAACCATACGGGTCGATGTCGCGGCTCGCGTCCATCAGCTCGCGGAAGCTGCAGCCGGTCTCGGCGCGCCGGGCGTCGATCTGCCAGAAATCGTAAAAGGCGCGGTTGATGACCTCGGCACGCATGTCGGCGTCGAGGACGAGAACACCGATCGGCATCTGATCGACCATGGTGCGCAGATTGGCGAAAGTCTCGGCGATCTTGGCGTTGGCATTCTCGATCTCGGCGTCACGCCGCTTGACCTCGGTGACCTCATAGTAGGTCAACAGGCGTTTGCCTCCCGACAGAGCCGTGACGGAGAACATCATGGTCCGCCCGTCGGCGTGGGCAAACTCCCGAGGCGCGACGGTACCGGCCCTGATCTCCTCGACGCGGGTGGCGAGGTAGCGCTGCCATTGCTTCTCGTCGATGTCGCCATAGATGCCGTTGCGGCGGTTGAGTTCCATCAACAGGCTGAACGGCGCGCCGACGGTCACGGCCCCATCCGGAATCCTGGAGAGATCGCGATAGGCTTTGTTGACGATCAGTGTGTCGAGCCTGGCGTCCAGAAGCACGACGCCCATATGCATGGCGTCCATCGTCCGCTCGAGATCGGCAAGATGCCGGACTGGCTCGCTGCCAACCGGCGGTTCCATGCCCTCGAAGGCGCTGGCCAGCGCGGTGACGTTGCGGCCCATGCCGCGATAGCCGGCAAATTTTCCGTCGCCGTCGAAACGCGGGAAGCCTGAAGTCAGCACCCAGCGGCAGTCGGGGCGGCCACCCTTCAGTTCGTAGACGAAGTCGCGGAACGGCCGGTGCGCCTGCAAATCCTCCAGATGGCCTGCCGCGCTGCGGTTGCCCTTCAGGACCTGATTGAGAAAATCGAAGCGGAACCGGCCAAGCACGTCAGCCGGATCGATACCCGTCGCCGCCTGGTAGCCTTGTGAGAGCCAGCAAAAGCGCAGTTCCGCATCGGTTTCCCAGGTCCAGTCCGAAGCCGCGTCGACGAGTTGGCGCAGCACGTCGGCGCCCTCCATGTCGACGCCGGATGATCCGTCGCCGCCATGCGCGGCGGCTTTGCCGGGGTCGCGCTTGCCGCGCGCGCCGATTGTTTCGTCCACTTCCGCCATGCTGTCCCCACCCCGAAAATCAAGGCCGAACCCTCCCTCCGCGGTTCGTCGGCGGAATGTGCCGCAGAAGCATTAACGATCCGCTAACCTTAACGGCGCAACCGGCCTGTTCCTGCTGCGTTATTCCGTCCGGTTGTGGCGTGGAGCAAGGCCGCGCTATAAGCATGCGCAGGGGTGGTGCTAATGTATGGACGGATAGGGCCTTTCTTGCTGGGCGTGGCGCTGCTTTTCGGCGGCGGCTGCTCGCGCAGCTATGACGGCACGGTCATTATCCCACGACCGCTCGACGCCAGGCGGATCTGGGACCGGCCGCCGCCCAATATCGACTACCAGCCTCAGGTCGACACTGGCGCCTTTCCGGGACCGCCCCAGCAACCCGGGCGGGTTTCCGACCGCAGAGCCAAGCCTGCCGTGCACAGGCGGTATCAGACCAAGGTATCACCGCAGCCTCCGCAGTCATCGGACTCCGAAAAACAATTGGCATGCAGGAACGTGAGCGCACCCGGCCAAAGGGTTCGCATGGTCTGCGAGTAGAACGGCTCGGCGCTTGACAGCATCACCCAGCTGTTCCGGCGAACAGTATCCTACAGCGATGCCGCGCCCTTCCTCGGTTCCTTGGCCCCGAGTTTGTCGAGTGCCAGCCGAACCTGGCGCAGATCCTCCTGCCAGCCGTCATCGTCCCCCATTGGGCCCTCCGACGCCGCCCGCTGCAGTCCGCGCGCCTCGGATTCGATCTTGCGCAATTCGGCGATCTTCTGGTCGGTAGTCAGGGAGCCGTCTTCGACGATCTCCAGGACCCTCATTTCCCTAAACGTGGCCATGGCGTTTCTCCTGCCTGATACCGACCACAACGCCGGGCGCAGGTCCATGTTCCAGCCGGATCCTGCTTCCTGCGGGCAAACGACAGGCTCACCGAAGACGGCCGTTCCCGCGAAAACGCTCGTGGTCACTCAGCCGGGAAGAAGGCGGGGCCGACCACACGCACGGTCCGCTTGCCGGCCTCGATCGACTGCAGCTGGGCGGCACCCGGAGCCTCGCTGTCGGAGTCTGGAATTGCCGCGACGCTGCCGAGGTCCGGCTTTGCCTGAGGCAAAGGGATAATGGCATTGGTCATGTTCGTGGGCGTCACCGTCCTGGCCCTCAGTTCGGCAACCCGCTGATAGTAACGCTTGACGTCACAGGCCTTGAAATTGGCATCGTCACGATACCGGAAAGCGGCCGGCAACTCGGTGTATGGTTTGCGCGTGTCGAGCGCCACCATGCTGTCGGTTTCCTGGCTGACATCGCTCAGCGTGTAGAGATCGACCGCCGCATCGTCGCAGATGTAGCGGCATTGATCGGCCATTTCCTTGAGATCGCCGCTGCCGGCGAATTGCGACTTTGGCGCGGGGAAGAAATATCCATCCGACAGGCGAACGCAAAACAGCATCGCATTGCCGCCGACCATGGTCCCGGCCGCTGCCGTCGCGGATTGGGCCCTCTGCGCCGGGCGCTCCTGCTTCGCTCCCGATGAACAGCCGAGCGCCGCGAACCGTGCCCGCAGGCTCGAATTGTCCCTACCGGAATTGGAAGCAGCCGCGATCTGGCGCTGCACCTCCGTCCGGTTTCGAGCCAGGTCGGCGCAAGCGTTGAAGAAGCCGCCCGCGGCACTTTGCGCGGTGCATCTGCGCTGCTTCTCCAGGCCCTGGATTGCCGCGAGCTGGCGACGAAGCTGAGCCAGTGCCGGGCTCACACCTCCGCCAGCTGACAGCAACTGACTTCTGATCGCACCACAACTGTCCGCGTAGGAAGATGTCGTGCCAAGCGTAGACGCGGCGACCGTTACCAGCGCGATCATCATGAAAAGGTAGAAACGGGTCATCTGAACGCCATGATCCTTGTTGCCGATAGTCCGGAACCACGCTCTTTCGACTTGGATAAACTTTCACTAGATGAGCTGTATCTAATGCTTTAAGAATTCTTGCCTGAGCAGACCTTCATCTAGTGTAATATAGTTCGGCCTGTAAATTCGATATTACATTTTTATTTCAAGATTGAGACGAACCGGAAAACAACGGAGACAGCCCCGGGGTCGCGGCCGTCGGCAGGCCGATGCGTCGAGCCACGCGATCAATCAGGCGTTACCGGTGGCTGGCCTTGAAACCTTTGCCCGTGCTGCTGCGTTGAAGGGCGAAGGAGAACGCAGATGTCGATCCACTTCACGGTATCGGAACTGACAAGAAACCTTTTTCACTCTCTCGGGCTGGATCACGAGCGTGCCCCACGGCCGCTTAATGCCGAGCAAAACCTGTTGCTGGAGTGCTATCTCGCAGGGCAGATTCCGGAATCGGCCTGGAGCGACTATGTCTTCGAGACACCGGACCTGGCACGGCATGCCGAACTGCGGCGCCTGAGCCATTGATCTGCCGGCTGGGGAAAAAGGCTCGGCAGCAATTGTCTTGAGAGCTATTTCTTGGGTGAAACGAATTGCAACGTGAAGACGTTGCCGCCAATGCCTTGCGCCAGATCAGGTGAAAAATTCAGCGGCGTGCAATTCTTGACCGCGGCGACGGCCGCGTCGATGAACGACTTGCGCGCCTTCTCGTCCCCGGCCACCTTGGCCGCGGTTGGCCGCGGCGGACCGATCAGAGTGCCGTCGCGCTTGAAACTGAAGCTCAGGGTTACAGTCGAATTCCCGGCATCGGCGGGCGGCGTCCAGCATGACTGGATCGCGGCTCCGACATCGTCCATGTTGTTGAGTGTTGCGGCATTCGACGGACAGACGATCCCTGCCGACATCACACCCGCAATGACCAGTTCGGCAACACCCTTCATCGCAAGCCTCATCGTCACGACCAGCCGGCAATCCGCACGGGACCGCCGGGATCGATGGTAGAGCCAACACCGGCAATGGCAATATCCCTTGCCAAAAAGTTGTTCGGACAGAGCATGGCTAATGTGAGCCAATAGCCGAAAACAAAAAGGCCGGCACTGAGCCGACCTTTCCTTTTCACCTCGGCAGTTGCGCCAGTACATCCGTGGTCGCGGGCCGAAAGCGAATTGACTCCAATAGACAGGCTATTGGTAAACCAAACCTTAACGCGCCTGTCGTCCCACGCGCCCAGTCGGGAATCGCTGAGCCGCGAAACCATCCTCTTGCGGCAGGACGGCCTATGCGACCGCCCTGAATTCGGCTTCTGGCACCGTCCCGAGACCCGCGCACTGCGCGCACACCATGGTCTTTCCGGGACAACCCCTTTGATGCGTCCCTTGCGGGCAGCAATGCCCTTTTGACGCACGCCATCTGGAGCAATCGAAAACCTTGCCGCCGCCATGGCAGTGCGTGCATATCATCGTCACGGAAGTCATTCCAAACTCTACCCGACCCGAAATCCGCGTTGCCGCGAAAGCTACCCCGCCCCGCAAGTATCAGAGATCGCAGCGCTTTCAAGCGCCGCGGCCTGACTTAAATTGGGTGGATCCGGGCACACGACGTCCCCGGCTCTCGCGGCATTTGCGCGCTCTTTCGAGGCATGCAGAGCCCATGCCGGTACTGGCCGGTGTTGTTGGATTGTCTGGAGATCAACGACCGCGCCGTTGCTTGGTACGCCCAAGGGGAATCGAACCCCTGTTCCCGCCGTGAGAGGGCGGTGTCCTGACCGCTAGACGATGGGCGCGCTCAAGAAGGGGCGATATAGGCTGGCGGCTGGCAAAAAGCAACTGGGGTTCGGCGGCTTTGCGGCAGCGGACGAAAAACAGCCCGCAAGCTAGCGTTTCGGCTGGATCAGATCCCACAGATTGCCGTGGAGATCGGCGAAAACCGCCACCGTTCCATAGGGCTCAAAACGGGGCGCTTCGCGGAATTCGATGCCCTTCTCCAACATCGCGGCATGATCGCCGGCAAAATCGACGGTTTCGAGGAAGAGAAAAACCCGGCCGCCGGTCTGGTTGCCGATGCTTTTCCTCTGCGCCTCGTCGGATGCCTCGGCAAGCAGCAGCCTGGCGCCCTGCCCGTTTGCCGGCGCGACAATCACCCAGCGTTTGCCGCCGCCGAGATCGACGTCCTCGAGCAGCAGAAAGCCCAGCCGCCCGACATACCAGGCGATCGCTTCGTCATAGTCGGCGACGACCAGCGCCACGGTCGCGACACGGCGATGTTCGGAGTATCCGGCCATCGTCTTTGCCTGCCTATTTGTTGCGGATTGCAAAACGGCCGATCAGGCGGCGCTCGGCGATATCATAGACGAAGATCGCACGGCTGCCGTCGGCGAGATCGGCATCGATAGAAAGACGATCGCCCGACAGCGACTGGCTGACCACCTTGGCGCCCACCGGCAGCACGATATCGGCGCTGGCCGGCTCGCCCGCCGGCTTCTGGACGTCGCCGGACAGCGCCGGGTTGGCCGGCGGCGCCTTGCGTGATTTGTAGACAATCGCCGCGATCACCACCATAAGAGCCAGAAAGAGCAGGCCGAGATTAATGGCCATGAAGCGGATGAGCTTGCCGCGCAGCTTGTCGACCTCGGGGTCAAGCGGCTTTTCCTGTTCTTCATCGGCATCGGGCCGGGCCATGGCAAATATTCCAGAATGGTTTTTCGATGAGCGCTCATAGCGAAGAGGCCCCCGAATTGATAGAGGACCTGTTGATGGGGGCCGCGCCCACCTTGCTGGTCGCCGGCGCGGATGCGGCCGGCCAACGCCTGGACCAGTGGCTGGCGGCGGCCCTCGGCCCGGACATGTCACGCAGTCGCGTGCAGATGCTGATCAGGCAAGGCGCCGTCGTCATCGACGGCAAGCCGGTCGACGAAACCAAGCGCAAGATGAGCGCCGGCGAAAATGTGTCGGTGGCCATGCCGGAGCCGGAACCGGCGCAGCCACGGGGCGAGAACATCGCGCTCGACGTGCTCTATGAAGACGACGAACTGATCGTCATCAACAAGCCTGCCGGGCTGGTCGTGCACCCCGGCGCCGGTAACTGGACCGGCACGCTGGTCAATGCGCTGATCCACCATTGCGGCGACAGCCTGTCTGGCATCGGCGGGGTACGCCGGCCGGGCATCGTCCATCGACTCGACAAGGAGACAAGCGGCGTCATGGTGGTCGCCAAGACCGACCGCGCCCACAAGGCGCTGTCGGAGGCCTTCGCCGACCACGGCCTGACGGGCGACCTCGAACGAGCCTACCTTGCGCTGGTCTGGGGCATACCGCAGAGGCCTACTGGAACGATCGACGCGCCGCTTGGCCGCGCCGCCGACCGGGTGCGCCGCGCTGTCGTGCCGGAGGGCCGCGACGACGCGCGCCATGCCGTCACCCGCTTTGCCGTGCAGGAGCGTTTCGGCGATGACCAGCGGGAATTCGCCACCGCAAGCCTCGTCGAATGTCGGTTGGAAACCGGCCGCACCCACCAGATCCGCGTTCACATGGCCCATATCGGCCACCCCGTTATCGGCGACCCCGATTACGGCCTGGCGTTCCGTACCAAGGCCAACCGACTGCCGGAGCCCCTGAAAAGTCAGGTCAAGGCATTTTCCCGGCAAGCTTTGCATGCCTGGCTCCTTGCATTTCGGCATCCCACTACCCATCTAACGATGAGGTTCGAGGCGCCGATACCGGGGGACATGGAGGAACTCGTCGGCAGCTTTCGCAAACTCTGAACCTGCCATCAAAAAACCTGAGTGGCATTGTTCACTTCAACGTGACACACTGTTTCGTGTTGAACAAATGCCTGTCTTTTCTGGTTTTGTTCCTGTATAAGTTCTGATGTCGCGGGCGAGCCTTTTGGTGCTCGCGTCACATGCCCGCCGCGTTTCGGGGGCATCACTCCAATAGAGAGGGGGCGCTATCATGGCCCAGTCATTACCCAGTATCGTTTCCGGCGAAGGCGGCCTCAGCCGCTATCTGGAAGAAATCCGCCGCTTTCCCATGCTTCAGCCGCAGGAAGAGTACATGCTCGCCAAGCGTTACGCCGAGCATGAAGACACCACGGCCGCGCACAAGCTCGTCACCAGCCATTTGCGGCTCGTCGCCAAGATCGCCATGGGCTATCGCGGCTACGGTCTGCCGATCGGCGAGGTGATCTCGGAAGGCAATGTCGGCCTGATGCAGGCCGTCAAGAAATTCGAACCCGAGCGTGGTTTCCGCCTCGCCACCTACGCCATGTGGTGGATCAAGGCCTCGATCCAGGAGTACATCCTGCGCTCGTGGAGCCTGGTCAAGATGGGCACGACCGCCAACCAGAAGCGTCTGTTCTTCAATCTCCGCAAGGTGAAGGGCAAGATCCAGGCGCTGGACGACGGCGACTTGAAGCCCGACCAGATCGCCGAGATCGCCACGCGGCTGAACGTTTCCGAGGCCGAAGTGGTGTCGATGAACCGCCGCCTGTCCGGCGACGCGTCGCTCAACGCGCCGATCCGGGCGACGGAAGGCGAGTCCGGCGAATGGCAGGACTGGCTGGTCGACGACCACGAAAGCCAGGAAGAGATGCTGATCGAGCAGGACGAGCTGGAAAACCGGCGCGGCATGCTGTCGGGCGCTCTGGCCGTGCTCAACGATCGCGAGCGGCGCATCTTCGAGGCCCGTCGCCTCGCCGAGGAGCCGCTCACCCTGGAAGAACTGTCGGCCGAGTTCGATATCAGCCGCGAGCGTGTTCGCCAGATCGAGGTGCGCGCCTTCGAGAAGGTGCAGGATGCCGTCAAGGCCGCCGCCAAGCGCCAGATGCAGGCGCTGCGCACCATTGAGGCACGGCCGGCGGCTTAAAGCCGGGATCGGCCAGGAATATCAAGGCGGCGTCAGGAAACTGGCGCCGCTTTTTTGTACGCCCAGCGAGCCACGGTTACCTCAAAGCGAATCCAGTGGAAATTTGAGGTACCGCCGGCCATTGGCTTCCGGTTCCGGCAGCCGTCCGCCGTTCATGTTGACCTGCAGCGCATGCAGGATCAGCCGCGGCATCGGCAATGTGCGGTCGCGCGCCTCGCGTAGCGCCACGAACTCGGCCTCGGTGCGCGCGGCGACAAGATGGGTGTTGGTGGATTTCTGTATCGCCACGGTGCTTTCCCACAAGGGCTCGCGGCCACCGGGCTGATAGTCATGGCCGACGAAGACACGCGTCTCGTCGGGCAACGCCAGGATGTCCTGGATCGAGCGCCAGAGCCGTGCGGCGCTGCCGCCGGGGAAATCCGCCCTCGCCGTGCCGCTGTCGGGCATGAACATCGTGTCATGCACGAAGGCCGCATCCCCCACCACATAGGTGATCGACGCCAGCGTATGTCCTGGCGAGAACAGCACCTTGACCGGAAGGGTTCCGATCCGGAACGTCTCGCCCTCGGCGAACAACCTGTCCCACTGCATGCCGTCGGCGCGAAAATCGGGCCAGTTGTAGATGACCTTCCACAGGGCCTGGACGTCGACGATCCTGTCGCCGATCGCCATCGGCGCTCCGGTCTTCTGTTTGAGGTAATGCGCCGCCGAGATATGGTCGGCGTGCGGGTGGGTGTCGAGGATCCATTCGAGCTCCAGCCCGTTCTCCCCGACGAAACCGAGCAGGGCATCCGCGCTCCTCGTACCGGTTGCGCCGGATCTCTCGTCGAAATCCAGGATCGGATCGATGATGGCACATCGCTTCGTCGCCGGGTCCGTGACGACATACTGAATGGCCCCGGTCGGCTTGTCATAGAAGCCGCTGACCAAAGGCCTGGCCAAAGCTACATCCACGTCCGGCTCCCTCACCCCACGGCCGGCAGGAACGATTTTCTCCACCGGAACCCATTGCGGGCATGGTTGTCCGCTCCCGCGGGCCAGTCAAGCATGACTTGGCTCGCAGAAGCGGAAAAACCAAAAAACGGTTGCGACGCGTTGGCTTCAGGCGGAAGGCTGTTTGGTCTTCCTGAGATAAGGCAGGATGGTCTCGTAGGCGCCGAAGCGCTTGATCGCATCCTCGTTGGAAACGGCGGCGGTGATGATGACGTCCTCGCCCTGCTTCCAGTTCGCCGGTGTCGCCACCTGGTGCTTGGCGGTGAGCTGCATGGAATCGACCGCGCGCAGGATCTCGTCGAAGTTGCGCCCTGTCGTCATCGGATAGGTCAGCACCAGCTTGATCTTCTTGTCCGGTCCAATGACGTAGACCGAGCGCACGGTGGCGTTGTCGGCGGGCGTGCGGCCTTCCGAGGTCTCGCCGGCGCCGCCTGGCAGCATGTCATAGAGCTTGGCGACCTTGAGGTCCTTGTCGCCGATCAGCGGATAATGCACCGAATGGCCGGTGGCCGTCTTGATGTCGTCCTGCCATTTGCCGTGGCTTTCGACCGGGTCGACCGAGATGCCGATGATCTTGACGTTGCGCTTCTTGAACTCGCCCTCGAGACCCGCCATCGTACCAAGCTCTGTCGTGCAGACCGGCGTGAAATTCTTCGGATGGCTGAACAGGATCGCCCAGCCGTCGCCGATCCAGTCATGGAATTTGATGGCTCCCTGCGTGGTTTCTGCGGTGAAGTCCGGCGCAATGTCGTTGATACGAAGACTCATGACCTATCCCTACCCCTTGTGAAATGTAGCCGGTATTCTTTTCGCCGGCCGGTGCCGGCGCCCGATCGTAGCACCGCAGCGTGACTGATTAAACGCTGGAGATGACGGCTATTCAGCCGGCGGGCAAAAATTTTTCCGTGTCCGCGGATCGGGCGCGAAAAATAAGGCGCGACATCGGGCATGAGACAAACGCCAGGGATCGGCGAGGCGCGCCTCAGGCCTTGGTGATCGCCAGCGACGTCGCCAGATCTTCCATCCGCTGCGCCAGGGCGCCAAGCGCGCTGGTCAGCACGCTGTCACTCTTGTCGGCCTTGGTCAGCGCCTCGTCGCGCGTCTTGCGCAAGGTCAGCACTTCGCTCTCCATGCCCTTGACGCGCTTCTGCAGTTCGGAAAGCTCGTCCATCACCATGATGCCGGCCATGACGGTCAGCCGCTGGTCGCCGATCTCGCCAAAGGAATCCTTCAGATGCGAGACATAGCGGTCGAAGCGTTCGGCGAGATCGATCAGATGCTCTTCCTGGCCCTCGTCGCAGGCCATGCGGTACTGCTTGCCGTCGATTGAAACCGTGACCTGTGCCATCGGGCCAGCTCCTATCTGTCCAACACGGCGCGGATGGTTTCCATCGCGGTCACCAGCCGTCGCGAGACTTCCTTGTTGGCGTCTTCCAGCCGTTCGGCGCGCGCTTCGGAATTGTCGAGCTCCTGCGCCAGCCGGGAGCGATCGGCATTCATCCGCTGCACTTCGGCCTCGGCTTCCGAATAGTCTCGTTCATGCTCGAGCTTGGCCGCGACGGCATTTTCCAGCCCCTCGATGGCCTTGCTCAGCCTGGCGATTACTTCCTTGAGCGTGGTTTCCCCGGTCATGGCCTCGTCCTGTGCCCTGCCCATCACCGAATCGTTCGCGTTCAGAACGCGTTATGTCAGAAACATTAGGCACCGGGTGAAGGCAACGTCAACAAAGCTCTCGCGACTGTCCCCCGCTAACGCTAATGTAGGCCCGCCGACGGCATCACAAGACCGGCAAATCTGCACCCGATTTGTTGACTAAAAGCCCGCGCCTGCTATGTGTCGCGCACCCTTTTCAAGGGCTCTCCCAAGCCCTCAAACCCCCACCTCGGAGGAACCATGACGTCGCGTGAACAACATGACCGGATGGCCAATGCGATCCGTTTTCTCTCCATGGACGCCGTCGAGAAGGCGAATTCCGGCCATCCCGGCCTGCCCATGGGCTGCGCCGACATCGCCACGGTGCTGTTCACCCGCTTCCTGAAATACGACCCCAAGGCCCCGCACTGGGCCGACCGTGACCGCTTCATCCTGTCGGCCGGCCATGGCTCGATGCTGCTCTACTCGTTGCTGCATCTGACAGGCTACGAAGACATGACCATCGACCAGATCAAGCACTTCCGCCAGTTGGGTTCGAAAACGGCGGGCCATCCCGAATACGGCCATGCCACCGGCATCGAGACCACGACCGGCCCGCTCGGCCAGGGCCTCGCCAATTCGGTCGGCTTCGCGCTCGGCGAGCGCATCATGAACGCCGCCTTCGGCAATGACCTCGTCGACCACTACACCTATGTGCTGGCCGGCGACGGCTGCCTGATGGAAGGTGTGTCCCAGGAAGCCATCGCGCTTGCCGGTCACCTCAAGCTCAACAAGCTGATCGTCTTCTGGGACAACAACAACATCTCGATCGATGGCCCGGTATCGCTCGCCGACAACACCGACCAGGTCGCCCGCTTCCAGGCCTCCGGCTGGAACGCCAGCCATATCGACGGCACCGATCCGGAAGCGATCGCCTATGCCATCGAAGCTGCCCGCCATTCCGACAAGCCGACGATGATCGCCTGCAAGACGACCATCGGCTTCGGCGCCCCGACCAAGGCCGGCACCAACAAGGCGCACGGTTCACCGCTCGGCGCCGACGAGATCGCGGGCGCGCGCAAGTTCTTCAACTGGGACTCGCCGCCCTTCGAGATTCCGGCTGACATCCTCGACGCCTGGCGCACCGCCGGCAAGGCCGGCGCCAAGCCGCGCACCGACTGGGAAGGCCGCCTGGCCAAGGCCGATCCGAAGCTGAAGGCCGAATTCGAGCGCCGCCTCGCCGGCAAGCTGCCGGGCAATTTCGACGCCGTCATCGCCGACTACAAGAAGAAGCTCTCGGCCGACAAGCCGAAGGTCGCCACCCGCAAATCGTCGGAAATGGCGCTCGAAGTGATCAATGGCGCGGTGCCGGAGACCATCGGCGGCTCGGCGGATCTGACCGGCTCCAACAACACCAAGACCAGCCAGACCAAGAACATCACGCCGGACGACTACGGCCAGCGCTATGTCCACTACGGCATCCGCGAGCATGGCATGGCTGCCGCGATCAACGGCTTGACGCTGCATGGCGGTCTCATCGCCTATGGCGGCACCTTCATGTGCTTCTCCGACTATGCCCGCCCCTCGATGCGGCTTGCCTCGCTTATGGGCATTCGCTCGATCTTCGTCATGACCCATGATTCCATTGGTCTGGGCGAAGACGGCCCGACCCACCAGCCGGTCGAGCACCTGGCGGCCCTGCGCGCCATCCCGAACCACAATGTGTTCCGTCCGGCCGACGCCGTGGAAACCGCCGAATGCTGGCAGATCGCGCTCGAATCCGAAAAGACGCCGTCGACCCTGGCGCTGACCCGGCAGAACCTGCCGACAGTGCGCACCGAGTTCACCGAAAAGAACCTGAGCAGCCAGGGCGCCTATGAACTCGCCGCCGCCAGCGGTGAAGCCGCGGTGACGATCTTCGCCACCGGCTCCGAGGTCGAGATCGCGCTCGGCGCGCGCGACCTGCTGGAAAAGCATGGCCACCCGACCCGTGTCGTCTCGGTGCCCTGCTTCGAACTGTTCGACAAGCAGAGCGACGCCTATCGCAAGAAGACCATCGGCGACGCGCCGATCAAGATGGCGATCGAGGCCGGCATCCGCCAGGGCTGGGATCATCTCATCGGCTCGGATGGCATCTTCGTCGGCATGACCGGCTTCGGCGCCTCCGGCACCATCGAGCAGCTCTATCCACATTTCGGCATCACCGCCGATGCGGCTGCCAAGGCGGCTGAAGCCCGCCTTCACGGCAAGTGAGGCCCGGGCATGTCGCCCGTATCGCGGCTTTGGGATAACGACATGCACGACACAAAATCCCCGGCGGGATCGCGTGAAAAGCGGTTTCGCCGAACTGGCCTAACCTAATCGATTTAAATCCAGCTCGCTGCGGCTGGATTCTTCACCCGTCCGCCGCTATGAAGCTGCGGACCAATCGTCTGCTCCCAGGGAGAGAACAATGACCGTCAGAGTTGCCATCAACGGATTTGGCCGCATCGGCCGCAACATCCTGCGCGCCATCCATGAGTCCGGCCGCAAGGACATCGAGGTCGTCGCCGTCAATGATCTCGGCCCGGTCGAGACCAATGCCCACCTGCTGCGCTTTGACAGCGTGCACGGCCGCTTCCCCCATGAAGTGTCGGTCGACGGCGACCAGATCACCGTCGGCAAGGAGAAGTTCAAGGTCACGGCGATCAAGGACCCGACACAGTTGCCGTGGAAGGAACTCGGCGTCGACATCGCGCTCGAATGCACCGGCATCTTCACCGCCCGCGACAAGGCCGCCGCGCACCTGACCGCCGGCGCCAAGCGCGTGCTGGTCTCGGCTCCCGCCGACGGCGCCGACCTCACCGTCGTCTACGGCATCAACCACGACAAGCTGACCAAGGACCACATCGTCATCTCGAACGCGTCCTGCACCACCAACTGCCTGGCGCCGCTTGCGGCCGTCCTGCACGAGACGGTCGGCATCGAAAAGGGCATGATGACGACGATCCATTCCTACACGGGCGACCAGCCGACGCTGGACACCATGCACAAGGATCTCTACCGCGCCCGCGCCGCCGCCCTGTCGCAGATCCCGACCTCGACCGGTGCCGCCAAGGCGATCGGCCTCGTGCTGCCCGATCTCAAGGGCAAGCTCGACGGGATCTCGATCCGCGTGCCGACGCCGAATGTCTCGGTCGTCGACTTCAAGTTCATCGCCAAGCGCGCGACCACGGTCCAGGAAATCAACGAAGCGGTCATCGCCGCCTCCAACGGCAAGCTGAAGGGCATCCTCGGCGTTACCCATCACCCGAACGTGTCGATCGACTTCAACCACGATCCGCGCTCCTCGATCATGGCGCTCGACCAGACCAAGGTGATGGACGGCAACTTCGTTTCGGTGCTGTCGTGGTACGACAATGAATGGGGTTTCTCCAACCGCATGGGCGACACCGCCGTGGCTTTCGGCAGGATCATCGCCTGACCTAGGATCCGCCTTCCCGACAATCGAAACGCCCGGCTTCGTCCGGGCGTTTTCGTTTGCCGGAGCAGCAACGCGAAAATCGGCGACGCCGGGCAAAAAACCACCCTCCCGCCTTGCACTGGTCACGCCTTCGCCCCACTCTCCCGTAAAGCCAGCAGGCAGAGGAATTCGAGGGGCAAATCACGGATGGAGCATGCGATCTATCTCGTTACGCTGGTCGGCACGGCGCTTGTTGTCGCCGCCGCGTTTTCGAGCCTGATCGCCTTCCGCTTCGGCGCCCCGCTCCTGCTCCTGTTTCTGTGCATCGGGCTCGCCACCGGAACCGACGGCCTCGGCATCCAGTTCGACAACGCCCGTATCGCCTATTTTGCCGGCTCACTGGCGCTCGCCGTCATTCTGTTTGATTCCGGTTTCGGCACGCCGCTCAACGCCTTGCGGCAGGCGGCAGGACCAGCCCTGTCGCTGGCGACCTTCGGCGTGCTTCTCACCACCGGCCTGTTCGGCGCCGCCGCCTATTATCTGCTCGACCTCAGCTGGCTGGAATCCTTCCTGCTCGGTGCCGCCGTCGCCTCGACCGACGCGGCGGCGGTGTTCTTCCTGCTGCGCGCCGGCGAGATCAATCTGCGCGAGCGCGTGCGCTCCACGCTCGAGGTGGAATCGGGCACCAACGATCCGATCGCCATCTTCCTGACCATCACGCTGGTCGAGATCATCGCCGCCCACGCCAATCCCGAAGCCAATGTCCTGGTTACCAATCTGATCCTCGGCTTCCTCGTCAACATGGGCCTCGGCGCCATCGTCGGCGTGCTTGGCGGCCTCGCCATCGTACGCCTGGTCGATCGGCTCAACCTCGACCATGGCCTGCTGCCGATCTTCGTGCTGACCCTGTCGCTGATGGTCTTCGCGGCCGCCGGCGCAATTGGCGGCTCGGGCTTCCTGGCGGTCTATATCGCCGGGCTCATCGCAGGCAATTCCGACATCCGCGCCGTCACCATCCTGAAGCGCTTCCAGGACGGCATGTCGTGGCTGGCGCAGATCATCATGTTCCTCATCCTCGGCCTGTTCGCCACGCCCTCGCAATTTCCGGCGATCATGGTGCCTGCGATAGCGCTTGGCCTGTTCCTGATGTTCATTGCCAGACCTGTCGCCGTGTGGCTCTGCCTGATCCCGTTCCGCCTGCCGCGTCCCGAAGTCGCCTTCGTCTCCTGGGTCGGCCTGCGCGGCGCCGTCTCGATCCTGCTCGCCATCACACCGCTGCTCGGCGGGCTGGAGAACGGCCGCACCATCTTCAACGCCGCCTTCATCATCGTTCTGGTGTCGCTGGTCATCCAGGGCTGGACGGTCGGCCCGCTGGCGCGGCGCCTCGGCCTGATCGTACCGGCGCGGCTCGGACCGCTGGACAAGGTCGAACTGGAACTGCCCGGCTCCGCGCATCACGAACTTCTCGCCTATCGTGTGGCGCCGGGCAGTCCGGTGGCGCGCGGCGAGCGCATCCCGCGCTGGGCCCGGCCCTCGCTGGTGCTGCGTGACGGCCGTTCGATGCGTTTCCAGGACATGGGCCGGCTCGCCGCCGGCGATCAGGTCTACATCTTCGTGCCCGACCGCTATCCGCGCCTGCTCGACAAGCTGTTTGCCAGCCGCGCCGTGGTCGACCCGGAGGATGCCGATTTCTTCGGTGCCTTCGCCGTCGATCCGGCGCGTTCCGCAGCCGAACTGGAAGCCGCCTATGCGCCCGGTCTCACCGAGGCCGAGCAGAAACAGACCGTCGGCGCGCTGGTCACGGCGCGGCTCGGCGGCCATGCCGAATATGCCGACCGGGTGCTGCTCGGTCCGATCGAGCTGATCGTCAGGGATGTCGACGACAAGGGCAGAATAACGGGCCTCGGCCTGTCCTTCGAGCCGACCGCGCCGGTGGCGCGGGTGCCGGTCTTCCTCAGCGCCGGCGAGATGGGCGACCGTCTGAGCGCCTTTGTCCGCAACTGGCGCAAGCCGGCCGAGGCGCAGGTGGCGGCACAAGCGGATGACACCCCTGAGCCGCCGGTCGAGAAGGCATCGGTCGAACGCTGACTCGGGCGACTGTTTGCACCACCCCCACATACGCCGGGGTGGTATTCACGGACTATGTCCGCGCCGGTCTCAAAATTTCGCATCCGACCTCGGTCTAAGCCTTGCATCGCCGCCGATGCGGGGTATGGTCCCGGCGATTTTCAGACGAAAGGGACCGGCATGGCTGCCTTCAAGACACTGGACGACATCGGCAACATCAGCGGCAAGCGCGTGCTGGTGCGCGTCGACCTCAACGTTCCCGTCGCCGACGGCAAGGTCACCGACGCCACCCGCATCGAGCGCATCGCGCCGACCATCGCCGAATTGTCCGGCAAGGGCGCCAAGGTCATCCTGCTCGCCCATTTCGGCCGGCCCAAGGATGGCCCCTCGGCCGAATTCTCGCTGGAGCCGATCGCAAAAGCCACGGCTGAAGTGCTTGGCCGTCCCGTCGGCTTCGCCGGCGATTGCGTCGGCGACACGGCAGGCAGCGCCGTCGCCGCCATGGACAAGGGCGACGTGCTGCTGCTCGAAAACACCCGCTTCTACAAGGCCGAGGAGAAGAACGATCCCGCCTTTGCCGAACAGCTCGCCGCCAATGGCGACATCTTCGTCAACGACGCCTTTTCGGCGGCCCACCGGGCGCACGCCTCGACGGAAGGGCTGGCGCGCCTGCTGCCATCCTATGCCGGCCGCACCATGCAGGCCGAACTCGAGGCGTTGGAGAAGGGCCTGGGCAATCCGGTGCGTCCGGTCGTCGCCATCGTCGGTGGCGCCAAGGTCTCGACCAAGATCGACCTGTTAATGAACCTGGTGAAGAAAGTCGACGCGCTGGTTATCGGTGGCGGCATGGCCAACACCTTCCTCGCCGCGCGCGGCACCGATGTCGGCAAGTCGCTTTGCGAGCATGACCTGGCCCCGACCGCCAAGCAGATCATGATCGAGGCCGCCGAAGCCGGCTGCGCCATCATCCTGCCGGTCGACGGCGTCGTCGCCAAGCAGTTCAAGGCGGGCGCCGCCTGCGAGACCGTCGCCATCTCCGACGTGCCGGCCGACGGCATGATCCTCGATGTCGGCGCCAAGACCGTGACGACAATCGGCGAATGGATCGACCGCGCGGCGACGCTGGTCTGGAACGGTCCGCTCGGCGCCTTCGAGATCGAGCCGTTCGATCACGCCACGGTTGCGGCGGCAAAGCACGCGGCGGCGCGCACCAAGGCCGGCAAGCTGGTCTCCGTCGCCGGCGGCGGCGATACGGTGGCTGCCCTCAACCATGCCGGTGTCGCCGACGATTTCACCTATGTCTCGACCGCCGGCGGTGCCTTCCTGGAGTGGATGGAAGGCAAGCCGTTGCCCGGCGTCGACGTGCTGAAGCGCTGAAGCGTTCGGCCGCTCCCGGGCAATTCGATCAACTCGAAGGGAGCCGGCGACGGCGCCGGCGACTTTCAATCGATTCGAGCTTTCCGGCGTCATTCCTTTGGCGGTAGTGTTCTGCTAGGCGCAGATCAACCGGTTCAGGAGAAGCATGATGAGCGAACGTCTCGAAGACATTGCCGCCGCGATCGTGGCCAACGGCAAGGGCCTCTTGGCCGCCGATGAAAGCTCCGGCACCATCAAGAAGCGCTTCGACGTCATCGGCGTCGAATCGACCGCCGACAGCCGCCGCGACTACCGCGAGATGATGTTCCGCACCAAGGACGCGATGACCAGGTACATTTCCGGCGTCATCCTCTATGACGAGACCATCCGCCAGAAGGCCGCCGACGGCACGCCTCTGGTCGACATCATCAAGGCATCAGGCGCCATTCCCGGCATCAAGGTGGATGCTGGCGCCAAGCCGCTGGCCGGCTTTCCCGGCGACACCGTCACCGAAGGCCTCGACGGCCTGCGCGAACGGCTTGCCGACTATTACAAGCTCGGCGCCCGCTTCGCCAAATGGCGCGCGGTGATCGACATCGACACCGCCAGGGGCGTCCCCTCGGCCACCTCGATCGGCGCGAACACCCATGCGCTCGCCCGCTATGCCGCCCTTTGCCAGGAAGCCGGCATCGTGCCGATCGTCGAGCCTGAAGTGCTGATGGACGGCGCCCACGACATCGGCACCTGCTACGAGGTTTCCAAGGCGACGCTGACAAGGCTCTACGACGAGCTCTACGCGGCCCGCGTCGTGCTTGAAGGCACGATCCTGAAGCCGAACATGGTCCTGTCGGGCAAGAAGTCGGGCATCGTGGACAGTCCCGAGCAAGTCGCCGAAAAGACCATAAAGCTGTTCCGCGAGACGGTGCCGGCGGCGGTACCGGGCATCGCCTTCCTCTCCGGCGGCCAGGAGGACGAGGAGGCGACCGCCAACCTCAACGCCATCAACGCCATCGGTCCGCACCCGTGGAAGCTGACCTTCTCCTACGGCCGCGCGCTGCAGGCGGCGCCGCAGAAGGCCTGGAGCGGCAAGGCGTCCAACATCGCCGCCGGCCAGGCCGCCTTCACCCACCGCGCCCATATGAACCATCTGGCCGCACTCGGCAAATGGAAGGCGAGCCTGGAACAGGCTGCCTGAAGACCCCCTGCTATCCCTTCCCTTCAAACCCGGGCCGACGTGCCCGGGTTTTTTGTTTTGGCGCGCCGGCCTTGGGGCCAGGCATTCGCATTCTTATTTCCTCTGGGCATTCCTGGCAGCGGCGATGTCGGCTCGCGCCCATCCCGTACGTCCTTGGGGTGCAGACAGGGAGAAGTTCATGCATCGCAACAAGGTCGTTTCGCGCGAAGACTGGTTCGAGGCCCACAAGGCACATCTAAACCGCGAGAAGGAACTGACGCGGTTACGCGAACGCGTTGCGGCCGAGCGGCGGCAGCTACCCTGGCTGAAGGTGCGGAAGGATTATGTCTTCGAGACGGAACACGGACCAAAGAAACTGGCCGATCTCTTCGCCGGCCGCAGCCAGCTGATCGTCTACCACTTCGTGTTCGCGCCGGGCTCGACGCATCACTGCGAGAGCTGTGCCTTCGTCGCCGATCACATCGACGGCGCCAACCAGCATCTCAGGCATCATGACGTGTCGCTTGTCGTGATCGCGCGCGCGCCGCTCGCCGAGCTGCTGCCTTACAAGCAGCGCATGGGATGGAAATTCGACTGGGTGTCCTCCTATGCCTCGGATTTCAACTTCGACATGCAGGTCTCCTTCACCGACAGGCAGATCGCCTCCGGCGAAGCCGTCTATAATTTCGAGACACCGGTATCGACGTCGAAGGACCTGCCTGGCACCACTGTCTTCTACAGGGAGGAAGCCGGTGACATCTTCCTGACCTTCATGTCGCGCGCCCGTGGCAGCGAGCAGTTCATCGGCGCCTATCAATATCTCGACATGGCGCCGAAAGGCCGTGGCGAGACCGGCCCCTATGGCACTTCGATGGACTGGGTGCGGTTGCACGACGACTATGGAAACAGGTCGCGGCAGGACGACGCTTGCCCCTAGGGCAATTTCAGAAAAAGCGTGAAACGGTTTCCCGTCCGGAATTGCGCCAAAACAAAGGGCATGGGTCGATGAGGCGGGATCCGTTCACGCCGATCAAAACATGCGCTAAGGCTGCCTCGTCATTTCACGGTATTGCCATGCGTTTCCCGACCATCCTCACCTGGCTCGCCTTCCCGGTCTATGTCTGGCAGGGGTTGGGCGTGCGCCGCCGCACCTCGCGCATGCTGCCGGCGCAAGGCCCGGTCATGCACGAGATCTCGGGCCAGGCCCCGGTGATGTCGCTGCTGGTCCTGGGCGATTCCTCCGCCGCGTCGGTCGGCATCGGCAATTCCGAAAACGGCCTTGCCGCGCAGCTCGCCGTGCTGATTGCGCAGCGCACGGGCAGCGCTGTGCGCTGGCGTGCCGCCGGCTTCAATTCGGCGACATCTGGCCAGATCCGCGACCATGTCCTGCCCAATTTGTCGGCCGATCCGTGGACGCATATCATGCTCGCCATCGGCACCAACGACACCAAGAATTTTCATTCCGTGCCGCGCTTCAAGAAGGAGTTCGGCGGCCTGCTCTACGCGCTGCGCGCCAAATGGCCGGAGGCGCGCGTGGTATGGTCGCCGGTGCTGGAGTTCACGCGCGCGCCGGCCATGCCGTCGCTGCTCGGCAAGATCCTCGAGGTCCGCGCCACCGCGATGAACCGGATGGGCGAACGCCTCTGCCTGGAACGCGGCGCGGTGCCAGCGCCGCGCCTGCCGATCACCAACCCTGAAGCCGGTTTTGCCTCCGACGGGTTCCATGCCTCGGAGGCCGGCTACCGGGCCTGGGCGGAACATCTCGTCGGCCCTGTGCTTGGCGACTGAATATCTATGGCCAGGCGGCGCGACAGCTTAGGTCAAATGCCCGAGCACGGCCGCCAGCGAAATCGCCGCCATGGCAAGAAGCGCCAATTTCCAGAAATCGCCGCGTCGCCTGAGCCCGGGCCAACCGAGCGGCTTGATGAGCTGGATCACCATGAACCCGACGATGACAAGGGCGAGGAGTTTCGTCATGCCGCCTTTGACCAGCAACGCCGTCACCTGTCAAAGCGGTTTCGCTCGGTCTCCGGGAAAGAAAGACGCCGCGATCCAGAACCGGAACGCGGCGCCCGCACCTAACCGCGCAACGATCTACTTCAGCGGCTTGAGGCCAGCCTCGATCGAAGCGCGTTTTGCCTCCAGGAACGGCGGCAGGGCAAGGCTTTCGCCGAGCGTTTCCAGCGGCTCGTCGGCGGTGAACCCCGGCCCGTCGGTGGCGATCTCGAACAGGATGCCGTTCGACTCACGGAAATAGAGCGAGCGGAAGTAGTAACGCTCGACCTCGCCGCTCGACGGCAGACGGAATTCGGCAAGACGCGCCGTCCATTGATGGAGCGTCTCCTGGTCGGGCGCCCTGAAGGCGACGTGGTGAACCGCACCGGCGCCTTGCCTTGCGGGCGCCAGCCCGGGCTGCACGGCGACATGAAGCTCCGCCGCCGGCCCGCCCGCGCCCATTTCGAAGACGCGGACCTGGCCCTCGCCGTCCGGCGAGGCATAGTCGCGTACCTTGCGCATGTTCATCACCCTGGTCAGCACCGCCTCGGTGTTGGTGATATCGGGAACACTGATGACGATTGGCCCGAGCCCGCGGATCTGATGTCCGGCCGGCACCGTGCTTTGCGCCCAGGGATGGCTGCCGCCCTTTCCGTCATCGCTGACGAGCCGCAGGCGCTGGCCTTCGGGGTCTTCGAAATCCAGCGACTTGTAGCCACCGATATCAGCGATCTCTCCTGTCACGATACCTTCGCTGGCAAGGTGCTGCTTCCACCAGGCAAGGCTCTCCTGGCTGCCGACCCTGAGGCTGGTCCGCGCGATGCTGTGCGTGCCACGCCGTTCGCGGCCGACCGGCCAGTCGAAGAAGGTCAGGTCCGTACCCGGTGTTGCCTCGCCGTCGGCATAAAAGAGATGGTAAGCCGAGGTATCGTCCTGGTTCACCGTTTTCTTGACGAGCCGCAGGCCCAGCACCTTTGTGTAAAAGTGCAGATTGCCGGGCGCATTGGCGGTGATGGCGGTCAGATGGTGAATTCCTGTCAGTTGCATGCTCATGGTCGTCTCCCTGTTTTTGGGGAAGAATTTTCTCCTTTCATATCAGAACTCCGGTCGTCCCGCTTAAGGCCGCCTGTCCCGACAGTTTGTCGCCAGGCGATGAACAATACGGCCAGATTGGCTGATCTTGGTGAACGACCCGCACCCGCAGGACCTGCCATGACGAGAACGGAACTGTCGCGATACGACCTGCCATCCTCCTGACAGACTGCTGTCAGGAGGGGTATGCGATACTGCCTCCAGTTAGAGAGAGGAGATTGGTCATGAACGGTTTTACCATTCTGCGTGGCATGCAGCACTATGTCGGCAAGATCCGCACGATGCGCAACGAGATCCGCACGCAGCGGTTCATGAACGCGCTGCCCGCCGACATTCGCAAGGATATCGGCTGGCCCGACATGTATGCCGAGCGTCGCCATCACGGCAATTGAGCAGAATTTTCAAGCCAGCGGTTGGAGGCTGACACGTCAGCACCCAGATATCAGGTCCGGCGCGAGGGATGGAGCGAGCTCATGCCCGAGAACAAGACAATCGGCTTCCTTTTCATCGAGGGCTTTGCCGACTGGGAATATGGGTTGCTGGCGGCCTCGGCGGTCGAGTGGTTCGGCGCTCGCGCCGTGTCGCTGACGCCGGGAGGCAAGCCGGTGACCGGAATCAGCGGTTTTCGCCTGACACCGGACCGTTCGGCGGACGCCGATGACAATATCGATCTCGATGCCGTGGCCGTCATCGGTTCCGACCAGTGGGCGGGCAAGGCGCCGCCGGATGCTTCCGAACTGCTGACGGCCGTCGCGGCGCGCGGCGGTGTCGTTGGCGGCATTTGCGCCGGGACGCTGGCGCTGGCCCGAGCCGGCATGTTCGAGAAGGCCAGGCATACCAGCAATGGCCGTGACTGGATCAACCGCCACGAAGCCGGCTATGCCGGCGACGGCAATTATCAGGACGTGCCGCACGCCGTGGCCGACGGCAGGATCGTCTCCGCGCCGGGCTCGGCGCCCGGCACCTTCGCCCTTGCCTTTCTGCGGACGCTCTATCCCGAAAAAGGCAGCGATCTCGCGCAGATGCGGACGCTGTTCGCCAAGGAGTATGCTGAAGCCTCCTGACAGTATGCTGTCAGGAGGCGCGTGCGATGGTGACTGATGCGCATGGCCGGCCGAGAGGACGATCGATGAAAAGCTGGAACGACAGGCTGAACACGCCTGGCATCAACGGCGTGAAACCAACGCCGCGCACGATGGGAGACGTCGTCGAGGGCCAGCCCATGCTGGTGCCAACCGCGCGCCAGGTCCATGATTTCATCCGCTCGATTCCTGAAGGTGTCGAGATGGACGTTCGCGCGTTGCGCACCGCGCTCGCCATTGAGCACGGCGCCGAAGTGACATGCCCGGTCACCATAGGCTATCATCTGCGCACGGTCGCCGAGGCAGCCAAGGAGGATTTCGAGCGCGGCATGACGCTCCGCGACATCGCTCCCTTCTGGCGCGTGCTTGATTCGAGGACGCCGACAACGAGGAAACTGTCCTTCGGCGCGGAATTCGTTGCCGCGCAGCGTAAGCGCGAAGGGCTGAAACCGTAATGCATGTCATGTGGAAGTGGACCCGGTCCGGGAGCCACGGCATGCATGGGAAAGACACTGGGGAAGCAAACGATGCGCCGCGCCGACAGGCTCTTTCAGATCGTGCAGCATCTGCGTGGCGGCCGCCTGGTCACCGCACAGAAGCTCGGCACATGGCTCGAGGTTTCCGAGCGAACCATCTATCGCGACATAGCCGACCTGCAGTCGACTGGGGTGCCGATCGACGGCGAGGCTGGCGTTGGCTACATGATGAGGGAGGGTTTCGACCTTCCGCCGCTGATGTTCACGCGTGACGAGATCGTGGCGCTGGTTGCCGGCGCCCGCATGGTGCGCGCCTTTGGCGGCGCTGCCATGGCGCGCGCCGCCGACGAGGCGCTGGTCAAGATCGGTGCCGTACTGCCCGATGCCGAAAAGGATCGCATCGCCCGCACCGAGATCCACACGCCGATGTGGGTGGTCAGCGACGCCGCCCGCGAGGCGATCGACCTGATCGAGCGCGCGGTCGAAAAACGCCAGGTGCTGACCATCGACTACTCGGACGAAGCCGGTCGCGGTACCGCGCGCGATATCAGGCCGCTCGGCCTATGGTTCTGGGGCAAGGTTTGGACGCTGGTCGCCTGGTGCGAGATGCGTGATGATTTTCGCGCTTTCCGCATCGACCGCATCGCCTCGGTGGTCATCGCCGGCCGCATCTTCAAGCCGGAACGCGGCAAGCAGCTCGCCGATTTCTACCGGGCGGTGGAGCGCAGCGAGGACTACGGCATGGCGCCCGACCGCGCGGCGCGAAGCTGAGATTGCCCGACCGCACAAAAAAGCCCGCTCGAAGCGGGCTTTTTTGTCGAATTGGCGAAAAGCCTATTCTTCGTCGTCCGTATCGGTGTCCTTCGACTTCAGCGCTGACAGCTTGGCGAAGACGGCGTTGGCGTCGAGCTCGGCGTCCTCGTCCTTCGGCTTCTCCGGCGCCGGCACCAACCGCTCGGTCAATGCCGCCGGCAGCAGCGTGTCGCCGACCGGCTGCGCCTGTTCGCGGCCACGCGAGGCGCGGTTGACCTCCATGTCGAGGTCGATCTGCGAAGCGAGACCCAGCGTCACCGGGTCCATCGGCTGCAGATTGGCCGAGTTCCAGTGCTTACGTTCGCGGATCTGCTCGATCGTCGACTTGGTGGTGCCGACAAGGCGCGAAATCTGCGCGTCCTTGAGTTCGGGATGGTTGCGCACCAGCCACAGAATGGCATTCGGCCGATCCTGGCGCTTCGACAGCGGCGTGTAGCGCGGACCCTTGCGCTTGGATTCCGGCACCCGCACCTTGGGGTCGGAAAGCTTCAGGCGCTGGTTCGGGTCTTTCTCGGCGCGCGCGATCTCGTCGCGGGTCAGCTGGCCGGTCATGATCGGATCCATGCCCTTGATGCCTTGCGCCGATTCGCCGTCGGCGATCGCCTTGACCTCGAGCGGATGCAGCCCGCAGAACTGCGCGATCTGCTCGAAGGAAAGCGCGGTGTTGTCGACCAGCCAGACGGCGGTCGCCTTGGGCATCAGCAGCGTATTGGCCATTGCAAAAATCCTTCTCGTTCGCCCGCGTTCCCGCGCGGGCGGTGGTTTAGAGCCACCAAAATGGGAAATTCGGGGCCTGTATAACCGTTCCCTGGCCGCTTCGCAATGTTTTTGGAAAAGCCCGCCGAAAACCGCGAACCGGCGGTTACCGGAACGGCTCCGTGCCCTTGAGCAGCGCGACAAGCTGGCTCTGTTGGCGCGTTCCGGTCTTGGCAAATATCCGTTCGAGATAGGTTCGCCCGGTCTTCACGGTGATGTTGGCGCTTGCCGCCGCCTCCGTCAGGGTTCGCCCTTGCGAAAGTGCCGAGGCCAGGCGCGCCTCGGCTGGCGTCAGGTCGAACAGTCCGGCAAGCAGCGTAGGCGATGGCACCATGGAACTGGCGTTCACCGCCGTCGCCGCGACCAGGATGTCGGCGCCCGAGAATATCTCGTGGGCGGAGCGACGCAGCGGCAGGACATGAAGGATCAGTGGCGACCTGTCGGCGGCGGCCGGAACCGGGATGGACCGGACCGAGGGTTCGGCGTCCCCGCGTGCGGCGACGACGGCCTGCTGAAACAGGCGATTGGCATCCGCATCGACGATTGCCATGCCGCCAAAGGCAACTGGCAGGAAGATCGAGCCCATGCTCTCGAACAGCTGATTGGCGGCGAGCACATGCCCCCTCGATGAGAGAATGGCCGCCGGCAGCCCCATGGCCGTCATGGCGGCAACGGTTCCCTTGGCCCGCTCCAGGCCAAGCCGTGCGGCGATCAGGCTGGCGCGCGCCATGGCCGGCCGCAGACCGTCGAGAATGTCGAAGCTCCCGGCGTCGTAGCGGCCCTCGCCAAGCCTTCGCTGGAAGACGAAGATGGCCATTTCGCCGCTCGGCATCGGGATGGCGGTACAGGTATGCGCGCCAATCCCTAGAGCGCGCAGGCGGACCCGGATGGGATCGTTCTCGATTTCCTCGGCTGTCAGGAAACTCTCGACATCGACGAAACTCGCCGGCTGCACCGCGCACATGCGCGAGACCGCCGCGGAGAACTGCAGCGTATCGCCCAGAAGGAATTCATTCAGCAAGTCCTGCAGCAACGGCACCGTCCTTCCGCGCACCGGCTGCTCATCGGCAAACAGGAACACGGCGCCGCCCACCGAGGCGGAGGCGCTATTTATGCCTTTCAGCACCTCCGGCCATAGGTCCGGAACGAAAGCAGCCTCGTAGATCTTGTCGATAAGATCATCCAACATGGGCGTGGAAGCCTTCGTCGATGCCCTGCCGGTCACGCGCTCACGCGGCAACCGGTCCCCATCCGTCAAGATGCCATGCTGAAAACAGAGGTCAAGCCGCCTGGTGCTTGACACGGGTGACGGTGGCTCACGCCGACTGGCACCCAAAAAGACAAAACCCGCTGGACAGGGTCCAGCGGGTTCGGAACCGGCGACGACAAGCGTGCGCGGCGGCTCTGCATTGCGACCCCTGCCTTGCGGCGAGGTCGCGCTTGCAATCAGATCGCCTGACGGGCGATCCTTTCGATGTCGGCGCGGTTGATGCCGAGGTCGCTGAGCTGACGTGCGTTGAGGCGGTTCAATTCGCGAACGGTCTCGTTGTACATGCGCCAATTACGGAAAGCACGGATCGGGTTCATGGTAGTCCTCCTGAATTGGGTTCGTTTCGATGATGCTCAAATAGTGATCATCGATGAGGACTTGAACGGCTGATTTTGCATAGCAATGATGCAAATGCTGCATTGCAGCATTAACCTTCTGTTCATCTTGCAGGCAAGGCGCGCTCGGGGACGGTGTCGAGATTGAGGTGATACGGGCCTAGCCCACGTCGAGCACGATCTTGCCGATATGATCCCCCTCCTCCATCCGCTCATGCGCGCGCCAGGCATCGGTGAGCGGGTAGATCATGTCCATGACCGGCGCCACCTTGCGCGTGCCGAGCAGCGGCCACACCTGCGCCTCCAGCGCGGCCGCGATCGCCGCCTTGAATTCCACGGTGCGGGGCCTCAGCGTCGAACCCGTATGGGTCAGCCGCTTGACCATGATCTTGGAAAAGTCGGCGCTCGCCACGGCACCTGCCTGGACGGCGATCTGCACGATGCGGCCCTCGATCGCGGCGGCCTCGTAGTTGCGCTGGACATAGTCGCCGCCGACCATGTCGAGGATGACGTTGGCGCCTCGGCCTTCGGTCGCCTCCTTGACCGCGGCGACGAAATCCTGCTCGCGGTAATTGATCGCGCGGTCGGCGCCAATCTTCAGGCACGCGTCGCATTTCTCCTTCGATCCAGCGGTGGTGATGACATAGGCGCCGAAGGCCGAGGCGAGTTGGATCGCCGTGGTGCCGATGCCGGACGAGCCGCCATGGACGAGCAGCGTCTCACCCTTCTTCAGTCCGCCGCGCTCGAAGACATTGTGCCAGACGGTGAAGTAGTTCTCCGGCACCGCCGCCGCTTCGGTATGGGTGAAGCCCGCCGGCAGCGGCAAAACGCTGCCTGCGTGAACCCTTACATATTCGGCGTAGGCGCCGCCGGGCGTGAGTGCGCAGACCCGGTCGCCGATGCGCCAGCGCGATATCTCGTCGCCAAGGGCCGCCACCTCACCCGATGCTTCGAGGCCGGGCAGGTCCGATGCGCCGGGGGGTGGCGGATAGGCACCCTTGCGTTGCTGGACGTCGGGCCGGTTGACGCCTGCGGCATGGACCTTGATCAGGATTTCTCCGGGGCCGGGCAGCGGCACGTCGCGCGTTTCCGGCTTCAGCACCCGGGGACCGCCCGGCTCCGAAATCGCGATCGCCGTCATCCGTGCCGGAATTTTCTGTCCGCTCGCCATGAAGTTTCCCGTCTTTCCTAGCCGGCTTTTACCGGCTGTTTGCATCGATGCCCCTGCCCTATGTATGCTGATTGCCAAATCAGGCAAATGGCCAATCTGGTCTGGCGTAGGAGGAGCGACGATGGCGATCTTCGACGACGAACCCAAGAAGAAGGCACGCCCGCACGAGATCGGGCAAGACCTGTCGCTGCTTTCCGTCGGTGAACTGTCCGAGCGCATCGGCATCCTGCGCGACGAGATCGCCCGGCTGGAGGCCGAACTCAAGACCAAGGACAACACCAAGTCGGCGGCCGAGGCGCTGTTCCGCCGCGGATAATTCGCTGGGGTAACCGTCCGCCGCCGAAAAGCCCGAATGCGACTGTCTTCAAACCTGCGCCCCTCCCAGCCCTCAGCCGGATCAAAAAATGCTCGCAGCCTACAGACCGATCCTTTCCCTGCTCCGCGGCACCGCCTTCCTTCTGGCGGCATCGGGACTGCACGGGCTGCTGTTGCCCCTGCGCGGCCAGTTGGAAGGGTTCTCGACCGCTTCGCTCGGCCTGATGGGCACGGCCTGGGCCGGCGGCTTCGTCACCGGCTGCTTCTTTGCGCCGCGCATCGTGCGCCGTGCCGGGCATGTGCGCGCCTTCGGCGCCTTTGCCGCGTCCGGCGCCATCGTGGCGCTGCTGACGGGCCTGGTCATCGACGAATATGTCTGGATCCTGCTGCGTGCCTTCACCGGTTTCACCATGGCCGGCGCCTTCATGGTCATCGAGAGCTGGCTGAACGAGAAGGCCACCAACGAGAACCGTGGCACCGTCTTCGGCCTCTATATGATGGTCACCTATGCCTCGATCATGGGCGGACAGATGATCGTCGCCGGCGGCGACGTGAAATCGGCGTCGCTGTTCATGATCACCGGCATCCTGTTCTGCTTGTCGCTTCTGCCGACAGCGGTTTCGAGCGCTTCCCTCCCGAAGCCGCTGCAGGACGTCAAGCTCGACGTCAAGGGGCTCTACGCCAACTCGCCGGTGTCGGCGATCGCCTGCCTCTTGATCGGCATCGCCAACGGCGCCTGGGGCACGCTCGGCGCGGTCTACGGTGCCCGCATCGGCATCTCCACCGCCGAGATCGCCTTGATGATGAGCCTGGTGGTCGTCGCCGGTGCCGCCATGCAGCTTCCGGCCGGGCGTCTCTCCGACAAGACCGACCGCCGTTTCGTGCTGGCCGGTGCTGCCTTCGGCGCGGCGCTGTTTGCGCTTCTCATCTTCCTGTTCGAGCCGCGCTCAGCAGTCTTCGTCCTCGTCTTCACCGCCGCCTACGGCGCTTTCGCCTACACGCTCTATTCGATTGCCGTGGCGCATGCCAACGACCACGCCCGCTCCGAGGATTTCGTCAAGGTATCGGGTGGCCTGCTGCTGCTTTACGGCTTCGGCACCATGATCGGGCCGTTGCTGGCCGCCGCCCTGATGGGCTGGATGCGCCCGGAGGGCCTGTTCCTGGCGACCGCATTGGCGCATCTGTCCCTGGCGGGTTACACGCTGCTGCGCATCAGCCGCCGCGCTCCGGTGCCGATCGAGGATCGCGACGCCTTCAAGACGCAGCCGGCCGACCGTTCGGTGACCCCCGAAGCATTGCGGCTCGATCCGAGAAGAAAAGCAGAAGCAAACAGTTGAGATTTGAAAAACTTTGCCTCACAAATGAGGCATGATGTTTTCCGACGCCTTCATGGCGATCGCCGACCCCAATCGGCGCCATCTTCTGGAAGAACTTCGACGCGGTCCGAAGACCGTCAACGAATTGGCGTCCGGACTGCCAGTCTCCCGCCCGGCCGTATCACAGCATCTGAAAGTGTTGCTCGACGCCGGGCTGGTCAACGCCAAGGCTGAAGGCACGCGGCGTGTCTATACGGTGAGCAATGCCGGCTTCCTGAGACTCAACATCTGGCTCGATCAATTTTGGGAAGCCTGATCGTTTCTGCCTCCGGCACTTGAGCAACCCGGTCAGGATTGCGAACTCACGAAGGCGCCGAGCGCGTCGAGCAGTTCGCCCGTTCCATGCTCGCGCGTGGCTGAGGTGTCGTGGCCGTCGAAGAAGGCGCCCTGCTCCGTCATCACAAGCCGCGTGCCGCCGCTTTCCGCCACAAATTCGATCGTCGCCAGCGACACCGAAACGCGGGTTTCGCCGAACAGCAGCTCATAGCTGTAAACGATGCGCTCGTCCGGCACGATGTCCTGATAGACCGCGTTGAAGAAATGCATTTGCCCGTCGTTCGGGCAGCCGGCATTGACCTCCTTGCCGCCGACGCGGAAGACCATTTCGTGCCGGGTGGGCACCGGGTCATGGGGATCGACGAACCAGCGCCGCTTGGCATCCGGGCTGCTGAATGCGGAGAAGACTTTCGCCGGTGCCACCGGATAGCTCCGCTCGACGACAAAGGTGGAATGGACAACGGATCGCTCAGTCATGAAACCTTCCTTGGTGGAGTGAATTGCCCGGAACGTGACCCTGAAAACCGGAGGCCGGTCTTCGGGAGCATGCTTGAACCCATCACGGCGCGGTCTCCGGCCTGAAAGGCGGCGAAATAGCCGCGCACCAGTTCGGATTTGGTCTTCGACATGACATTTTCCTCTCTAGCTTTCGGCCAGGAAATCGCCGAGCCGATCCAGCCGGCGCTCCCACGAGAGGCGCCGCTCATTGATCCAGTGCTCGGCCGCTCGCAACGCCCTTGGATCGATCTGGCAAGTGCGCACCCGCCCGACCTTCTGCGTGCGCACGAGGCCGCTCGCTTCCAGCAGATTGAGGTGCTGGACGACCGCCGACAGCGACATCGCCAACGGCTCGGCCAGCTGGCTCACCGAGGCGGGGCCGCGTGACAGCCGGTCGACCATCTGCCGCCGCGCCGGATCGGCGAGCGCCTGGAACATCAGGTCGAGTTGGGCGGGATCGTGCAGCATCGCGATCAGCCGTTGTTGTAGGGGAAGAACTTGAAGTAGGGCTGCGCCTCCTCGATCACCCTGATGAAGGCGGCGCGTTGCAGCAAGCGGTCGTGATAGCGCTTCACGGCGGGATATTTGTCGCCGAACGGCTCGACCTTGTTGGCGTAGAAGAGCGCCGGAGACGCCGCGCAATCGGCCGTGGTGAAGGCATCGCCTACAGCCCATTCCCTGGACTGCATTTCCTGTTCGATGATGGCATAGGAATTGCGCAACTGGCCGCGCGCCTGTTCGACACCGAATGGATCGGTCTTGTCGAGCGGCCGCAACCTGTCGCCGACGATCTTCTGCATCGGCTCCTGCACATAGAAATCATAGAAGCGGTCGGCCTGACGGACCGCCAGCGCCAGGTCGATGTCGGCGGGAACGAGTTCGACCGGTCCCGGATAGTGCGCGGCCAGATATTCCACGACAATGGTCGATTCCAGCACAGTGCGGTCACGCGCGTCGTCGCGCAGCGCCGGCATCTTGCCGGTCGGCGAAATCTTCAGGAAGGCCGCGCGTGATTGCTCGTCGCCGAGATCGACAATGACCGGCGCAAAAGGCGTGGCGTTCTCGTAAAGCGCGATCAGCGGCTTCCAGCAGAAGGAAGCCAGCGGATGGAAATGCAGCGTCAGGGACATTCTTGTGCTCGTCTGTTTCTGTGGAAACACTGAAGCATTTGCTTAACTATTGCGGTGAACCTCGCTCGTCAAGGCCCACCCGCGAAGTCTCAGCTGGATCGGACGTGCGCGACGATGGCGGCCTCTATGTCAGGCCAGTCATCCGGATGCAGTTCGTGACCGCCGCCTTCGATGCGAAGCAGTTTCGCGCCGGCAACAGCTTGGGTCAGGGCCTCGCCATGCTCGACCGGAAAGATCGGATCCGACGTGCCGTGGATGACCAGAAGCGGCGCCGCTATTTCGGGCAGGCGGCCCTTCCACTGGTTACCGCCCTTGAGCATGAAATGATTGGTGGCGCTCAGGAAGCCGCCGGACCTGCTGTAATCCCGTTCGATGAACGCTCTCATCCCCGCCTCGTCGAACGGATGGGCGGTGCTGGCGATCGCCCGCGCATCCCTGACCATGAAGTCGATGACCTGGCGGCGATCCGTCCAGTCGACTTTGGCTCCATCGGCCGAATGCTCCAGATAGGCGTCGGTCGTTTTCGGCAGATGCGAAGTGTCGGTCCCCACGGGCGAACTGCTGATCACGGTCAGCGAAGCGACGCGCAAGGGGTGCTTGAGCGCGACGAGTTGCGCGATCATGCCGCCCATCGACATGCCCGCGACATGCGCCTTGCCGATGCCGCGGCTGTCGAGAACGGCAATCGCGTCGTCGGCCATGTCGTCGAAAGTGTAGGGCGGCTGTCCCACCGGATATTTGGTCGACCGGCCGGTGTCGCGATTGTCGTAGCGGATCACGTGAAGGCCGGCATTCGCGAGTTTCCGGCAAAACGCCTCGGGCCACCAAAGCATTGAGGCCATAGCGCCCATGATCAACAGCAGCGCGGGGTCCGCCGGATCGCCAAAGGTTTCGGATATGATCTCGGGACGGTCCTCGGTTGTCATTTGCTGGCCTCCTCATCTGCTTGCATTTTGCAATCGGTTGCACGATAATAAAACCGATACGATAATGCAACTGGTTTTGCGCGGAGAACACCGAATGACCCTCGATCGCCGGTCAGGCTGCCCGATCAACCTCTCGCTCGAGGTGTTCGGCGACCGCTGGAGCCTGATCATCCTGCGCGACATGATTTTTGGCGGCAGGCGGCATTTTCGTGAGTTGCTCAACGGGTCGATGGAAGGCATTGCTTCCAACATCCTCGCCGACCGGCTGAAGCGGCTGATGGAACTCGGCATGTTGACCAAGGCCGACGACCCCAGTCACAAGCAGAAGGCGATCTACAGCCTGACCGAGATGGCCATCACACTGGTGCCCATCCTTGCCCATCTCGGCGCCTGGGGCCGCGTCTGGCTGCCGACCAGCGAGGAGCTCTCGATCCGCGCCGAACTCCTTGAAAAGGGCGGGCCGCCAATGTGGGAGAAATTCATGGCCGAGTTGCGCCATGAGCATCTCGGCACCCCCCTCGATACAGCGCCCGGCCCCTCTGTCCGCGCGACGCTGCGGGCCGCCTATGAAGCGGTCGTTGCTAAAAAGGCCCTCAACGCCAGCCCTGCCGGCTGACCAACTATTTTCCCCGTTGAAAGGCCGGCTCTGCTACAAGGGACGAAAATCACACGTGATGGGATTGGATAGACTCTTGGTTGAGAACTCTAGGGACACTGCCCGCGCGCGTGCCGATCTGCGCTTCAAGAAGCAGGAAGAGGCGGCGACGGTCCGGCAGAAAGCCATGGCCGAGTATGTCGCCGAGAGCGACGCCCGCAAGGTCAAGACCGACAAGCTGCGGGCGCTGCGGCTCGCCAAGGAAGCCGAAGAGCTGGCCAACACGCCTGCCGCACCTGCCAAGAAGCCGGCCCGCGCCAAGAAAAAGTAACGTCTCCCCCTCCGCCAATTCCTCGCCCTGAATCGAGCTGTGGTGACGCCACCGGTCAGGCGCCTTCATCCCGCTGCTTCACAGGAAGCAATTTCAACCGAAACCGGGATTGCCTCGCCCGGCTGACCGCCGATGATCGGGCTGTTCAACAGGAGATTGCCATGACCGCGCTGCCGCTCGAAAAAGCCGTCGAGATCATCAATGCCGCCTTCGCCAGGGGCACCGATCTCAAGCTCAAGCCGCTCGGCGTCTCGGTGCTCGACGCCGGCGGGCATCTGGTCGCCTTCCAGCGCCAGGACGGCGCTTCGTTCCTGCGCCCGCAAATGTCGGCCGGCAAGGCCTATGGCGCGCTGGCCATCGGCATGGGCTCGCGCAAGGTCGAGGCCTTCGCCAAGGAACGTCCGCATCTGGTTGCCGGCATTTCCGACGTGTCGGGAGGACGCGTGCTGCCGGTCGCCGGCGGCGTGCTGATCCGCGACAAGGCAGGGAGCATCATCGGCGCCGTCGGTATTTCCGGCGATACATCCGACAATGACGAGGCAGCCGCGATTGCCGGCATCGAAGCCGCCGGCTTCACCGCCGATCCGGGCTGAGCCTCAATTCAAATTGATGTCGCGGCTGGCCGACCGCATCGACACCGCGAACCCGGCCAGCACGTCGAACAGCGCGATGATCATCAGCGTGAAGAAGATGGAGTGCGCGGCACCCTTCACCAGCAGGAACTCGACCAGGAAAGCGACGAAGACCAGCATCGACAGAAGATGGTCCATGATCGAGGCCGTGGTCGTGCGCGCCGACTTCACCATTTCGAGGAACAGGAAGATCAGCCCGATCAGCACAATCAGGTCGCCGAGTGTCATCGAGAACACCCCGCCCGACATCATGCGGAACGAGAAGATCTCACTCGCCCACGGATCGTCGCCGCCGCCGAATATTCCGAGCAGGCCGAGATTGTAGAGCACGAAAGGCACGATCAAAAGCGGGACGGCACCGAACATCTGGCGTCTCCATATGGGGGCACCTTCTGTAGAATGCTCCACAGGCACGGCGTCAAGATTTTTCGTGCGCGGCCGCAAACACGGTCGAAGACCGGATGCAACAACCATGTCAGCCGGTTGCCCGGCCGACATGGAAAACGAGACAGGGAAGCTCAGCGCTTGAAATAGCCGGCGCGCACGGCGTCCCAAACGCAAAAAGACCGGCCAGAGGCCGGTCCTTTGTTACTCAAACCCAGGGAAAAGCTGGGCTCAGCTTTCCTTGGGAGTCAGCACCTGGCGACCGCGATACATGCCGGTCTTCAGGTCGATGTGGTGCGGGCGGCGCATTTCGCCGGAATTCTTGTCCTCGACATAGGTCGGGGCCTTGAGGGCGTCGGCCGAGCGGCGCATGCCGCGCTTGGACGGAGAGGTTTTGCGTTTCGGAACGGCCATGGATATGCTCCACTACATGGTCAAAAGCCCCGCCCGCCCTCGTGAAAGGGCCATGTCGGGGCCTAAATCTGAGAAAGTCGGGTGCCTATACACGCCTGACACCGTTTTGGCCAGCGCTGCGGTGAATCTTTTTTGTGCCGGCTAGTCCAGGCAGCCGACATAGGCGCCCGAGCGGCCGGCGCGCCGCTCGATCAGGTTGGCCAGCCGCCTGAGGCCCGGCCCGGGTTTTGCGGGATTGCGGGCGATCGGATTGGGCAGCGTGACGGCGAGAAGGGCCGCCTGCCGTCTGGACAATTGTTTTGCCGGAATGCCGAAATGGTGCTGCGCCGCCGCCTCGATGCCATAGATGCCCGGCCCCCATTCGGCAATGTTGAGATAGATTTCCATGATGCGTCGTTTCGACATCACCGCGTCGAAATAGACGGCCAGCGGCAGCTCGACGACCTTGCGCACCGAGCCCAGCGGCCGCGACCAGAGGAAGAGGTTCTTCACCGTCTGCATGGTGATGGTCGATGCGCCGCGCGTCGCCTCGCCGGCCAGCGCATCGTCGACGACGCCCCTGAGCTCGCCGAGATCGACGCCGCGGTGGAAACAGAACTGCCCATCTTCCGACATGATGACCGAATGGGCGAGCACGGGCGCCACGTCATCGATGGACACCCAGCGCCGGTCGTAGCCGGAGAAGGTCGCCAGGTCCTTCAGCATCAGTGTCGACACCGGATGCACGAAGGACGGCAGGTAGAGAAAGGTCAGCACCACCGGGACAAGCGCCAGCACCGCGGCCACGACGATGCCGCGCCGGAGCCAGCGCCTGAGATTGCGGCGGTTCACGCCTCGCGATCTCGTCGCCATGTCCAGCTTTTCGGTCTCATGATCGACGATCGGTTCCGCCAAGCCGCCCAACCCGTGCCACGAAGCTCGTCTCGAAACGCGCTCCCGAGGGTCATAAGACGGTGTTTTCGAGCACCGGAGCGGAGCGTACATTCGAGTACGTGAGCACCGGAAGCGCGGAAAATGCCTTCAGATGACCGCAGGAGGTGAGTTTCCAAACGGGCTCTTACCGCTCCGGCATAATGGCGCTTGCCTTCTTGCGCAACGTCTGAGTGTCGGCTACCGGTCCCGGCCATGACGAATGACGACGAAATGGCGTTCGAAATGGCGCTCATCAGACGCGCGGCCGCCGTCGAGGTGATGCTGCGTCGGTTGCTCGACGACCGCCCGCTTTCGGGCGAGATCGCGAGGCCCGATCGCCTGATGGCGGCGATGCGCCATGGCGTGCTGAACGGCGGCAAACGCCTGCGCCCCTTCCTGGTCATGGAAAGTGCTGCCTTGTTTTCCGCCGATGGCGAAGCGGCGCTGCGCGTCGCGGCCGCACTTGAATGCGTGCATTGCTATTCGCTGATCCATGATGACTTGCCGGCGATGGACGACGACGACCTGCGCCGCGGCCAGCCGACCGTGCACAAGGCCTTCGACGAGGCCACCGCGATACTTGCCGGCGACGCACTGCTGACGCTCGCGTTCGACATCCTCGCCGGCGAGGCGACCGCGCTGCCGGCCGAGCGGCGCGCAGCCCTTGTGGTGGCGCTCGCCCGCGCCGCCGGGGCCGGCGGGATGGTCGGCGGCCAGAAGCTCGATCTCGATGCCGAGCAGGTGCGACCGGACGAGGCCGGCATCATCCGGCTGCAGGCGATGAAGACCGGTGCGCTGATCCGTTTCGCCTGCGAGGCGGGTGCGATCCTGGCCGGTGCACGATCGGATGACATGGAAAGGCTGGCCGAGTTCGGTTCGGCGATCGGCCTTGCCTTCCAGCTCGCCGACGACCTGCTGGATTTGACGGCCGACGCCAGGCAGATGGGCAAGGCGACCGGCAAGGATGCCGCCGCGGGCAAGGGTACGCTGGTGGCCTTGCACGGCGCGGATTGGGCTCGCAAGCAGCTCGACGGTCTCGTCGGCCAGGCGCACGCGTTGCTCGAACCCTATGGCGAAAAGGCGGCCCTGCTCAAGGCCGCCGCGACTTTCGTGGCAACCCGCAACAGCTGACGGCAGGCCCCATATCGGGTTGCGCATGGTCGACGGCTCGGCGTCACCGCATCGATCCGATCCGCCGCGTCCCCGCAGCGCATGCATTGACCTGCGGTGCGCCAACGAAATCTTAATGTAAATGAAGCGTAATCCCGACCATTAAAATAATGCGTATGTGTTGGGGTTGCGCATGCCGGAATATTCTTCCTTCATCCGGTCCGTCCGGATACGTTATCTTTCGGGACTGTTGGTTTTCGCGCTGGCTTCGGCCGCCATCATGGTTGCGCTCAATCGCGTCAATTCCTTGCGCCATGAAATCGATGCGCTGAGCAGCAATCTCGTCGTTTTCACCCGCGACCTGCGCAACGCCACCAGCTTCGCCGAGACAACCAGTTCCGCCTGGCGGATCGAGACGCGCGATGCGCTGACGGCTTCGGCGCGCGACCATTCCGAGCGCCTGACCGGCGAGATCGAGACGCTGAGCGCCCAGCTCGCCGCGATCCGCCCGCGCCTGTCGGCCAAGACCGTCAACGAGCTGGCGGCCGCTTCCGTCAATGGCGATCTGTTCTGGTCGCCGCGTGACATGGTTCGCAACTTCAACCTGATGTCGGTGGCGCAAAAGACCGATGAATGGAGTTCTCGCGAAATCCGCAACCAGAACGACCTGTTCGTTCAGCCCATGCTGGTGCGTGTCCGCACCGCGATGGACGACGAACGCCATCTGGCGGACGCCTCCGGCGACCGGCTGCTTTTGTGGGCGAGCGGCCTGTTGTTTGCCGTGCTCGCCATCGTTGCCTTCTGGATCTTCCGGCCGATGGAACAGGCGATCCGCCGCGCCTTTGCCCAGTCGGCCGAATCCTTGTTCAAGGCCGAGGCGGCCGACCGTGCCAAGTCGGAATTCCTCGCCAATATGAGCCACGAGATTCGCACCCCGATGAACGGCGTGCTCGGCATGGCCGAATTGCTGGCCAAGACCGAACTGAACCCGCGCCAGAAGACCTTCACCGACGTCATCGTCAAATCGGGCAACGCGCTTCTCACCATCATCAACGACATCCTCGATTTCTCGAAGATCAATGCCGGGCAGCTGACGCTCGATCCTGCCCCCTTCCGCCTCTCGGAAGCGGTGGAGGATGTGGCGACACTGGTCTCGGCACGCGTTGCCGAGAAGAACCTGGAACTCATCGTGCGTGTCGATCCTCGGCTGCCGGCCTATGTCGTCGGCGACGCCGGTCGCTTTCGGCAGATCGTCACCAACCTGGTCGGCAATGCGGTGAAATTCACCGAGAAGGGCCATGTGCTGATCGATGTCGGCGGCGAAACCATCAACGACGTCGTCCAGCTGAAGCTGCGCGTCGAGGACACTGGCATCGGCATCCCGGCCGAGAAATTGCAAAACGTGTTCGAGAAGTTCGCCCAGGTCGACGGGTCTTCGACCCGCCGTCATGAAGGCACCGGCCTCGGGCTTGCCATCGCCGCCCGTCTCATCGACCTGATGGCAGGCAAGATCGGCGTCGAGAGCGAGGTCGGCCGCGGTTCCGTCTTCTGGTTCGCCGTGCCGCTGCCGGTCCACCGTGCCGAGGCGCCCGACGCTGTCGTCCCGGTGGACGTCACCGGCGCGCGCGTGCTGGTCATCGACGACAATCCGGTCAACCGCGAGATCCTGCTCGAACAGCTCAGAAGCTGGAGCTTCGACTGCGCCGCCGCCGAAAGCGGCGCAATGGGCCTCGCCTTCCTCGATCGCGCCTGCCAACTCGGTGCCAGCGTCGACTGCATCATCCTCGACTATCAGATGCCCGGCATGAACGGCGCCGATGTCGCCCGGGCCATCGCCGCCGACAGCCGGCTGTCCGCCATCCCGGTCGTGATCCTGACCTCCGTCGACCAGGTCGATTTCGGCAAGATGATCATCGACTTCGGCATATCGGCGCACCTGACCAAGCCGGCGCGGTCGGCGGTCCTGCTCGGCACCGTCATCTCGGTCATCCAGAAGGCGCGCTCGCAGGTCGGCAAGGCGCAGTTCATTCGCGAACCGGTCCAACCGATGCAGGCGACTCCGGCCTTCACGGTTATCCGTGGCCCCGCGGTACCGGTCGCGACAGTGCCGGAATCGAATGCCGCGCCGAACAGCCCGATCGACATCCTCATCGCCGAGGACAATGACGTGAACCAGATGGTGTTCGGCCAGATCCTCAATGGACTCGGCCTGAGCTACCGCATCGCCGGCAATGGCCGCACCGCGGTCGAGATGTACCGGTCGCTGCATCCGAGGCTGGTTCTGATGGACGTCTCGATGCCGGAAATGAACGGCTACGAGGCAACACGCGCCATCCGGGCGATCGAAGCGGCGTCGGGCGGCCACATCCCGATCATCGGCGTCACCGCGCATGCGCTGAAGGGCGACCGCGACAAGTGCATCGAGGCCGGCATGGACGACTATCTGCCCAAGCCCGTTTCGCCCGATCGCCTCGGCGCCAAGATCGGCACCTGGCTCAGCGAGACGGTGGTGGCCAAGACCGCCTGACCACCCACCAACGCCTCAGACGGCCGCGTCCAGATGAAACCGGCGCATCCAGTCCAGGCTTGTCTCGTCGGCGAGCTTCGCGACGCCGGGCCTGACATGCCCGGCATCCGGCGCCGGGACGCCCAGGGCTTCGCAGATGCGCAGCAATGCCACGGCCGGCTCGGCGGCAAGGTGCTCATAGCCGATCCGCAATGGTGCTATGCCCTGTTGTGCGAACCAGATGTTCCAGGCCGTATCATAGGCTTCCAGTTCTTCGACCTCGCCCTTGATGCGCTCGAAATCATAGTGAGGTTCCCTGGCAGGTCCCACCCTTTCGATTTCGGTTCCGTCGGGGGCGATATGCCAAAGACCGGTTTGCCGGGCTTTGACCAGGGAGACGGCCTGCGCGAGTTTGTTTTCGCGCGACAGGTGTATGTAGAGGACTCGGCCAAAGGCTCGTTCGAAACGCGCTGTGTCTGACGCAAGCCCGGGATAGACCTGGTCGAGGATCGCCGACAGCTCATCCAGGTTCTCCCGCATCAGGCGCAAGCCGAAAATTTCAGTATCGCCCTTGCCGGCACCGATCGCCGCATTGAGATAGGCAAGCTGGAATTCACGCTCGCCCATCGTGTCGCGATCGGGCAATCCCCAATCCTGCGCCCACTCCGACACATCCTGCCGCCGGTAGAATGAGTGGGGATCACCGGTCGTTCCGGTGGCCGCCAACAGCTTGCACAGCAAGGTGCTGCCGGTTCTGGGCGTGCCGCAGATGATGTATCCGTCGAACATGGGCGCTCGCATGACAGGGCTGCTGCCCAAGGAGAGATGGTGGCCGCCGCTATAGCTGAAACCGTTGCTCGATGCGACGGGCACATTGCAGCGGCGTTTGGGCGTTCGTCTCGACTTCGAGATCGTAGCGTATCCGGTTGTGGACGCTCATATTGCCAGCGCGCCAGCCCCGCCAACCTGTCGGCGCAGCGCTTCGCGCCCTCGGCCCTTACCGGTTGCGCACCACCACGCAGGCGCCGCCGACGCTTTGCAGCTTCTGGCAGATGACATTCGCGGCGGCGCGGTCGTCGATCCCGATCCTGACGGCGTAGATGCCGCGCCGGCCGATCGGCGTGCGCACCCGGCTCACCACAGGATCATGCCCGGCAAGCAGGGCCGGAAAGCGGCCCCGCACCCTGAGCCACTGGCCGATCGCCGCGCTGCGGCGAAAATTGCCCGCCACCTGGATGCCCCATGGCTTGATGTTGATCGAGGCCATTGCGACCGTCCGCGACATGATCACCGGCAGCTTGCGGCAGGCGACGGCGAAATCCAGCTTGGCATCGAGCGGCTCGACTTTGCCGGCATAGGCCGGGTCCGTGAACTTGTCGACCGGCTCGCCCATGACGTCGAACACATAGCTTTCCGTCTCCATCGGCAGGAAGCCGCCGGAATTCAGCCAGCGCGACACCCGGCTCTCGCCGGCATTGTAGGCGGCCGCCGCTAGGCCAAGATTGCCATAACTGGTCTTCATTTCGGCGAGATATCTAGCCGACGCCGGGATCGCCTGGTTGATGTCGAAGGAATCGGCAAGCCCCCGCATCTTGGCGGTGCCCGGCATGAACTGGGCAATGCCCTCGGCGCCGACGGGGCTCACGGCATTGGGATCGAAACGGCTTTCCTTCCAGATAAGGCGGGCGAAGAAGTCCCGGGGCAGAGCGTTCTGGTCGGCATGCGCCTGGATCAGGTTGCAGACCTTGTCGATCAGCCGCTGCTTGGCCGATTGCGGCGGATCGGCCTGGGCAAGCGTCGACCAGGCCATGCCGCACAGGAAAATCAGCGTCGCCCACAGGAAACGCCGCATTTCACCTACTCTGCCGCGGCCTTGCCGCCCTGACCGAACCTCTGTTCGATATAGTCGGCGACCATCTTCTCGAAATCCGCCGCGATCGACGGCCCGCGCAGGGTCGCTGCTTTCTTGCCGTCGACGAAGACGGGCGCTGTCGGCGTCTCGCCAGTGCCGGGCAGCGAAATGCCGATATCGGCGTGCTTGGACTCACCCGGACCGTTGACGATGCAGCCCATCACCGCGACCTTGAGGTTCTCGACGCCTGGGTACTTCTCACGCCACACCGGCATGTTCTTGCGCAGGTCCGCCTGGATGTTCTGCGCCAGTTCCTGAAACACGGTGGAGGTGGTGCGGCCGCAGCCGGGGCAGGCCGCGACGATCGGCACGAACTGCCGGAAACCCATGGTCTGCAGCAGTTCCTGCGACACCTGCACCTCGCGGGTGCGGTCGCCATTCGGCTCCGGCGTCAGCGAGATTCGGATGGTGTCGCCGATGCCTTGCTGCAAGAGGATGCCCATGGCGGCGGAAGAAGCAACGATGCCTTTCGACCCCATGCCGGCTTCAGTGAGGCCGAGATGCAGCGCGTGGTTGGAACGGGTGGCGAGTTCGGTGTAGACGGCGATCAGATCCTGCACGCCGCTGACCTTGGCCGACAGGATGATTTTTTCGCGGCCAAGACCGATCTCTTCGGCCATCTCGGCCGACAGGATCGCCGACTGCACGATCGCCTCGCGCGTGACTTCCTGCGCGGTCAGGGGAAAACCCTTGTCCTGGTTGTCGTCCATCAGCCGCGTCAACAGCTCCTGGTCGAGCGAGCCCCAGTTGACGCCGATGCGCACCGGCTTGTCGTGCTTGATCGCCATCTCGACGATATCGGTGAACTGCCGGTCCTTCTTGTCCTTGAAGCCGACATTGCCGGGATTGATGCGGTACTTGGCAAGCGCCTCGGCGCAGTCCGGGTGATCGGCCAGCAGCTTGTGGCCGATATAGTGGAAATCGCCGACCAGCGGCACGTTGATGCCGAGCCGCAACAGTCGCTCGTGGATGCGCGGCACGGCGGCGGCACTCTCGTCGCGGTCAACGGTGATGCGCACGATCTCGGAGCCGGCGCGGTGCAGCGCCGCGACTTGCGCGACCGTCTGATCGACATCGGCGGTATCGGTATTGGTCATCGATTGCACGACCACGGGCGCGCCGCCGCCGACGACCACGCCGCCGACATCGACGCCGACCGAGGTGCGGCGGGGGAAGGGAAAGGAAAAATACCCGGTCATGCCGGCAGCCTTTTGTCTCTGGAGCGCCATGCGTCTCTCTGGAGCGCTATGCGTCTCTCTGAAGCCCGTGCGTCCGCTTGGACGCACAAGCCGGGTCCGATGCGCTGAAGTCCGGGCATGAGGTGGAGGAGCAAAGATGGCTTGTCAATGGCGACAGGTCGCCACTGGCAGCAATTGGTGCCGGCCAGGACCCTGAAACAGCGCACGACCTTACGGCGGCCCGGCATAAACGGCCCTGACGAATATTAGCTTCGGCTTGTGGAATCGCTGAAATTAAAACCACTGCACCGGCGGCTGGCGCCGCCGGCAAGGAAAACCGCCAGTGGTGAGCGGCTATATCACGTGAGGATCAATGCGTGGTTGGTTGCGCCCTCAATTTCTCAATCGCATCCTTGAGTGCCAGCTTGCGTCGCTTGAGATTCACGATTTCGAGGTCGTCCACCGACGGGTGGTTCATCGCGTCATCGATTTCGCGTTCAATGTCGCCGTGTTTCCGCTGCAACTCATCAAGATGGGATGCAAGAGACATGATTGGTTCTCCCTTTCATGGTTTCCTCGATTGCAGCCGCCAAGGCACGTCCACCGCAGGTCGTATCTGTGACGGCACAATGACAGTGTGCCACCATCAGACGGCGATGTCGAATGCTGCGTGGTAGCATTCCACGACAACATGAAATGTGATATGGGCTGCGCGCCGGTGGCAGAAATTGCCGCCCCCGCCCAACCAGGCCCAGTTTTGGGCGCCGCAGACGTGCAGACGGTAGAGAATGTCCGATCAGGAACAGGCCGATACTCGCCTCGAATTTTCCCGGCTGAAGCAGGAACACGCCGATTTCGATGCCGCGATCAACGCGATGATCGCCATGAATTGCGACCCGCTGCAGATCCAGCGCATGAAGAAGAAGAAGCTTGTCCTCAAGGACCGGCTGATGAAGCTGGAAGACAAGATCATTCCAGACATCATCGCCTGAGACGCGAACGCTTTTCCGCCTATCCGCCGATCGAGAGCCCGGCGGCACGGCCGCGCAGCAGGCCGATGAGATCCGCGGTCCGCTCCTCCGACGTGTCGATCGGAACCACCAGGCACATCGTCGCCTCGACCTTGCCTGGCGCTGAAAAGACCGGCACGGCGAGGCATTTCGTATAGGCGTCGACAAGGCCCGAGGTGACGCAGTAGCCGGTCACCCCGGCCTTTGCGATGTCGGCGATGAAATCGTCGAGCCGCAGCTTTCGGCCATCGGGCAGCACGAGGTCGTCGTCGGACACCATGGCCTCGATCGCGGCTCTATCCAGCCCCGCAAGAAGCAGCCGTCCCGAGGCAGTCCAGGGCAGCGGTATCTGCAGGCCGGTGGCGGAGCTGATGCGGAACGGCCTGCTGCCGGGGCTGGAATGGACGATCGTGTAGCGGCCGCTCTGCAGCATGCACAGTTCCGAGGTCTCGCCGGTCTCGCGCGACAGATGATCGACCTCCTGGCGCCCACGCCGCAACAGGTCGTTGCCGCGCACATAGTCCATTCCGTAGAGATAGAGTTTCTTGCCGAAATAGACGCGGTTGCCGTCGCCGGCCATTTCCAGCAGGCCGGCATCGACCAGCGACCGCACCAGCGTGTAGGTGGTCGAACGCGGCGCGTTCACCCCCTTGGCAAGATCGCCAATGCCGATCGCCCGCTGCGTCGTGTGAAGAAACTCCAGGATCTCCAGGACCCGGTTGAGGCCTTTCTCGCGGGAGGCCGTCGTCTTCTCGTCGGCCGAAATTGCTTGGGCATTGCCATCTTGCATTGTCGATTCCTGGTGTTAGTATCTGTCTTGTACAGGATACATGCGTCTCTTGTAAGAGACAATTTTGATAATCGCTGTCGCGTGTATGACCTGTGCATAGGGGAACACAACACGAAAGGAGGTCGCCGTGAACGACATATCCGGAAGACGTGATTTTCTGAAATTGGGAATGGCGGGACTGGCCACCGCCGGGGTGCTGGCAACCGTCGATGCCCAGAAGGCCGCCGCGCAAGCCGCATCCGACAGTCTTCTGCGAACCGTGCTCGACAGAGGCAAGCTGATTGTCGGCACCGGCAGCACCAACGCGCCCTGGCACTTCGAGAACGATGCGGGCGAACTTGTGGGCATGGACATCACCATGGGCCGCATCCTCGCCAAGGGCCTTTTCGACGATCCGACCAAGGTCGAGTTCGTCATGCAGGATCCGGCGCAGCGCATTCCCAACGTGACCACCAACAAGGTCGACATCACGATCCAGTTCATGACGATGACGGCGCAACGCTCGCAGCTGATCAATTTCTCCCGGCCCTACTATGTCGAAGGCGTTGCCTTGCTGACACTGCCGACCGCCGAGAACAAGACCTTCGACAAGCTGCTCGCCGGCGGTTCCGCGACCCGCATTTCGATCCTGCAGAATGTCGACGCTGAAAGCTCGGTCCACTACGCTCTGCCGCAGGCCCAGGTGCTGCAGATCGACACCCAGGCCAACGTGCTGCAGGCGTTGGAATCGAAACGAGCCGACGCCGCTGCGGTCGATCTGTCCACCGTGCGCTGGCTCGCCTCGCGCAATCCCGACAAATATTTCGATGCCGGCAAGAGCTGGTATTCGATGCTCTATGGCGCGGCAGTTCGGCAAGGCGATCTCGACTGGCTGACCTTCGTCGACCAGACCTTCACCATCGCCATGTTCGGCCATGAATCGGCGCTCTATGATGCCGCCTTCAAGGACTATTTCGGCCAGGAACCGCCGGCGCGACATCCCGGCTTCCCGGTCATCTGATCCCGGATTACGGAAGGGCGGCATTCCAGCCCTTCCGTAATCGACTCGACGCCCTTCACACCGAGGCGGACGCATGGGCTATGCCCTCAATTTCAACCTGATCTGGCGGCATTTCGACAAGCTGTGGGGCGGCCTGCTGCTCAGCCTCGAGCTTGCCGTGATCTCGATCGCCATCGGCGTCGTCATCGGGCTGGTGCTCGCGGTCTGGTACGTTTCGGCAGGACGCGCGGTCCGGGCAGTGATCGCCGCCTATGTCGAATTCATCCGCAACGTGCCGCTGATCCTGCTCGTCTATCTCGTCTTCTACGGCCTGCCGACCGTGGTCGACCTGGCCTACAGCGCACCAACCTCGTTTGTCCTGACCCTCTCGGTCTATAGCGGCGCCTATCTGGTCGAAGTGTTTCGCTCCGGCCTCGAGGCTGTCCCGCGCGGCCAGCTCGACGCCGGCAAGGCGATCGGCCTCACGCCCTGGCAAAGGCTGCTCCACGTGCGCCTGCCGACCATGCTGCGCATCACGCTGCCGGCGCTGTCCAACACCTTCATCTCGCTGTTCAAGGACACCTCGATCGCCTCCGTCATCTCGGTGCCCGAACTCACCTTCGGCGCCCAGTGGATCAACTTCAACACCTTCCGCATCGTCGAGGTCTACCTGGTCACCACAGCGATGTATCTGGTGACCGGCTACATCATGCTTTTTGGGCTGCGGCTCATCGAGCGCCGGTTCAGGGCGGCGCGCTGACATGCTTGGCCAGATCCTCTACGCGCTGCCGTTCCTCGCCCAAGGCTTCGCCGTGACCTTGTGGGTATCGCTGCTGGTCGTGGTGCTGTCGCTTATCGCCGGCGTCCTGCTGGGCGTCGGCCTGGTCTATGGACCGGCGCCGCTGCGCTGGGCGGTGCGCATCTTCTCGGACACCATTCGCGGCATTCCGATCCTGGTGCTGATGTTCTTCGTCTATTACGGCCTGCCGGCGATCGGGCTGCATCTGCCGTCGTTCTGGGCCGCGGTGTCCGCGCTGACCCTGTTCAAGACGGCGCAGGTCATCGAGTATCTCAGGGGCGCGGTCGGCTCGATCCCGAAGGGACAGTCCGAAGCCGCGATGGCGATCGGACTGACCTTTCGCCAACGGCTCACCTACGTCATCTTTCCGCAGGCCTTCAGGCGCTTCCTGCCGCCCTGGATCAATGGCGTCACCGACGCGGTCAAGGGCAGCGCGCTGGTGTCGCTGCTTGGCATCACCGATTTGATGCAGGCCATCAACCAGGTCATCGGCCGCACCTATGAGGCGATGCCGCTCTATATACTGGGCGCACTCATCTATTTTGCGGTCAACTACGCTCTCTCGCTCGCCAGCCGGCGGCTGGAGCGGCGTTTCTCCTTCATCCGGGAATAGCACGATGTCCGAAGCCTCGAACGCCAGTCCCGCATTGCTCGACGTGCGTGATGTCTCCAAGGCCTTCGGCGCCGTCGAGGTGCTGCGCTCCGTCAGCCTTCAGGTGAAGCGCGGCGAGGTGGTGACCGTCATCGGCCCTTCCGGCAGCGGCAAGACCACCCTGCTGCGCTGCGTCAACTTCCTGGAGAGCTACGACAGCGGCTCGATCCGCATCGACGGCAAGGAGGTCGGCTATCGCGAGGCCGGGACGCGCCAGCGCCGCAGCGAACGCGATTTGGCCAGCATGCGCGCCGAGACCGGCATGGTGTTCCAGAGCTTCAACCTGTTCCCGCACCTGACGGCAGCCGGCAACATCATGCTGGGCTTGACCAAGGTGCGGGGTAAGAACGAGGCCGAGGCACGCTCGATCGCCGAGCATTGGCTCGGCCGGGTCGGCCTTGCCCACAAGGCCGACAGCCTGCCGGCCGAGCTCTCCGGCGGCCAGCAGCAGCGCGTCGGCATCGCCCGCGCCGTGGCCATGGAGCCGAAGATCCTGCTGCTCGACGAGATCACCTCCGCCCTCGATCCCGAACTGGTCGGCGAGGTGCTCGCCGTCGTGCGCAGCCTCGCCGAGGACGGCATGACCATGCTGATGGTTACCCACGAAATGGCCTTTGCCCGTGACGCTTCGAGCCGCATCGTCTTCATGGCCGATGGCGGCGTCAGCGCCGTCGGGCCGCCGAAGGAGATCCTCGCGGCGGAGACCACCAACGAACGCCTCCGCACCTTCCTGGCGCGCTTCCGCGCCTCGCATTTCTGACATCAGGCGGCCAAAGCTGCCCCAAGGAGCCTTCATCAATGACGCCTTATACCAGGCTCGCCCAACTCGGCCTGACGCTGCCCGAGCCGCCGACGCCCATCGCCAACTTCGTCACCCATGCCGAGAGCGGCCGGCTGATCTTCCTCTCCGGCCAGGGGCCGCTGCGCGCCGACGGCACGCTTTGCACCGGCAAGGTGGGGGAGGATGTGACCGTCGAGCAGGCTTATGGGCATGCCCGCCTGACCGGGCTCAATCTGCTTGCCGTCATGCATGCGGCAGCCGGCGATCTCGGCCGCATCGTGCGCGTCGTCAAGCTGCTCGGCTTCGTCAACGCGACGCCGACCTTCATTGACCACCCAAGGGTGGTCAATGGCTGTTCGGACCTGTTCGCCGATGTCTTCGACAAGATCGGCGGCCATGCCCGTTCGGCGATCGGCGTCGGCTCGCTGCCTGGAAATATCACTGTCGAAATCGAAGCGGTCGTCGAGATCGCCGCCTGACCTGCCACCAACGGGATTGCTCACATGAAAACCTATTCCGACACCGGCTCCAACACCACCATTCGCGAACGGCTGGGCTTGCGGCCGATCATCAACGTCTCCGGCACCATGACCGCGCTCGGCGCCTCGATCATCGTTCCCGAGGCGATCAGCGCCATGGCCGAAATGGCCTCGCAATGGGTGGAGATGGACGATCTGCAGCGCGCCGCGAGCACGATTGTCGCGCGCCTCACCGGCGGCGAGGCCGGATTCATCACCGCCTGCTGCGCCAGCGGCATCACCATGGCGATCGCCGGTGCGATGACGGGGACCAACCTGCTCGCCATCGAGCGCCTGCCCGATAATACCGAAGGGCTGAAGTCGGAAGTCGTCATCCAGCTCGGCCATATCGTCAATTACGGCGCGCCGATCGACCAGTCGATCCGTGTCGCCGGCGCCAAGGTCATCCCGGCAGGGACCGTCAGCGTCACCCAGGACTATCACGTGCGCGAAGCGATCAACGAGCGCACGGCGGCGGGCCTCTATGTCGTCGCCCACCACACCGTGCAGTATGGCATGCTGTCGCTGGAGGAATTCTGCGAAATCTGCCACGCCAAGGGCGTGCCGGTAATCGTCGATGCCGCGTCCGAATACGATCTGCGTGGCTTCCTCGCGCGCGGCGCCGACGTCGTCATCTACAGTGGCCATAAATTCCTGAGCGGGCCGACCAGCGGCATCGTCACCGGCCGCAAGGATCTGATACGGGCCGCCTATCTGCAGAACCGCGGCGTGGCGCGCGCCATGAAGGTCGGCAAGGAAAGCATCGCCGGCACCATGGCGGCGCTCGAAGCCTGGGAGAAGCGTGACCATGCTGGCATCCGCCGGCGCGAGGAGGCAGCACTGAACCTGTGGAAGGATGCACTGCAGGGACTGCCCGGCATCGCCGCCATCATCATTCCCGATCCCACCGCCAATCCGCTCGACCGACTGCAGATCTTCGTCTCGCCCGAGAGCCGCTTCACCGCCGCCGGTCTTGCCTCGGCACTTGCCGCGGGCGCGCCGCCGATCATCGTGCGCAATCACGAGGTCGAGCGCGGCCATTTCTTCCTCGACCCCTGCAACCTTCACCCCGGCGAGGCGGATATCGTCGCCGAGCGCCTGCGCGCCGTACTGACGGCGAAGGAGCGCCCGGCCGACGCGATGAAGATCGCCCGCAAGGATTCGTCAGGCGTCTCGCGCTGGCCGGATTGATCGCCAAACCGAACCAACAATGCCGAAAGCACCAGCTGATCACGGGACTGTGAACAGCCGGATTTGCCCACGCGGGAATAAATCGTCTCCTCGATAAGTCTCCTCGACATACGCCACGGCTGGCGTTGAGGAGATCGGCATGCATCGTCATTGCAAGCACAGCGGACAGGGCTGCGGCGTCAGCCGCCGTCCTGCGCTGTCGAGCATGATCGTCATCAGTCCCTCCGCCATAGCGCTTGACACTGGTGATGCAGATGAATTCACTTTCAGCACGGCAGGCGACTTTGCCCGCTTCCGGGGGCTTTGCTCCTGCAAGCAAGGCAAAATCGCTGTCGCATCTTGAGACGGCGCGCCCAGTCCGTCCCGGAGTATCGGATCATGGTGCTGCTTTGAGCGAGAGGGCCCTGGCAGAGCGCTTCAATCAGGTGGTGCTGCCGCATCTCGGCGACGCGCTGGCGCTGGCCCGCTGGCTGACCGGCAATGCCGCCGACGCCGAGGATGTCGTGCAGGACGCCTGCATCAAGGCGCATGCCGGCATATCGGGTTATGCCGGCGGCAATGCCCGTGCCTGGCTGCTGACCATCGTGCGCAACACCTCCTACACCTGGATGGCGCGCAACCGGCCGCGCGGCATGATGGCTGTCGGCGATCTCGGCGATCTCGACGACATGGCGGCGGCCCATGGCACCAGCCTGCCCGACGAGGACGGGCCGGAGGCGAGCCTGATCGCCAGGGCCGATACGGCGGCATTGGAAGCTGCGATCGCTGCCCTGCCGCAGCCGTTTCGCGAGACGCTGGTGCTGCGCGACATAAACGGCCTCAGCTATCGTGAAATAGCGGCCATGCTCGACGTGCCGATGGGCACGGTGATGTCCAGGCTTGCCCGCGCCCGCGGCCTGCTGGCGTCGGAACTGGGGAGAGCGCCATGACCAGCCATGACGACGGACTGCCCAATGATCCCGAAGGTGTCAGACTGATGATTCACGCCCTTGTAGATGGCGAACTCGATGCCGCGGCCGCCCTTGCCGTGGAGCGCCGCATCGCCGCCGACCCCCGGCTTGCCGCCGAACATGCCCGCATTGTCGCCTTGCGAGGCGCGGTCAGCCGCTTGCCGCGCCCCGAAATCAGCGACGCGTTTCTGGCCCGCATCGCGGCAATCGGCATGGCGGATACCGAACGGCGAGACGACGCAGAGGCGACCGAGCCGCAGCGCGGCACGCCGCTGTCGGGATTGATCACGGGCGCCGGCGCAGGCCAGAGACGGGGAGCCGGGACGCGTCCCTCGCAGGCACGGACATCGCCAAGGGCACGCCGCTTCGGCTCGTTCGACTGGCGCGCCATGGCGGCGTCGATCATGATCAGCGCGGTGCTGGCCAGCGGCGCGACGCAATGGGTGATGTTCAACGGCGCGGAGGACGGCTTTGCCGCCGCTGTCGCCAGCGGCCATCGCCGCAGCCTGCTCGCCGCGAGTCCGATCGACATCGTTTCCTCCGACCGCCATACGGTCAAGCCGTGGCTCGACGCCCGCATCGGTGTCTCGCCGCCGGCGCCCGACCTTGCCCAGGACGGCTTCGCACTGATCGGCGGCCGGGTCGAGGTGATATCAGGCCGGCCGGTACCGGCGCTGGTCTACCGCCATCGCGAGCACCTGATCACGCTGGTCGCCGAACCGCAGCAGGGCGGCAAGGCCACCCAGCCGGACGATCTTTCCTCGGGCGGCTTCTCGATGGTGCACTGGAGCGACGGCGCCTTCTCCTACTGGGCGATCTCCGACATGGAGCGGCCCGAACTCGACGACTTCGTCGCCCGCTTCCGCAAGGCCGCGGTATGAGCCGGATGCGGCCGTCGGCATCTCGCCGATAGCCGCAAATCCTTGCGGCCCCGCGCGAATTCCGCTAAGGCGCGCCTTTGTCGCCGGGGAGCAGAAGCTTGAACGATCAACGCGCCGACGTCGCCATCATCATGGGCAGCCAATCCGACTGGGCGACGATGCGCCAGGCAGCCGAAACGCTGGAGGCGCTTGGCGTTCCCCATAAACGGCTGATCATTTCGGCGCACCGCACGCCTGACCGGCTCTACGAATTCGCCAAGGGCGCCAAGGCGGCCGGCTACAAGGTGATCATCGCCGGCGCCGGGGGTGCGGCGCATCTGCCCGGCATGACGGCGGCTATGACGCCATTGCCGGTGTTCGGCGTGCCGGTGGAATCGAAAGCGTTGTCGGGCCAGGATTCTCTGCTCTCCATCGTCCAGATGCCGGCCGGCATTCCGGTCGGGACACTGGCGATCGGCAAGGCCGGCGCGGCCAACGCCGCCCTCCTGGCCGCCGCCGTGTTGGCGCTCAACGACGACAAGCTTGCCCAGAGGCTCGATGCCTGGCGCGCCTCGCAGACCGCCAAGGTCGCCGCCGAACCGACGGACACGCCGTGAGCCTGCCCGCCGGATCGACGATCGGCATCATTGGCGGCGGCCAGCTGGGCCGCATGCTTGCAATGGCCGCTGCCCGCCTCGGCTACCGCACCGCCGTGCTGGAGCCGCAGCCGGATTGCCCGGCCGCCCAGGTCGCCAACAGGCAGATTACGGCCCCCTATGACGACCCGGCCGCGCTTGCCGAACTGGCGGCGGCCAGCGCCGTCGTCACCTACGAGTTCGAGAACGTGCCGGTGGCCGCTGCGACCGCGCTTGCCGCCAAGGTGGCGGTCTATCCGCCAGCGCGTGCGCTTGACGTGGCGCAGGACCGGGTGAGCGAAAAGACATTCCTCAACAGCATCGGCATTGCCACCGCCGATTTCCGTCCGGTCGACACGGACGACGAATTGACGGCGGCGCTGAAGGCATTCGGCGGCAGCGGCATCCTGAAGACGCGGCGCATGGGCTATGACGGCAAGGGCCAGCGCGTCTTCCGTAACATGGAAGCCGGTGGTTTCGCCGGCACCTGCGAGGCAATGGGTAATGTGCCGCTGATCCTGGAGAGCTTCGTGCCGTTCGAGCGCGAGATTTCCGTCATCGCCGCGCGCGGGGTCGATGGGGCGGTCGCCGCCTATGATCCGGCCGAAAATGTGCACCGCGACGGCATTCTGCACACATCGACCTTGCCGGCCGGCATCAAACCCGAAACGGCGGTAGCAGCGCGGGTGGCCGCGTCGAAGATATTGTCCGCGCTCGACTATGTCGGTGTCATCGGTGTCGAGTTCTTCGTGCTGGCCGATGGTTCGCTGCTGGCCAACGAGATCGCGCCCCGCGTCCACAATTCAGGCCATTGGACCGAAGCCGCCTGCATCGTTTCGCAGTTCGAGCAACACATACGCGCCATTGCCGGCCTGCCGCTGGGCAGCCCCAACCGCCATTCCGATTGCGTGATGGAGAACCTGATCGGCGACGACGTGCTGCGCGTTCCAACCCTGCTCGCCGAGCCCGACCTGATGCTGCACCTCTACGGCAAGGCGGAAGCGCGGCCTGGCCGCAAGATGGGCCACTTCACCCGCATCAGCCCACGTACTTAATTCGCGGACACGAGCCTATTGCACCTCGCCGCTGTCCTCGCCCGGGCTGGCGCAGCTTGCATCGCCTTCCTCGCAATTGGCAGAGGCGGCGAGCTGCTTGATGCGATCATTAGTCAGCCTGGTCAGGCACTGCGAAACTTCCATCGCGTGGATGGAGCCACCCGCGCTGGCGGCCGTGGAATGCGCGCATTCGGCATCCCGGAAGCTGATCCAGGCGCGCTGCGCCACCTGGAGCAATCGCTTGCCATCCGCATCATCGGAGCCGATCAGCGCCTGATAGGCTGCGTTGAGCCTTGCGTCGGCGGCCTGATAATCCTCGCCGGCGCAGATGTTCATCATTTGCTGGCTGTCGTCGGATCGGTCGCATTCCTGAGCGCGGGCAGCCGCGCTTGCCGCGAGGACGGCGAGGACGGCGAGGACGGCGGACAGGAAAATTCGACGCATCTTTGTCCCCAAATCACTTGCTTGTCGCGGCATCATCCCAGCCCGCCCAAGGTCGCGCAATGCCACGGGGCCGACATGGCGGATATTTGATGATATCAGGACGCGGAGCACGCTTGCCGTTGACTTACGGTTGACATGGGCAAGGCTCCTCGTTTATGAGCCACCCACCGTTCAAAAGGCGCGTCTTCTGGCGCGCCTTAAAATTTCGACCCGGAACCGGGTCCACACCGACAGGCAAGACCATGAAGATCAAGAATTCGCTCAAGGCGCTGAAGGCGCGTCACCGCGACAACCAGCTGGTTCGCCGCAAAGGCCGTATCTACATCATCAACAAGACCGCCCCGCGCTACAAGGCGCGCCAGGGTTGAGTTTTCGGCCGGAGGCTTTTTGCCTCCGCCCATTGATGCTTGTCGGCGAGCCGACCTTCCCACGCTGAATTCACTTTGATGTTCCGCCGCCCGGGACTAGAGTCGGGCGATGCGGATTCTTTTTGCATTTTTGATCGCTTTCCCTCTTTCCGGTGCCGTTACCATAGCGGCGCGGGCAGCGGACGATCAGGCGGCCCAGCCGGCGGCCCCGGACACTCCGGCCCCGCCGATGACGAAACAGGCCCGCCTCGACAAGCTGTTCTCCGACCTGAAGCGCGAGCGCAACGAAAAGGCCGCCGAGCGCATTGCCGGCAACATCTGGAACGAATGGTTCCAGTCCGGCAGCGCCTCGATCGACCTTATGATGCAGTGGTCGCAAAAGGCGATGAACGATCAGAAGTTCGACGTCGCGCTCGATTTCCTGGACCAGGTGGTGACCTTGCAGCCAAGCTACGCCGAAGGCTGGAACCGCCGCGCCACCGTGCATTTCATGATGAAGAACTACGGCAAGTCGATGGCCGATATCGACCGTACGCTGCAGCTCGAGCCACGCCATTTCGGCGCGCTGTCGGGCCTGGCACAGATCATGGCGGAGACCGGTCACAAGCAATCGGCGCTCGAGGCCTGGCAGAAGGTGCTGGCCATCTATCCGATGATGCGCAGCGCCCAGAACCAGGTCGCGACCCTGTCGGAAGAGCTTGCCGGTGAGGGAATTTGATTCCTTTGAGGGAGTAGGCAATTAAATCGGCGGTGGTACCTGCTTCCCATTCCCCTATTCCCCTATTCCCCTAGAACTAATCCCATCCCACCCCGTATATTCCCCCATGAACTTGATCTACGCCGCGGTCGCCTTCCTTTTCGCACTCGTCTTTGCTCTTGTCGGCGTCACTCGAGTCGGCTCATGGCTGATTGAGCGCCGCGGTCCGCCGGTCGGCGCATACGTCGACATTGGCGGTGCCCGCATCCACTATGTCCACGTTCCCGCGTCAGCTGGTGCGGATCTGCCACCGATCGTCTTCATTCACGGCGCCAGCGCCAATTTGAAAGACCAGATGCTGCCGCTCAGGCCGCTGCTCGAAGGCCGTGCCGAAATGCTGTTTTTCGACCGGCCGGGAGCCGGCTGGTCGGGACGCGGCCCCGGCAACAATGAAAATCCGTCGGCACAAGCCAACACCATCGCCGCGCTGATGGACCGTCTCGGCATCAAGAAGGCCATCATCGTCGGCCATTCCTTCGGCGGCGTGGTGACGGCGGCTTTCGGCCGCGAGCATGCCGACAAGACGCTCGGCCTCGTCTTCCTGGCGCCGGCTAGCCATCCCTGGCCGGGCGGCGCTACGTCCTGGTACTACGACCTGACCACCATTCCGGTGATCGGCCGGCTGTTCTCCGAGACCCTGAGCTATCCTGCGGGAACGCTGCAGATGGCGGACGCCACGACCTGCGTCTTCTCGCCCAACAAAGTGCCGGAAAATTACCTCGCCTCAGCCGCGATCCCGCTGGTGCTGCGGCCGTCGGCCTTCCGCGCCAATGCCACCGACGTCGCCGGGCTCTATCGGTATGCGCTTGGCGCGGCACCGCATTACAAAGTGATAACGGCGCCGACCGTGGTCATCTCCGGCGATCGCGACAAGGTGGTCTATGCCCGCATTCACTCTGTCGGCCTGGTGCGCGACATATCAGGCGCCGAGCTGGTCTGGGTGCAAAATCTTGGTCACAAGCCGGACTGGATCGCCTCCGACCTCGTCGTCGGCGCCATCGAGAAAGTTGCCGGCAAGGCTATCGACCTGGAAGCAATCGCCACGACGGTGGAAGCCCGGATTGCCGGCGATGCCTATGGCGTGGGCAAATGCGCCGACATCAAGGAACCACAGGCCGAGCTCGCCCCGACCTGACAATCCGAAGCCATCGCAAGACGCTATTGGGAACAGAGCGGCATGTATGTCCTGAAACACGGCATAAAGAAAAATCCCGAAAAGCGATGGGCACTGCCGGATCGCATCTTCTTCGGTCACGGCGCGTGCGCCATTCTCGCCGGCACCTTTCTCAAGCATCCACCTCTGGAGGGATTTTACGGCGAACGTATCATTCCCGGCGAGGGATTTTACGGCAACCATATCTATGTGACGAACGGCGTGATCGCTTTCGACTACCACGGCTATTGCGCTCGAGAGCGGTTGCTCGAACACCATACGAGAGGCTGGGCTTCGCACAACGCCGGATGGCATTGCACCATCGCGCGGGTCGATTTCGATCTGCTCGATACGATCGAACTCAACCGGCGAAAGATGCTAGGCACGGATCAGTATCTGTACGATCCTATTCCTCGCGCGCGCCGGTTTCTCCAGGCAAGAAACCACGCGGCAGCCGCGGCAAGGGCGCTCAGGGCCGCGACGGCATGAGGCCATCATGTCTTAGGCAGGCGGCGCGAGCCGCTAGATGACCAGCAGCGGCGTCTTGCCGGGAACCCGATCGTAGAGGTCCATGACGTCCTGATTGAACATGCGCACGCAGCCGGATGACGCGGATTTGCCGATCGATTTCCAGTCCGGCGATCCATGGATCCGGTAGAGCGTATCGATGCCGTCCTTGAAGATGTAGAGCGCACGCGACCCGAGCGGGTTGCTGATGCCGGGCTGCATGCCCTGGCGCCATTTTTCCAGCTTCGGATCCCTGCGGATCATCGCCGAAGGCGGCGTCCAGGTCGGCCATTTTCGTTTCCACTGGACGATCGCGCGGCCCTTCCAGGAATAGCCCTGGCGTCCCAGTCCGACGCCATAGCGCATGGCCTTGCCGTCCTCGAGCACCCAGTAAAGGTGCTTGTCGGTCGTATTGACCACGATCGTGCCGGGTTTTTCGCCTGTCGGATCGTCGACGATCTGCCTCAGGAACCGCCCGTCGACCTCGGCGAACGGGATTGCCGGCAGCGCATGGCCGCCGTCTTCGACCGCGCTGTACATGCCCGCATAGTCGGGCGACGCCGGGCTTACGGTTTCAGGGGTGGCAGCTTCGATGGGCGCCTTTTCCGGTGCCCGTTCGAGCGGAACCGGAGCAGGCGTGCTCGCCAGGCTGATCGACTGCCTGGGCAGTTGGGCACAGGCGGAGATGGTCGAAACGCCAATAAGCGAAAGCCCGGTCAGAAGGGACCGGCGTGAAACGGCAAATGACATTCAATATACTTTCAAGCGAAGGGAAATTCAGGCGGGTGCGAAGCGGCTGTTAACGCCGCCTCACCGCGTCTTGTAGAGTGGATCGCGGCTGCCCTGTGTCGAGACAAGGGCGGCGATGATTGTCCAGACTTTTGTTGCACTGCGGCCACAGTGGGCTCTGCGCTAATGCATGTCGCCCAAAAGTGACCTGGTTCGCGCGGTGTTCCCTCGGGAGGGCTTACCGTCCGGCTGCTTCCGATCCGACATAGGCGATGCGCAGCATGTTGGTCGATCCCGGTGTCCTGAGCGGCACGCCGGCGGTGATGATGACGCGGTCGCCCGGCTTGCCGAATTCCTCTTCCAGCGCAATACGGCAGGCGCGGTTGACCATGTCGTCGAGATCGGTGGCGTCTGGCGAGACCACGCAATGCGTGCCCCACAAAAGTGACAGCCGCCGCGCCGTATTGAGGATCGGCGACAGCGCGATGATCGGCACTTGCGGGCGCTCGCGCGCGGCGCGCAGGCCGGTGGTGCCTGATGCCGTGTAGGTGATGATCGCCGATAGTTTCAGCGTTTCGGCGATTTCGCGGGCGGCCAGCGAAATAGCGTCGGCGCCGGTCGCTTCCGGCTCGGAGCGCTGCGCGTTGATGATGCCGGCATAGGTCGGGTCGGTTTCGACCTTGGCGGCGATGCGGTTCATCATCGCAACCGCTTCGACCGGATAGGCACCTGCCGCCGATTCCGCCGACAGCATGATGGCGTCGGCGCCTTCGAAGACGGCGATCGAAACGTCGGAGACCTCGGCGCGGGTCGGCACCGGGGCGGTGATCATCGATTCCAGCATCTGCGTGGCGACCACCACCGGCTTGCCGGCACGGCGCGCGGCTCGCGTAATCTGCTTCTGGATGCCGGGCACCGCTTCCAGCGGCATTTCGACACCGAGATCGCCGCGGGCGACCATCAGCGCATCCGACAGTTCGATGATCTCGGCCAGACGGGCGACCGCCTGCGGCTTTTCGATCTTGGCCATGATCAGCGCCCGGCCGCGCGCGATCTTGCGCGCTTCGGCCAGATCCTCGGGCCTCTGCACGAAGGACAGCGCGACCCAGTCGACGCCCGTCGCCAGCACCGCGTCGAGGTCCTTGCGGTCCTTCTCGGTCAGCGCGCCGACCGGCAGGTCGGTGTCGGGCAGGCTGACGCCCTTCTTGTCGGAAATCGTGGTGCCGGCAATGACGGTGCAGACGATCGACTTGCCGTCGCTCTTCACCGCCTTCAGCTCGAGCTTGCCGTCGTCGATCAGGAGGCGATGGCCAGCCTCGACCGAGCTCAGGATTTCGGGATGCGGCAGGTAGACCCTGGTCGAGGTGCCGGGCTCGGGATTGTCGTCGAGCGTGAAGGTCTGGCCCAGCGTCAGCACTTCCTTGCCGTTGGCGAACTTGCCGACACGCAGCTTCGGGCCTTGCAGGTCGGCCAGGATGCCGATCGGCCGGCCGACCTTTTCCTCGACGGACCGGATGCGTGCGACCAGCGTGCGCATCAGCTCATGATCGGTATGGCTCATATTGATGCGGAAGACATCCGCACCGGCTTCGAACAGCTTCTTCAGCATCTCCTCGGACGAGGAGGCCGGACCGATGGTGGCTAGGATCTTGACCTTGCGGCTACGTCTCATTGACTGTTCGTTCCCGGGGCGGCTGGGGCGCCTCCCGTTGCGGGCTCATCGGTGAGCTGGACCATCCAGCTTGCCTGCTCGCCCGTGTCATATTCCTGGAATCCGGCACGCTGGAAGCCCCGGGCGACGCAGTCGCTTACGCCGGCGATCTTGAACTCTTTTTCAGCCACGCACATGTTGATCGGGCCGTCCCAGCGTCCACCACGCTCGGCGTCTTCTGCATAAAGATAGTAAAACCTTGATGACAGCGGCCCTTCGATCAACGTCTTGCAGCTCGATCCTTCGATGTGCCACCAGCCCTCGGTGATCCAGCCGGCCTTGGCACGATAGCCGATGCCGACACCGACCAGGTTCTGCGTGGCGTTGCAGACGCGGAAATCGGCGTGCGCCGGCGAGGCCATGACCATTGCCGACACGCCAACGGTCAGGATCAGGAGCGGCATCGCAAGGCCGGAGCGCATGCGCTGCCTGCCGGCGGAACCCATTCCAAAACCCCTCAAGAACCACATCAGCATCTCTCTGCGCCCCTTTTCGGAAAAGTCCGGGCGCATGTCAACGCGCCGTTTTGTCCAATTCCAATCGATTTAGGAAGGCTCCCGGCGCACGATCCGTCGCCCCTTGCCAGATTTCCCGGGAAACCTTGGCCAAACAACGGCATTGCGCACGCGTCGTCTTCGTGGAATGACGATAGCATCCTCCCCGAAAGCCAGCGAACGACCATTTTCCGCCAATGACCCGATCCACAGTTTTCGCGCCCTTCGACATCGTCGAGGGCGACCGCAAGCGAGGCATCGTGCTGCTGGCCGATCATGCCCGCCGCGACCTGCCCGAGGAGTATGGCAGCCTGGGGCTGCCGTCGGCCGAATTCGACCGCCATATCGCTTATGACATCGGCGTCGAAGCGGTGACGCGCGAACTGGCCACCTTGCTTGACGTGCCGGCACTTATCGCCAGTTTCTCGCGGCTCTTGATCGATCCCAATCGCGGTGAGGACGACCCGACGCTCATTCGCCAGCTTTATGACGGCACGATCGTGCCGGGAAACTATCCGATGGCGCCGGAAGAACGCGAGAGGCGTCTCGACCGCTTCTACCGGCCCTACCACGACGCCGTCGGCGCCATGATCGCTTCGGTCGTTCAGGCCTCCGGGCAGGCGCCCTTCATCTTTTCGGTGCATTCCTTCACGCCGGTCATGCAGGGCATCAAACGCCCTTGGCATGTTGGCATCCTCTGGGACAAGGACGACCGGGTGGCGCGGCCGCTGATCGACATGCTGGCCGAGGACAAAAACCTCATCGTTGGCGACAACGAACCGTATGACGGCGCTCTGCGCGGCGACACCATGTTCAAGCATGCCATCGTCAATGGATATGCCCACGCGCTGCTCGAAATCCGCCAGGACCTGATAGCGGACCAGCAGGGCATTCTCGCCTGGGCCGAGCGACTGGCGCCGATCGTTGACGCGATCGACCGCCGTGCCGATATACATGCGGTAAAGATGTTCGGCTCGCGCACCGGGCCGCTATGACGGAGGTTTCGATGACCGAACTCAGCGACGAGCAGAAGCGCGACTTCGAGGCCGCCGCCTTTCGCCGGCTGGTGAGGCATTTGCGCGAACGCAGCGACGTGCAAAACATCGACCTGATGAACCTCGCCGGCTTCTGCCGCAACTGCCTGTCGAATTGGTATCGCGAGGCAGCGGAAGCCAAGGGCGTCAACCTCGGCAAGGATCAGTCGCGCGAGATCGTCTACGGCATGCCCTATGCCGAATGGCAAGCGCTCAACCAGACAGAAGCTTCGGACGCCAAGAAGGCCGAATTCGAAGCCCGGCGTCCCAAGGATCACTGAGGCCGTTTGGCCCAAATGCTTTCTCGAAAGTGCGCTTGACTGAAAATTGAATCGATCTAATTTGCCGCGCAAAGCCATTTTCTGACCGGAATCGCCCTATGAACGCGCCGAACGCCATGCAGACTGCCATTCGCGGCCGCTGGGCCGTGGCGGCCATTTTCCTCGCCAATGGCTTCCTGACCGGCAGCTGGGCGCCGCAGATTCCGGTGTTCCTGACGCGGCTGGATATCTCGAAATTCACGCTCGGCCTGCTGATCCTTTTGTTCGGCGCCGGCGCGGTCACCGCCATGACATGGTGCGGCCACCTGATCTCCAAACATGGCTCGCGCACCGTGCTGCGCTGGTTCGGTCTCTGCGGCAGCCTCGGCCTTCTGATCGTGGCACTGGCGCCCGACGTGCCGCTGGCGGCCGTCGCCATGTTCATCTTCGGCGGCTCGATCGGCGGCATGGATGTGGCCATGAATGCCAATGCTGTGGTGGTGGAACGGCGGCTGGGGCGCGCCATCATGTCCTCCTCGCACGGCTTCTGGAGCCTCGGCGGTTTCGCCGGCGGCGCCCTTGGCGGCTTTGCCATCCAGACTTATGGCCACCTCGCCCATGCTTCGGTGGTGACCGCGCTTGCCTTCGCGGCAATCGCGGCGGCGGTGCCCCATATCGTGGCCGAAAACAGACCGCAGGCGACCGAGCATCATAAATTCGCTTTGCCGGCAAACCCATTGGTCTACCTGATCGGCCTGATGGCCCTACTGACGATGATTTCCGAGGGCGCGGTGCTCGACTGGGCGGCCCTGTATCTGCGGCAGGAACTCGGCGCCGACCTCGCCGTCGCCGGCCTTGCCTACGCCGCCTTCTCCGGCGTCATGGCGATCATGCGCTTTTTCGGCGATGGCGTCCGCAACCGCTTCGGCGCGGTGATGACACTGCGCGGCTCGGCCATCGTCGCGGCCGCCGGCATGCTGATCGCCGGCCTGTCACCCTCGCCCTGGCTCGCCATATCAGCTTTCGCGCTGTGCGGCTTCGGCATCGCCAACATGGTGCCGATCATCTTTTCGGCCGGCGGCAACCAGGAAGGCATGTCGTCGGGCACCGGCATGAGTGTCGTCACCACCATGGGGTATTCCGGCATTCTGGTGGCGCCGTCGGCGATCGGCTTCGTCGCCGAGCATTCCAGCTTCGGCCCGATCTTCATCGCCATGTCGATTCTGCTGATCATCGTCTTGCTGATGGCCGGATTGGCTCACCGCGCCGAGTTCGCCCCCGACGCGGCACCTGCCGAATAGCGTTTCAGTTCCTCGTGGAGAAAATCCGCCACGCGGCGGATACGCACGCTGCCGCGCACGTCGCGATGCATGGCCAGCCATACCGGCAGGGCAGGCAATGGCAGGCCTGGCAACAGCTTTTCCACCAGCGGATCGCGGTCTGCCAACGGCTCCTGGCCAAGGCCAATGCCGTTTCCCGCCCGCACGGCTTCCCAGAGCACGACCTGATTGTCCGCCCTGAAACGAAAACTGTTTCGGGTGACCGGGGCGCCATACTGGGAAAAGGCTCGGATCATCTCGTCGCTGCGATCGAAGCCGATCAGCGCGTGATCGACGAGATCGGCAGGCTCCAGCGGGCGCCCGTGCCTCTCCAGATAGCAGATGGCCGCGCAGGCGCAGAGCGCGATATCGCAGACCTTGCGTGCCACCAGTTCGTTCTGCGCCGGCTTGACCATGCGAATGGCGATGTCGGCATCCCGGCGCAGCAGGTTCTCGACCTGGTTCGAGGCAACGATCTCGACCTCGATGCCGGGTTCCTCGATGCCGAGCCGTGCCATCATGCCGGGCAGCACATAGGCGGCCACCACTTCGCTGGCGGCAATCCGCACCGTGCCTTCGATCGCTTCGACCGAACCCAGCGCCAGTAATGAGAAAGCGCTTGCCTGTTCGCTTACGGCCTTGCCGCGTTCGAACAGTGTGCTGCCGGCTTCCGTCAGTTCATAGCCGCGTCGTCCGCGCCGGAACAAGGTGACGCCCAGCGCCTGCTCGAGCTCGCCGATGTGACGACCAAGCGTCGGTTGGCTGGCCGAGAGCTTGCGTGCTGCGGCCGACAGGCTGCCGGTTTCCGCCACGGTGACGAAACTCTTGATCAGGTTCCAATCGATGTCATCCATTCATTTATGAATATCAAAACCCCATTCCTAGTCAATTTTCATTCGCAGATGAGGCAAGCATATTCGAGCTGCAAACACCAAAACGGAGACCTGAAATGACCAAGATCGCAATCCTCGGAGCCAATGGCCGGCTCGGCCGCGTCGTTGCCAAAGCCTTCATCGACGCCGGCTTCGACGTCCGCACCGTCACTCGCACCGGCAAGGTGCCGGCAGAGCTCGCAGGCGCCACCGCGGTTGCTGGCGATGCGCTGGACCGTCAATCGCTGATCCGGGCCACCGAGGGCGTCGACATCATCTTCAACGGCCTGAACCCGATCTACACCGACTGGGGCAAGTGCCTGCCGATGGCCGAAAATGTCATGGCCGCCTGCCATGCGAATGGCACGGTGCATCTCTTCCCCGGCACGGTCTACAATTACGGCTCGCCCATGCCGGCGGTGATCACGGAAGACACCCCCTTCCACCCGACCACTGAAAAAGGCCGCATTCGCTGCGCCATGGAGGATTTGTTCCGTCGTGAGGCCGAGGCGGGCCGCGTGCGCACCATCCTTCTGCGCGCCGGCGATTTTTTCGGCGGTACCGGCAGCGGCTCCTGGTTCGACCTGGTCGTTGCCGCCAAGATCAACAAGGGCATCTACACAGCGCCCGGTCCGGCCGACCTTGTGCATGAATGGGCCTATCTGCCGGACTTCGCGGTCGGCTTCGTCGCGCTGGCCAGCAATCTCGACAAGCTCGGCTTCTATGAGGCGCTGAATTTTCCAGGCCACGCCATCACCGATCTCGAGATCAAAGCCGCCGCCGAGAAAGCCATTGGCCGCCAGTTGAAGATGACGGCGATGCCCTGGTGGGTGCTGCGCGCCGGCAGTCCGTTCGTGGCGATGTGGCGTGAGATCGTCTCGATGTCCTATCTGCGCTTCGAACCCCACCAATTGGTCTCGACGCGGCTGGAAAGCATCATCGGCGAGGTCCCGCATACACCGCTCGATCAAGCGGTCGCCGAGGCCCTTGAGGATATCGGGATCGCTACGGTGAATAGCGCCGCGGAAGCTGCCTGAGGCTCGTCGCGGCCAAGCCGCCAGCGGCTGTCGATGGACGAAGCGGCCGCTCAGATCCGCCCCACCAACAGCAACACAAGGACGACCACAAGCACCACGCCGAGAACGCCCGACGGGCCATATCCCCAGGAGCGCGAGTGGGGCCAGGCCGGAACCGCACCGATCAGGACAAGGATCAGGACGATGATGAGGATGGTGCTGATCGGCATGGCAAATTCCCCGCTCTGCGTTGTGCTTCCAAGACAATGCTTGGCATTGACCCTTGGGGAAAATGCAAAAGGCCGCCCGGTTGTTCCAGGCGGCCTTTGCCGTTCATTGGGAAGTCTGCCTACTCCGCAGCTTTCGGGAAGGCGATCGCCGGCACGTCGTCTGCTGCCGGCGTGTCCGACGAGATCTCGCCCTTGCCACGCCGGAACAGGCGGCCGAACCAACCGCGCCGCTCGCCGGGCTTGATCTTGGCACGCGTGAACACCATCAGCATCGACGGCGTCACCACCAGGGTCAGGATGGTGGCGAAGGACAGGCCGAAGACGATCGCCGAGGACAGCGAAATCCACCATTGCGTCGACGGCGCGTTGATCGTCGTCTCGTGATGGAAGATTTCGAGCCCAAGCCCGAAGGCGATCGGCAGCACGCCGAGAATGGCCGACACCGCCGTCAGCACCACCGGGCGGGCACGCTCGCGGCAGGTCTGCAGCACCGCGTCCATCTTGTCCCAGCCTTCCTCGCGCAGCCGGTCATAGGTGTCGATCAGCACGATGTTGTTGTTCACCACCACGCCGGCCAGCGCGATGACGCCGATGCCCGACATGACGATGCCGAACGTCTCGCCTGTTATCAGCAGTCCGAGGAACACGCCGATCGTCGCCATGACCACGCAGGACAGCACCAGCCAGACGCTGGTGAACTTGTTGAACTGCGCCAGCAGCACCAGGAAGATCAGGAAGATCGCGGCACCGAAGGCCTTGCTGAGGAAGGCGCTGGCCTCCGCGCTGTCCTCGTTGGAGCCGGCCAGCTTCCAGCGTATGCCGCTGCCAAGATTCATGTCGGTGACGGCCTGGGTGACCTCCTGCTGCACGGCGGCGACCTGAGCGCCGGCGGCAACGTTGGCTTGCACCACCACGGTGCGGGCGCCGTCGATACGGTTGAGGATGCCGACGCTCGGCTTTGCCTTGCGGACGACGAAGTTCGAGATCGGCACCGACCCTTGAGAGGTTTGCACCCTGAGCTCGTCGAGCGTCGACAGCGTGCGCCGGTCCTCCGGCAAGCGCAGGCGGATGTCGACAGCCTTGTCGGCGCCGGCGGGCCGGTATTCCGAAAGCTTCAGGCCGTTGGTGACGAGCTGCACCACCGTCCCGACCGAGGTCGGGCTGATGCCATACTGGGCTGCCTTGGCCCGGTCGACATCGAGTGCCCAGTCGACGCCAGGCGGCGGCAAGCCATCGGAAATGTCGATGACACCGGGCACCTTGGCGATGCGCGCGGCGACAGCGCGCGCCTTCTCGTCGAGCCCCTTGGGATCGATGGCCGAGAGCCTGATCTGGATCGGCTTGCCGGTCGGCGGGCCTGCTTCCGGCACCCGAACCTCGACATCGACGCCGGGAATGCCGGCCATGACGCCACGCAGGTCGTTCAGAATATCGTTGGCCGATTTGCGCTCGCGCCAATCGATGAATTCGTACTGGATGACGCCGACGACGTCTTCGGGCACGTCCTGGCCACCGCCGTCGGATTTGCCGACGCGTGTATAGACCGACTTCACGCCCGGCCAGCCGAGCAGCCGGTTTTCGGCGATCTTGGTCGCGGTATCCATTTCGGCCAGCGAAAGGTTGCCGCGGGCATGCACATAGAGCAGGCCGTAATCGGGTTCGACGCTCGGGAAGAACTCGACGCCGGCACCGTACTTCGAATAACCGACGAAGATGCCGGCCAGCAAGACGACGGTGAGCACCATCACGGTGATGGGGAAGCGCACCGCCTGCTTGACGACAGCCATGTACCAGCCATCGCGATTGCCATCCTCGTGATGCTGCGGCGCCTTGGCGAAGATCGCACCCAGCGTCGGCGCGAAGACCAGTGCATAGAGCATCGATGCCGACAGCGTGACGATCAGCGTGATCGGCATGTACTTCATGAAATCGCCAATGATCCCCGGCCAGAACAGCAGCGGCGAGAAGGCGGCGATGCGGGTCATCGTTGCCGCGATGACCGGACCGGCCATGCGCTTGGCGGCGAGCGCGAAGGCTTCCTGCTTCGGCATGCCCTCGCTCATCCGTCGCTCGGCGAACTCGGTGACGATGATGGCATCATCGACCAGCATGCCGACCGCCAGGATCAGGCTGAACAGCACGATCATGTTGATCGTGTAGCCCATCATGGCGAGCAGCAGGATGCCGATCAGGAACGATGACGGGATGGCGAGGCCAATGAGCAGCGAGGCTCGACCGGACAACGCGTAGAGGATGACGATGAACACCAGGATCACCGCGATCATCACGTGATTCTGCAGATCGCCGAGCAACTGGTTGACGAAGACCGACTTGTCCTGCGTGTAGGTCACATGCATGCCTTCAGGCATGGTCTTGACGAAGGTGTCGGACACCTCCCTGACCTTGGTCAGCGTGTCGATTAGATTGGCGCCGATGCGCTTCTTGACCTCGATGGCGATGGCCGGCTTGCCGTTGAGGCGCGTGATCGTCGTGGCATCGGCGAAGGTCGAGCGGATGGTCGCGATGTCCTTGGCCTGAACCACGGCATTGGGACCGGCGACCACGGGAAGTGCCGCCACATCCTCGGGCGTCTCGATCAGCGACGGCACCTTGACGGCGTATTTACCCTGCGAGCCCTCGATGTTGCCGGCGGCGACCAGGCTGTTGGACGCGCCGACGGCGCCGATCAATTGTTCGAGTTGCAAGCCGTAGGAAGACAGCTTCATCGGATCGATGACGACTTCGACCAGATCGTCGCGGGAGCCTTGCAGCGAGCCTTCGAGGACGCCGGGCACTTCCTCGATACGGTCGCGCAGTTCGCGCGCCGCGGCCGCCAGCACGCGCTCGGGCAGTTCGCCCGACAGCGTGACGACGAGCACAGGGAATTCGGAAATGTTGACCTCGGTGACGACGGGCTCCTCGGCCGCCTGCGGCAGGTCGGCCTTGCCGTCCTGAACCTTGGAGCGGGTATCCTGCAGCGCCGTCGCCAGGTTGGTCTGCGGCTGGAACTCGACCAGCACATAGCCGCCGCCCTGGAAAGCGGCCGAGCGCATCTCCTTGAGGCCTTTCAGGCTCTTCAGCTTGCTTTCCATCGGCCGCAGCAGAAGGCGCTCGGAATCTTCAGGCGAAATGCCTTGATAGATCAGGCTGACATACATCATCGGAATCGGAACGTCGGGCTCCGCTTCCTTCGGCGTCGACTGATAGGCGACCCAGCCTGCAATCAGCAGGAAGACCAGGACCGAGATGGTCAGGCGGGCATTGTTGATTGCTAGTCTGACGATATCCATGACTTATGCCTGCTGTTGGCTTCGGGAGTGGCGAACGGACACGCTGTCGCCGGGCAAAGGCCCGGCGCCGGCGCCGGCGCTACTGCGTCCCGGCGGTGGCATCGCCGATCAGCTTGTTGATGGTCGCCTGGTCGGCCTCGACGGGCTTAACCTCATCGCCTTCCTTCACCAGTTCCTGGCCGGCGACGATGATGCGCGCATCCGCCGGGATGCCGCCAAGCACGAGACCGGTCGGCGTGTCGTCGACCAGGTCGATCGGGAAGAACGCCACCTTGTTGTCCTTGCCCACGGCGCGGATGCCGAGATCGCCCTTGTCGCCCAGCGTCACCACCGAGCGCGGCAAAAGCACGGCGTCGGTCGGCAACGCGCTGAGCTGGATTTCCGCCGTCATGCCGGCCGGCACCGAGCCATCGGCATTGGGGATGGCGATCTCGACGCGGAAGGTGCGGGTCGCCGACGAGGCGTCGCGGCTGATATAGCGCACGGTGCCTTCGACGGTCTGGCCGCTGACCAGCCGAACGCTGGCCTTGTCACCGATCTTGAGATAGCCGAGGTCGCGCTCGCTGATCTCGCCGCGCGCGATCACCGGATCGAGCTTGAGGATGGTGGCCACCTCGCCGCCCTGCATGACGGAGCTGCCCAGTTCCACCGGCACCCGGTCGATGACGCCGTCAAACGGAGCCTTCACTTCGTTGCGGTCGAGCTCGGCCTGCGCGGTGTCCAGCTGGGATTGCGCCTGGGTTAGATTGGAGCGGGCGGTGTCGAGCTGCAGCTTCGGCAAATTACCTGTCTTGGCCAGCCGCTCGGCCGCATCGAGCTCGGCCCTGCGCTGCGCCACGAGCTGCTTGGCATTGTCGACCATCGAGATCTTTTCCTCGGCGGCGAGCATCAGCACAAGGTCGCCGGTCTTGACGTGATCGCCTTGCTTGACAGGCAGCTTGTCGATGACGCCGGCAACGCGGGTTGCCAGTACCGCGCGCTTGTCGGCCTCGGTCAGCCCGGAAATGCGGATGGCGCGCGCATAGGTCTTGCGCGGCGGTGTCACCACCGCGACGGTGCGCAGCGGGGCCTTGGGTTCGGCTTCCGCCGTCTTCGGCTTGCTCGCGTCCGGCGCCTTGCCCTCGACCTCGGCTGCCTTGGCCTTGTTGGCCGCTACGCTGCCAACCGATGAGAACTCGCCTGTCGCCATCCACGCCGCGAAACCGATGAGCACAACAATGGCTGCAAGCTTGTGAAACCTGATTTTAGGCATCGTCATTTTTCCACTGCGGGTTCGGCCAGCACCGCGTCTTATGATGCGGGCGCGTCGCCGATATGGGTGCGCGCCTGACCGGGTTCAAATTGCCGTGATCGGCGAGCGCGCTTCTACATCAAAGTTGCACCGCAATATAGTCCGAAAGTTGCAGCAGCATTGCGTAGCCGCATAAGCTGTGGCCGCCATGAAACGGTTCTTCGTGACTTGCCAGTCTACTTGACGAAGCGGCCCGCCGGCTCACGATCCGGCCTGAAACGGAGGCCACGGGCGACCAGCCCTGATCGCCATGGCCGTCTCCGGCATAGAGCCGCGATCCGCTTCGCTTCGCTGATTGAAGTGCAGGCACGAACCGACAATCCGCGTCGCCGCTATCGGCGAGGGACTAGGGGCTGCGGCGCCACAACGCCGGGCCAAGATCCTGGAATCGCTCGGGAAAAGGCGCGGCAGCTGCTTCGGATCAGGCGTGCCGATCCCGATGCGCCGAGGTCGAACCAGATGCTGAAAACACCAATGCGCTGACAGTATTACGTCCCGCTCATCGTGTCCTGATACGCGCGACGACGGGGTCGGCGCGAGACTGGCGCGAGAACGCCGGGCGTGTTTCGTCCCATTCGCAATTCTGGATCGAGCGTTGCGCCCGATGCCTCAGAACGCCCCCGGGGCCGGCGCCATCCGATCGTCAGTGGCAACAGACGTCAGCATGATGACGGCTCTCCCGCACGCCAAGGTTGCTGTCACACCAACGCTGAACCAGGCGCTGCTCCGGAAGCTTGGCCACGAGTGCCGGCAAACGCTGCCCCCTCTTGAAGCCAGTTCCGTCAGGTTCAGGCCCGACGGCGCTCCGCCTCCGGGTTCTTGCGAACGGCGAGAAATTCCTTCACCCGACGGCCCGGTGCGGGACCGCGCATCGGCTTGAACCCGTCATCGAGTTCGCCCGAAAGATCGAGCGTTGCATGCTTGCCGACCGCATCGTAATTCTCCTCCAGCCAATCGCTGGCGGCGGTGCGGCCGAGGTCGCGCAGATAGGTCAGGAAGGCCCACTCGGCATTGACCTTGGAGGATGCCGACAGATCCTTGAACGCCTCGTCGGCGTCGATGCGATGCATGCGGATGTCGCGGTATTCGCCATGCGGCAGACGCCCGGCGGCGATCAGTTCCTTGACGAAGGCGATCGAGCGGAATTCGCGCAGCAGCCCGGCATTGAAGGTGATCTCGTCGATGCGGTTCTGGATCTCGTTGGCGCTTCTAGGTGTCCCCTCGCGCACCACCGGATTGATCTGCACCAGAAGCACGTCCTCGGTCGCCGCCGTCTTGAAGAACGGGTAGAGCGCCGGATTGCCGCCATAACCGCCATCCCAGTAGGGCACGCCCTTGATCTCGACGGCACGGAACAATTGCGGCAGGCAGGCCGAGGCCATCACCGTATCGAGGTCGATCTCGCCATCGGAAAACACCCGCAATTGCCCTGTCTCGACATTGGTGGCGGAGATGAACAGTTCCATGGACTTGCAGGCGCGGACATTCTTGAAGTCGATCTCCCGCGCGACGACGTCGCGCAGCGGATTGAGGCCGAGCGGATTGGCGACATAGGGCGAGAACACCCGCGACATGGTGTCGAAGAAGACATAGCCCGGCGTGTTCTCGATCGACCAGTTGCCCCAGGCAACATCCCACGGCATGCGCTGCACCGGGCTGAACCGGCCCTTCGCCGCCACCGCATGCCAGAAATCGTCCAGCTTCTTGCGCGCGCCCTCGACTCCGCCGCGGACAAAGCCGTCAGCCAGCGCCACCGCGTTCATGGCGCCGGCGCTGGTGCCGGAAACGGCCGATATCTCCAGCCTGCCGTCCTCCAGCAGTCGGTCGAGCACGCCCCAGGAGAAGGCGCCGTGCGAGCCGCCGCCCTGAAGCGCGATGTTGATCTTCTTCTTTTCCTCCGCCTTGCCGTTCTTCGTCATGGCGTTCCTGTCATCCTGATGCGCCGGCCTGCCCCTACGTCATTGGAAGGAAGCAGCTGTCGCCGGCTTATGTTGCAGTGCAGCATATAAGGACGGACCAAGGCAAGAACACGAACACGGTCGCGTGATCACATGAAATTTCGGTCATGTCGAAAAAGCCCCTCCGCTGCAAAGCGGAGAGGCCGTAGCTTTCGAAACAGGCATGAACCCTGGCAGACTGGAGCTAGGCGACGAGATCCGGCACCGGCCCGACATAGCGTGACTGCGGACGGATCAGCCGTCCGGTGGTCTGCTGCTCACGCGCATGCGCGACCCAACCGGAAACGCGCCCGGCGGCGAAGACATTGCTGAAAGCTTGCGGCGGAAAGCCCGCCGCTTCCAGGACAAGCGCTGTGTAGAATTCGACGTTGGTCTGCAGCGAGCGCTGCGGCTTTGCGATCCGAAGCACCTCGAGCGCCGTCTGCTCGACCGTCTCGGCGAAAGCCAGCCGGCGGCCGGTGCCGCCCTCGCCGCCCAGCTTGCGCACCACCGCTTTCAGCACATCAGCGCGCGGATCGCGCACACGGTAGATGCGATGGCCGAAGCCCATGATGCGCCTGCCCTGCGCGATCTCATTGCGCAGCCAGCCGGCCGCATCGCCATGCGCGGCGATCGCGTCGAGCATATCGATGACCGGGCCGGGCGCGCCGCCATGCAGCGGTCCCTTGAGCGCGCCGAGGCCCGCCAGTACCGACGATGTCAGGCCGGCCAAGGTCGAGGCGACGACGCGGGTGGCGAAGGTCGACGCATTGAGCCCGTGATCACACACGGTCACCAGATAGGTGTCGAGCGCCTTGGCCAAGGCCGGCGACGGAACCGATCCCCTGAGCATCCTCAACATGTCGGCGGCATGATCCGCCTTGCCGTCGGGTGCGATCGGCTGCTCGCCGCGCTGCAGGCGCAGCAGGGCCGGCGTCAGCACCGCCGGCGCCGCGATCAGCCGCAAGGCGTCCGTCAGCGTCTCGCCATCCGGCAGCAGTGCCATGCCCGCACGCATGGCGCTGTAGATGTCGAGCGGTGTCAGCAAGGGCAGCGCGGGCGCGAGCCGGTCAAACACCTCGACGCGAGCCTCACCCAGTTTTGCCGCCAGTTCGGCATCGCCAGGCAGATCGTCGAAGAACCCGTCCAGCAGCAGGTGGACGACCTGGGCGTAGCTCCATCGCCCTGCCAATTCCCCAAGCGAATGGCCCCGGATCGTCAGGCGACCGCCTAGACCATCCACATCGGACAGCACGGTTTCGGCCGCCACCACATCATCGAGCCCATTCGCCATAGCCTTGTCTCCTTGAAGCTTTTCCCGATGGGAGATAAGGGTGAGCACCATATCCATCAATCTTGATCAATAGAATCAATATCAGAGACCCAAATGTCCGAATGGCTGTCGCGGGAAGAGGCGCTGGAAAGGCTGCGCGTGAGGCCGCAGACGCTCTATGCCTATGTCAGCCGCGGACGCATCGGCATGCGCCCGGATCGGGACGATCCGCGCCGCAGCCAGTACCGCGCCGACGACATCGCGGCGCTGGCAACGCGAAGGGCGCGAGGGCGCAGCCCGTCGGCCATCGCCGAGAGCGCGATCGCCTGGGGCGAGCCGTCGATTGTCACTTCGGTTTCGACCGTCTGGCACGGCCACCTCATCTATCGAGGCCGGGACGCCGCAGCGCTGTCCGACCATGCCACGCTGGAAGAAACCGCTGGGCTGCTCTGGGCTCTGCCTCGCCCCGTCCGTTTCGAAACGCCGTCGCCGGATGCGGCGCGCCAGATCGGCCGCGCCCCGGCCTTTGCGCAACTCGCCTTGCTTGCCGGCCAGGCGCGGCCTTCGCTGGGACGAAGTGCCGCCTCGCTATGCGCCGACGCGGCGCACGCGATCGGCGTGCTGGCCGGCGCCCTCGGTGCCGTGGCGGGACCGGAACCAGTGCATCGGCGATTGGCACGGGGCTGGTCGGTGGACGATGATGGCGCGGAAGCAATCCGCCGTGCCCTTGTCCTGCTCGCCGATCACGAACTCAACGCATCGACCTTCGCGGCCCGCGTCGCGGCCTCGACCGGCGCCTCGCCCGCCGCGTGCCTGCTCGCGGGCCTGGCGACGCTGTCCGGCCCGCGCCACGGCGGTGCCGGCGAGGCGGTTATGCAACTGGCGGAGGACGCCGCAAGTCATGGATCCGATGCCGCGATCCGGCGCTGGCTCGGCCACGACCGGCCGCTGCCGGGTTTCGGCCACCAACTCTATCCCGAGGGCGATCCCCGCGCCACGGCGCTTCTGGCGGCCATCGACAACAATGACGAGACATTGCGGTCGTTGGAAACCGCCGCCATCGCCGCGACCGGCGCTCCAGCGAATATCGACTTTGCCCTTGCCGTGCTGACGCGCGGCCTTGGCCTGCCGCGCGATGCGCCGTTCCAGCTCTTCGCGCTTGGACGCAGCGTCGGCTGGGCCGCGCACATGGTCGAACAGATCGTGAGCGGCAGCATCATCAGGCCGCGCGGCCGCTATGAGGGATTGTTGACGTGATGGCCTGAGACGTTGTCAGCCGGAGTTGGCGTTGGCCCCGAACCGCGCCCGGTATGTGGCGGGGGTCGTGGCGAACCGCCGGCGGAAATGATGCCGCAACGTCGCCGCCGCGCCAAATCCGGCCGTCTCGGCAACGCGGTCGATCGGCAAGCTTGTATCTTCGAGCAGCGTACGCGCCCGAGAAAGCCGTTCGGACAGGAGCCAGCTTGCCGGCGTGACGCCGGTTGCGGCAGCGAACCGGCGTAGAAATGTCCGCTCGCTCATCCCGGCCATCCCGGCCAGGGTGGCGACCGGATAGTCGGCGGAAATGTCGGCGCGCATCCTGTCTATCAACGGTCCAAGCCGACTGCGCTCGTGAGGTTCGGGCACCGAGCTCTCGACATATTGCGCCTGGCCGCCGTCGCGGTGCGGCGGCACGACCAGGCGGCGCGCCACCATGTTGGCCGCCTTGGTGCCGAAATCGCGCCGAACCAGATGCAGGCACAGGTCGATGCCGGCCGCGCTGCCGGCCGATGTCAGCACATTGCCCTCGTCGATGTACAAGACATCGGGTACCACCGTGATGTCGGGGTACCGCTCCTTCAGCCTTTCGCCGTAGCGCCAATGCGTGGTTGCCTTCTTGCCCTTGAGCAGGCCGGCCGCGGCAAGCACGAAGACGCCCGAGCAGATGGAAAGAACCCGCGCACCCCGCTCGCTCGCCTTGCGAAGTGCGTCGATCAGCAAAGGCGGCACAGGACAATCCACACCGCGCCATCCCGGCACGATGACCGTGCCGGCCTCGCTGATCAAGTCAGGTCCGCCATCGGCGAGGATGCGCACGCCGCCCATCGCCCGCATTTCACCGGCGTCTATGCCGGCAACGGCAAAACGGTACCAATCCGGGCCCATCTCAGGCCTGGGCAAGGCGAACACCTCGGCCGCCACGCCAAATTCGAACGTGCACAGCCCGTCATAGGCGATTGCGACGACAAGCGGGTTGGCAGGGGGCGGACTGGCAAGCGACATGTTTGGCATGATCTTGACGATATATGGCAAAGCTGCCAGCTGCAATCGCCCGGCTCGCTGCGCTACCTCTGACCTATCAGCGATGGAGAACAGCTCCATCAGAGATGGAGAAATTTGATGAGCTATGTGACAGACATACCGGCGGCATCGCCGGAGATTGCCCGGGACCATTTCCTGCGCCGGCTTTCCGTGGAAACCGACTGTTCCGATGTCGCCGCGACGCTGCGCGGCGGAGAGCCGGACTTCGTGCTTCTGCACGTCGTCGGATCGCCGCAAGCCTATGAACGCCGCCATGTACCGGGCGCGCTGCATCTGCCGCACCGCGAGATATCGGCCGAGCGGATGGGAAAATGGCCGTCAGGCACGCTGTTCGTGGTCTATTGCGCCGGCCCGCACTGCAATGGCGCGGATCGGGCGGCCTTCAAACTGGCCAGCCTTAGTCTTCCGGTCAAGATCATGATCGGTGGCATTTCAGGCTGGCAGGATGAGGACCTGCCCTTCGCTTCGGGCAAGGAGCCTGGTGTCCTGCGCCCATGATGCCCATTGGACGGGCTACCCGACGAAATCCGCGACCTGTGGCAGTCGACCATCGACCGATAAGACACCGGCGGATTTTGGCCTGGACCCCGCCCCTTACGACATTGTGTCGAGCTTGCGCTGCATGGCAGCGATCTGGTCCTTCAGCTGCTGCAGATCGTCGGGTTTCTCCGGCGCTTCCTTCCTGGCCGATTCGGCAGGGGCCGCGGCGGGTGCGGAACCCGCCGGCGGAAATGGCGTGAACAGCCGCATCGCATTCTGGAACATTTCCATGTTGCGCCGTGTCTGTTCTTCCAGCGCCTTCATCGGCGTCGCCATCTTCATCACGTCCAGCGGCGACTTGCCGATGGCCCCCTTCATCTGCTCGCGGAACCGCTCCTGTTCCTTGGAGAAGGCGATCATCGATTGTTCGAGGAAACTCGGCACGATCATCTGCATCTGGTCGCCATAGAAGGCGATCAGCTGGCGCAGGAACGGGATCGGCAGCATGTTCTGCCCGTCCTTGTTCTCCAGCTCGAAGATGATCTGCGTCAGCACCGGATGGGTGATGTCGTCCCCGGTCTTGGCGTCCTGGACGGTGAATTCCTCGCCCTTCTTGACCATCTCGGCCAGATCCTCGAGCGTCACATAGGTGCTCGTCCCCGTATTATAGAGGCGGCGGTTGGCGTATTTCTTGATAATGATCGGGTCGTCTTTTGCGGCCATCTGCATCCTCCCCGGACACCGGCACGCCTGAGTAAGCAGCCGGTAACGATTGCGCCCTTTTTGAGGATATGCGCAAAAGCCCCACAATTCCAAGCAGTTTGTGCACTGCGGGATCATATTATGCTGCATAGCGGGCAAAATATGCTGCGCAGCAGCGCCCGGTCCGCCGGCACGGCGATGCGCGACCTGCTTGCGGCGCATGGGCGCCATGCCGATTTCCGGTTTGACTTGGGTCATGGAAAGGGCAAGAAAAGTTGCCAACAATGCCTGAAAACATGACAGCTCGAAGTCTGGAGAAGAATATGTCCTCTGCCAATTCCATCGTTGTCGCCAGTGCCGCACGCACGGCCGTCGGCTCCTTCAACGGTGCTTTCGCGGCCACGCCGGCGCATGAACTCGGTGCTGTCGTCATCAAGGAGCTTTTGTCACGTACGGGCGTCGAGGCGGCCGAGGTGGACGAGGTCATCCTCGGCCAGGTGCTGACCGCGGCGCAAGGCCAAAACCCAGCCCGCCAGGCCTCGATCCTTGCCGGCCTGCCCAAGGAAACCACCGCCTGGGGCCTCAACCAGGTTTGCGGCTCGGGTCTGCGCGCCATCGCGCTCGGCATGCAGCAGATCGCCACCGGCGACGCCAAGGTGATCATCGCCGGCGGCCAGGAATCGATGTCGCTGTCGCCGCACGCCGAGCATCTGCGCGCCGGCGTCAAGATGGGCGACTACAAGATGATCGACACCATGATCAAGGACGGGCTGTGGGACGCCTTCAACGGCTACCACATGGGCAACACCGCCGAGAACGTCGCCCGCCAGTTCCAGATCACCCGCGACGACCAGGACCAGTTCGCGCTGGGCTCGCAGAACAAGGCCGAGGCCGCGCAGAAAGCCGGCAAGTTCAAGGACGAGATCGTCGCCTTCACCATCAAGGGCAAGAAGGGCGACACGGTTGTCGATCAGGACGAGTACATCCGCCACGGCGCCACGATCGATGCCATGACCAAGCTGAGGCCGGCCTTCGACAAGGACGGTACGGTGACCGCCGCCAACGCCTCCGGCATCAATGACGGCGCCGCCGGCGCGCTGCTGATGAGCGAAGCGGAGGCCGCTCGGCGCGGCGTCACCCCGCTCGCGCGCATCGTGTCCTGGGCAACCGCCGGCGTCGATCCGGCGATCATGGGCACCGGACCTATTCCCGCTTCGAAGCGCGCTCTGGAAAAGGCAGGCTGGTCGGTCGGCGATCTGGACCTGGTCGAGGCTAACGAGGCTTTCGCCGCGCAGGCCTGCGCCGTCAACAAGGGCATGGGCTGGGACCCCTCGATCGTCAACGTCAATGGCGGCGCCATCGCCATCGGCCATCCGATCGGCGCCTCGGGCGCCCGCGTCTTCAACACGCTGGTCTTCGAGATGCGTCGCCGCGGCGCCAGGAAGGGGTTGGCCACCCTATGCATCGGCGGCGGCATGGGCGTCGCCATGTGCGTCGAAGCCATCTGAACAAGCCAATAGCGAACAGGAGTAGCGAATAAGGAAGAACGGCCTCAGCGCGGCGGGACATCAAACCCTATTCGCTATTGGCTACTCCCTATTCGCTCCTCCGACCAACGGGAGGAGAACACATGACCAAGGTTGCAATCGTCACGGGTGGATCGCGCGGTATCGGCGCTGCCATCTCGATCGCTTTGAAGACTGCCGGCTATTCGGTTGCCGCGAACTATGCCGGCAATGACGATGCGGCGGCGAAATTCAAGGCCGAGACCGGCATTCCGGTCTACAAATGGTCCGTCGCCGATTATGACGCTTGCGCCGCCGGCATCAAGCAGATCGAGGCCGACCTCGGCCCTGTCTCGGTACTGGTCAACAACGCCGGCATCACCCGCGACGCCATGTTCCACAAGATAACGCGCGAGCAGTGGAAAGAGGTGATCGACACCAATCTGTCCGGTGTCTTCAACATGACCCATCCGCTGTGGAGCGGCATGCGCGACCGCAAGTTCGGCCGCGTCATCACCATCTCCTCGATCAACGGCCAGAAGGGCCAGGCCGGCCAGGTCAATTACTCCGCTGCCAAGGCCGGCGACATCGGCTTCTCGAAAGCGCTCGCCCAGGAAGGCGCCCGCGCGGGCATCACCGTCAACGTCATCTGCCCGGGCTACATCGCCACCGAGATGGTCAAGGCGATCGACGAGAAAGTGCTCAACGAGCGCATCATCCCGCAAATCCCGGTCGGCCGCCTCGGCGAGCCGGAAGAGATCGCGCGCTGCGTCGTCTTCCTCGCTTCCGAGGATGCCGGTTTCATCACCGGCTCGACCCTCACCGCCAATGGCGGCCAGTACTTCGTCTAGGCATTGATTTTCGCCTGCCCACCAACCAGCGGCCTTGACGGGCGAAAACGGACCGGGAAACCGGTCCGTTTTCAAGTGATGCTCTGGGCCTAAAACCCCTCGCTACGAGCGGCTGCCCCAATCCGGCACGCAAAGGTTAATGGCGGCAGCGCGCCTGCGCGAAACCTGTGGGCAAGCCTGTGGATTCTCGGTGGATAAGCTGTTCACAACACAAGATATTGGGGGAACAAAAAGGGAAAATAGCGCTGACGCTGTTTTGTCGCCGATTCGTTCCGGCTTTGAGCGGAAGTTAACATTAATAGGCCGAGATCACCCATAGTTTCTTAACCCACAATTCAGAAAGATTAACAATTTCATAATCTTGAGCAGTGCGCATCGAGCCCCCGACCTCGTTCACAGGCGAAAGTTAACAGAGAGGTTCGCCTAGCATAAAACGGGCCAGTTTTCTGATTCAGCATGTGGTGAGACTCATGGTCGCAAAATCCATATCTAGCCGTGAACAAAAGCTGAATCTGACGGAGTCACCGATTCGTCGCTGATTCGTTCCAGACTCGTTCCAACTGTTAAGCAGGAACTGATTTGCGGGCTGACACGGGCGTCTTCGGAACCCGGGCGGAACATTCCGCTTTCGCTTCGCGCCCGAAATCCCTATGTGTCGGCTGTCATACGCGCCGTCCAGGCACGCTCCCGACAACGAGAGGCCAGAAAGCCTTATTTCCGAGCCGATGAACATCCAGCAGAAACATACCGAGCCGCTGATCCTGTCGGGCCGCGACGTGACCGCCGTGCTTGGGCCGACCAACACGGGCAAGACCCATCTCGCCATCGAGCGCATGGTGGCGCACGAAACCGGCGTCATCGGCCTGCCGCTGAGGCTGCTGGCCCGGGAGGTCTACACGCGCGTCTGCGAGAAAGTTGGCGCCCACAAGGTGGCGCTCATCACCGGCGAGGAGAAGATCCAGCCGCCGGGCGCCAAATATTCGGTCTGCACCGTCGAAGCCATGCCGCGCGAGACCGACGCCGCCTTCGTCGCCATCGACGAGGTGCAACTGGCCGGCGACCTCGAGCGCGGCCATATCTTCACTGACCGCATCCTGCATCTGCGCGGTCGCCAGGAAACGCTGCTGCTCGGCGCGGCCACCATGCACGGCATCCTCCAGCGGCTGCTGAAAGGCGTCTCGGTGGTGACGCGGCCGCGCCTGTCGCATCTGGCTTATGCCGGTTCCAAGAAACTGACGCGCCTGCCACGGCGCACCGCGATCGTCGCCTTCTCCGCCGACGAGGTCTACGCCATCGCCGAGCTGATCCGGCGCCAGCAGGGCGGTGCGGCGGTGGTTCTGGGCGCGCTGTCGCCTCGCACCCGCAATGCCCAGGTGGCGCTGTTCCAGTCGGGCGATGTCGACTATCTCATTGCCACCGACGCGATCGGCATGGGTCTCAACCTCGACCTCGACCATGTCGCCTTTGCCCAGAACCGCAAGTTCGACGGCTACCAGTACCGCAATTTGACGGCGGCCGAACTCGGCCAGATCGCCGGCCGCGCCGGCCGGCATCTGCGCGACGGCACGTTCGGCGTCACCGGCCAGGTCGATCCGCTGGACGAGGACCTGGTCCAGAAGATCGAGGGCCATGACTTCGACCCGGTGAAGGTGCTGCAGTGGCGCACCGCCCAATTCGATTTCGCCAGCCTCGATGCGCTGAAGCGTTCCATTGAGACCAACGCCCCGGTCGAGGGCCTGACACGCGCACTGCCGGCCGTCGATGCCCAGGCGCTCGAACATCTCTCCCGCGACGAAGGCATCCGCGCGCTCGCAACCAATGCCAAGCGCGTGGCGTTGCTGTGGGAAGCCTGCGCGCTGCCGGATTATCGCAAGATCGCGCCCGCCCAGCATGCCGACCTCATCGCCTCGATCTACATGGACCTCGCCCGGCATGGTCATGTCGACGAGAACTATATGGCCGAGCAGGTGCGCCGCGCCGACACCACCGAGGGCGATATCGACACGCTGTCGCACCGCATCGCCCAGATCCGCACCTGGACATTCGTGTCGAACCGGCCCGGCTGGCTGGCCGATCAGGCACACTGGCAGGAAAAGACGCGCGAAATCGAAGACAGATTGTCGGATGCGCTGCATGAGCGGTTGACGAAACGCTTCGTAGACCGCAGGACTTCCGTCCTCATGCGGCGCCTTAGAGAAAATACCATGCCTGAAGCCGAAATCAGTCCTACCGGAACCGTCCTTGTCGAAGGCCATCACGTCGGCGAGTTACAAGGGTTCCGCTTCACCGCCGACCAGACCGCCGGCGGCGAAGACGCCAAGGCCGTGCGCACGGCCGCGCAAAAGGCGCTGGCCGCCGAATTCGATGCACGCGCGGAGCGCTTCGGTGCCTGCGCCAATGGCGATCTAGCGCTCGGTTCGGACGGCACGCTGCGCTGGATCGGCGCGCCGATCGGCACACTGGTTTCGGGCGAGGACGCGCTGAAGCCGCGCCTGGTGCTGCTGGCCGACGAACAGCTCACCGGCCCGGCGCGCGACAAGGTCGCCGCGCGCGCCGAGCGCTTCGTCAATTTCCAGATCGAATCCCTGCTGAAGCCGCTGGTCGACTTGAAAAATGCCGATCAGATTTCCGGTATCGGCCGCGGCATCGCCTTCCAGCTGGTCGAGAATTTCGGCCTCATCAATCGCCGCGACATCGCCGAGGAGATGAAGTCGCTCGACCAGGAAGGCCGCGCGGCGCTTCGCCGGCTCGGCGTGCGCTTCGGTGCCTACCACGTCTTCGTGCCGGCGCTGATCAAACCGGCGCCCGCCGGACTGGTGACCTTGCTGTGGGCGCTGAAGAACGACGGCAAGGACAAGCCCGGCTTCGGCGACGTCGTCCATGCGCTGGCATCGGGCCGCACCTCGGTGGTGATCGATCCGGCCTTCGACAAGGCGTTCTACAAGCTTGCCGGCTACCGCAATCTCGGCCGCCGCGCCGTTCGCATCGACATTCTGGAGCGGCTGGCTGACCTGATCCGCCCGGCGACCAACTGGAAGCCCGGCCTCGGCCAGCGACCGGACGGCGCCTATGACGGCCAGTCCTTCATGGTGACGCCGCCAATGATGTCGATCCTCGGCGCCACCGCCGACGACATGGAAGAGATTCTCAAGGGTCTCGGCTATCGCGCCGAGCCGAAGCCGGCGGCGGACGTCAAGGCGCGGCTGGAAGCGCAGGATACTGCCGCGCGGGAAGCCGCCGCGGCCAAGCAGGCAGCCGCGGAGGCAGCCCGCGCGGAACAGGCCAAGGCGGCGGAAGAGGCGGCAGCGCCAGCCGCCGAAGGATCGGAACCGGTGCCGGATGCGGCAGCCGTCGCGGCGATGGAGGTTGCGGCCGAAATCGCGGCAGACGCGCCGACGGAAGCTGCCGTGCAAGAGCAGGCGGAAGCCACGGCTGACGTTGCAGGGGGCGAAGAGGCGCCTGTGGCCGAAGCCGCCGTTGAACCCGTCGAGCCGGCGCCGGTTGAGTCGCGGGCCGAAGCTGAGACTGCCGAGATTGACGCCGCGCCCCCAGAAGAGGGCGCCGCGGCGGCGGAGCCGGCCGTCGGGGCCTCCGCGCCGACGGAAGCCGCCGAACCCGTTGCGGTGGCGCAAGCCGTCGGCGAAACGGTGCCGGAAGCCGAAGCGCCAAAGCCGATCCTGTTGTGGCGCCAAGGCCGCTTTGACCAGCGTCCGCGTCATCGCGACGGCCGCAACAACCGCCCGCAAAACGGACAAGCGCGCGGCCGAGGCAACGCGTCGGCCGATGCCGGCGGCGCACCGGCAACAGGCACGCCCACGGACCGTCCCGCCCATGAAGGACGCCGCGACGGCGCCGGCAAGCCGCGCTTCGACCGCTCGAAGTTCAAGCCCAAGCCGCAAGGTGACGGCGAGCAGCGCCGCGATGGCCGCCCGCAAGGCGATCGTCCCGAGCGCCGTGAAGGCCGCCCGGACTGGAAGGGCGGCAGGCCGGAAGGCAAGGGGGGCGGAAAGCCCGCCTTCCAACCCAAGCCGCGCGAGGAGCGCCCGGTGCGCTTCGATCCGGATTCCCCCTTCGCCAAGCTCGCCGCCTTGCGCGACCAACTAAAGAAGTAGGCTCGGCGCTTCGATGGTTGCTGAAGGCCGCCAGCGCATCGACAAATGGCTGTTCTTTTCGCGTGCGGTGAAATCGCGCTCGCTGGCGGCTAAATTGGTGGTCGCCGGCCGCGTGCGCATCAATCGCGACAAAGCAGCGCAGGCATCCGATCTGGTCAAGCCGGGCGACGTGCTGACCATCACGCTCGACCGGCGTATCTTCGTCTGGAAGGTGCTCGGCGCCGGAGTGCGGCGCGGCCCGGCCGAGGAAGCCCGCACTCTTTATGAAGACATGTCGCCGCCGCCCGCACCCAAGGCTGACGCCCTTCCCGATGCCATCCCGGCGTTGCGGGAGGCAGGCAGCGGCCGCCCGACCAAAAAAGAGCGCCGCCAGACCGACCGATTGCTCGACGAAGATTGAGCCGTTCGACCGACCGCGGAGGGGCGTTTCCCGAGGGCAACGACAAACAAAAAGCAGAACCGGGAGCGGCAAACAGGACGGCCGGTGGGGCATGCCGGGCCTTCGCGGCGCCGCCCACTTGGAATTCCATTCCCAAACCCTGATGCCCCTGGGAACGGCCACCCTTGCAAGCAGCCGATAAAGGCGTTACCTCACAAAAAAAGCCAACAAAAACGGGACATCCCGGAGCCGACCGATGACCTATGTCGTGACCGACAACTGCATCAAATGCAAATATATGGACTGCATCGAGGTCTGTCCGGTCGACTGTTTCTACGAAGGCGAGAACATGCTCGTCATCCATCCCGACGAGTGCATCGACTGCGGCGTCTGCGAACCGGAATGCCCGGCCGACGCGATCAAGCCCGACACCGAGTCCGGCCTCGACAAATGGCTGCAGATCAACACCGAATATGCCGAGAAATGGCCGAACATCACCGCCAAGAAGGAGCCGCCGGCCGACGCCAAGAGCTTCGACGGTGAGGCCGGCAAGTTCGAGAAATACTTCTCCGCCGAGCCCGGCGAAGGCGATTGACAACACCGCCGTAAAGGCTTGTATGACGTAGCGTAACAAGCACGTCGGATTAACCGCCTTGACAGGCGGCGATTGGTTGTGGCCTTCGCTTACGCAGCAAAACCTTGATTCTTCCGACTTTTTGTGTTACATCAGCGAAACATGCCGGTGACACAACGTCGATTTATGGCGCAGACGCCCCAAATCACTGAAAGGTGAAAATCCCATTCCGGACCAGAGCGATCTGGGCCAGGCGGTCGCAATTCGTGCGGTTTGCCGGTCCCGGCTTTTTCCGGTGGGTTCATCTGTTGTGCGGCTAATGATCGGTGACCCCGATCACGTGAGTTCAGCCGGCACCGCCGCCGGCCCACAACAAGGAGTTCAGGGCGTAATGGCAACGATCACCCCGCAGAAGAAGTCCACGGCCGCGCGTCACGGTTTCAAGACCGGCGAGTACATCGTCTATCCGGCGCATGGCGTCGGCCAGATCGTCTCGATCGATGAGCAGGAAGTGGCTGGCCACAAGCTGGAACTGTTCGTCATCGACTTCCAGAAGGACAAGATGCGGCTCAAGGTGCCGGTCGCCAAGGCGACCTCCATCGGCATGCGCAAGCTGTCGGAAGAGGATTATGTCGAGCGCGCGCTGAAGGTCGTGCAGGGTCGCGCCCGCGTCAAGCGCACCATGTGGTCGCGCCGTGCCCAGGAATATGATGCCAAGATCAATTCGGGCGACTTGATCTCGATCTCGGAAGTCGTGCGCGACCTCTACCGCGCCGACAACCAGCCGGAGCAGTCCTATTCCGAACGCCAGCTCTATGAAGCGGCGCTCGACCGCATGGCCCGCGAGATCGCGGCTGTCAACCGCATGTCGGAAACCGAAGCCGTGCGCCTGATCGAGGTCAATCTCAACAAGGGCCCCAAGCGTGGCGCCAAGGCCGACAATGAGGAAGCCGAGCAGGAAGAGGCTGCCTGAGCTTTTCGCTTTCGAGTTAACGAAAAACCCGGCCTCGTGCCGGGTTTTTTGTCTTTAAGATTGCCGGAGATTGCCGCGTCTATACGCCGGCCTCCTTCTCCGCCGCCTCCTGCTTCAGCGTGGCGATGAACCGCTTTGTCCTTTCGCGCTCCGGATTGCCGAATAGCGTGGCGGATGGCCCCTGCTCGACAATGACGCCGGCATCGAGGAACACCGCTTCCTGGGCGATCTTGGAAGCCAGGCGCAAATCATGCGTCGCTATCACCATGGTCGTTCCCTCGCTGGCGAGCTGACTAAGCACATCGACCACCTCCTGCGCCAATTCCGGGTCGAGTGCCGAAGTCGGTTCGTCGCACAGCAGCACCTTGGGCGACGGCGCCAGCGCCCGGGCGATCGCCACGCGCTGTTGCTGGCCACCCGACAGCGTCGCCGGCCAGGCATCCGCCTTGTGGGCCATGCCGACCTTCTCCAGCAGCGCGAGCGCCCGTTCATGTGCCCTCTGGGGCGACCATTTGAGCACCGTGACCAAACCTTCCATGACATTTTCGATGGCGGTGCGATGCGGAAACAGCTGGAAATTCTGGAACACCATGCCGGTCTGCAGGCGCAGACGCCTTATGTCCGCCGCCGGCACCTTTCCGCCCGGGCGGAACTCGAGCATCTCGTCGCCGATCCGCACCGTGCCCGAGGTCGGGATCTCCAGGAGGTTGATGCAGCGCAGCAGCGTGCTTTTTCCCCCACCCGAAGGACCGACAAGGGCTGTGACGCTGCCCTCGGCGATGGCAACCGTCACCCCTTTCAGCACGAGATTTTCGCCGAAGCGTTTTTCGATGTTGGTGAGGCCGATCATGAGCGTGCCTCCAGGAAGCCGCCATAGCGGTTGAGCCGCTCCTCCAGCCGCGTCTGCAAGGCCGACAGCACCGAACTCATCGCCAGATAGAGGATCGCAGCCTCGACATAGAGGATGAGCGGCTCATAGGTGGTGGCAACGATACGCTGCGCTGCCTGGAACATCTCCGGCACGGTGATGGCGGCGGCCAGCGACGTGTCCTTGACCAGCGAGATGAAAGTGTTGGAGAGCGGCGGCACCGCCACCCGGCCGGCTTGCGGCAGGATGGTGCGCCGCATCGCCTGGCTCCAGGTCATGCCGATCGAGTAGCCGGCCTCCCACTGGCCTTTCGGCACCGAGCCTATCGCCGCGCGGATGATTTCCGACGTGTAGGCGCCGATGTTGAGGGTGAAGCCGATCAGCGCCGCGGTAAAGGCATCGAGCAGGATGCCGACCGAAGGCAGGCCGTAGAAGATCAGGAACAGCTGCACCAGCAGCGGCGTGCCGCGGAAGATCCAGACATAGAAGCGCACGAGCGCCACCAGCGGCTTCGGGCCGAACAGCCGGCCGAGCGCCGCGCCCAACCCCACCGTCAGGCCGAGCACGAAGGACAGCAGCGTCAGCGGCACGGTGAAGATCAACGCTGCCCACAGCAGCGAGGGCAGCGACTCCAGCATCAGTTGCAGCCAGTGCGGCACGAAAAATCCTCCGGAATGGACAAGCGGCGCCATCGAAGCGCGAATGCGTCAGCCATATCACGACAAAAGCGGCGAGCCGTCAAAAACGGCTCGCCGCTGGATGGGCCGCGGGGCGACGACCGGCCCCGCTTTATGAATTACTTCGACACGTCCTGGCCGAAATAGGTGTCGGCGATCTTCTGATAAGTACCGTCGGCCTTGATGTCGGCCAGCGCCTTGTTGATGGCCGCGACCAGCTCCGGATCGCCCTTGCGCACGATGACGCCGGAATAATCGGCATTCTCTTCCTGGGCGGCGATCTTCACATTGGCGTCGGGCTTGTGCTTCTTGAAGTCGAGGAACGACAGGCTGTCATTGATGGTGGCGTCGGCGCGGCCGGTCAAAAGCAGCTGGATCGACTGGTCGAAGCCGTCGGTGCCGACCAGTTCGGCGCCATTCGACTCGGCCAGCTTGCCGAAATTGGAGGTCAGCGACTGCGCCGACTTCTTGCCCTTGAGATCGGCGAAGGTCTTGATGTCGGTGTTGTCGCCGCGCACGATCAGCACCGCCTTGGAGGCGATGTAGGGATCGGAGAAATCGTACTTGGCCTTGCGGGCATCGGTGATGCCGACTTCGTTGATGACGGCGTCGTAGCGCTTGACATCGAGGCCGGCGATCAGGCCGTCCCACTTGCCCTCGAGGAACTGCGCCTTGACGCCAAGCTTGTCGGCGATCGCCTTGGCGATTTCGACGTCGAAGCCGACCAGCGCTCCGGATGCATCATGATAGGTAAAAGGCGCGTAAGTGCCTTCCGTACCGACCTTGATGACGCCGGCCTGCTTGATCTGGTCGAGATTGGCGCCGGCATGGCCCGATGCGACCGCCAGGGCCTGCAGCGTTCCGGCGATGATGAGTGACTTGAGCCATTTCATTTTTCTGTGATCCCGTCCTTGGCCTGATGTCAGGCATGTTGTGAGGGCTGGAAAATGACAGATGCGGGTCGAAAAAATAAGGAATGAAATTTCAAAGAGGGCCAATTCCAGAAATCGAATACTCTAAAAGGAATTTCTCTGCAGCATTCAGAGTTCCGGGCAGCCGTGCCGAAATTGCCCGGATCTCATCGCTCGCCTGCCCGCGCCAGCGGAACCTTTCCCGCGCACGGCAGTTTTGGCTGTTCTAGGGCATGACGCCGTCATTTCAAGCCGGTGCCTGTCATCCGCATCGCCTGAGCCAGGGAGCGCCTTATGATGGAAGACACGGCAGGTCGGGTCATGGTCCGCGCGGCAATGAGGGCGCCCTACCTCGAGCGCGACGAGGAGCATCGGCTTGCATTGCTCTGGAAAGAAGACAACGACCAGAACGCATTGCACAGCATCACCGTGGCCCATATGCGGCTGGTCATTTCCATGGCCTCGAAATTCCGTCACTACGGCCTGCCGCTTGGCGACCTGATCCAGGAAGGTCATGTCGGCCTGCTCGAGGCCGCGGCCCGCTTCGAGCCTGAGCGCGAGGTACGGTTTTCGACCTACGCGACGTGGTGGATTCGCGCTTCGATGCAGGATTACATCCTGCGCAACTGGTCGATCGTGCGCGGCGGCACCAGTTCGGCGCAAAAGGCCCTGTTCTTCAATCTCAGGCGCCTGCGTGCGCGCCTCGCGAACGGCGCCGAACCGCTCTCCAACACAACCCTCTACCGCGAGGTGTCGGTTGCGCTTGGTGTCTCCGAGGCCGATGTGGCGTTGATGGATTCACGCCTCTCGGCACCGGACTCCTCGCTCAACGTGCCGCTTGCCGATGATGCGGGTGCGACCGAGCGGATGGATTTCCTGGTCTCGGACGATCCCCTGCCCGACGAGATTGTCGGCGACAAGATCGACGTCGCGCGCCGCTCGCTTTGGCTGAGGGAGGCGCTTCAAGCTCTCAACGCCCGCGAACTCCGCATCATCGAGGAACGCCGGCTGACCGACGAGGGCGCCACGCTCGAGGCACTCGGCGAGACGCTCGGCATTTCCAAGGAACGCGTCCGCCAGATCGAGGCCCGCGCGATGGAAAAGCTCAAGGTCGCGCTGGTGAAGCAGAATCCCGAATTCATGGCGACCGCCGCCTGATTCGCGCAATGGGCGCTACTTGTCGGTGACGATCTTGACCTTGTCGCCGGCCGAAACCGCGGCCCCCGGCGACAACGCGTTGAGCACGCGGAACAGGTCGAGCTTGCGGTCGACGCCCACCATCTGCGCGGCAAGCGAGCCCATGGTCTGTCCCGGCTGTACCGTAAGCACACGGATATGCAGTGGCTTCAGGGCCGCCTTTTCGGCGGGACTGAGAATGCGGAAGGAGCCGCTGACCGAGCGCGCCACCGTTTCCAGCGAGGTGCTGGCCGAGGGCGCCGCGGTCAGCAATCGGTAAACCTGGCCGCCGGCGCGGATCACCGCGATATCGAACTGCCAGCCTTCGGCGCCGGCATGCGCGGTCGCCGCCTCATTGCCGTTGATGGTTTCCTGCTTGACAGTGCTGTCGTCGAGGCCAGCCACCCAGCCGCTTCTGATATAGTCGGTCAAGGCGCGGTTCTTGTCGATCGAAACGCCGTCGAAGCGGATTGCTATGTCGCCAGGACCGGTCGCCGTCACCGCTGCCGCCGAATTGTCGATGATGAAACCGTCCGGCACCGTGAACGACACGCCGAGGCCCGGATGCAGGAAGGTCTCGCCGCGCACATAGCCTTCTTCCGGCGTGTCGCCGTAGAGTAGGCCGTCTATGCCGGCGAGGAAGGAATCACGGTCGCGCGTGCCGAAGCCTGGCGCGCCGAACTGGCGGGCGTGGCGCTGTGCCAGATCGATGCGCTGCGGCGTGTTGGGGTGCGTCGCAAGGAAGTCGAGGCTGGCGTCCGTGGCGCCGCTGATCGAGCGGAAATCGGTGTAGGCCGACATCGACTGCAGGAAGCGGCCGGCGGCATAGGGATCGTAGCCGGCTTCGCCGATCGACTTGATGCCGATGGCGTCCGCCTCCAGTTCCTGGTTGCGCGAGAACTGCGCCAGCCTGAGCTTGCCGCGGATCAGTGCTGCCTTGGCGGTCGGGCTGTCGCCGAGCACATCCGAGACGACCTTGGTCGCCAGGCCCTCCTCGGCCTCCAACTGCTGGCGCTGCAGGCCATGATTGGCGGTGACGTGTCCCATTTCATGCGCGATGACAGCGGCGAGCTCGGACGAATCATTGGCCAGCGCCAGGAGGCCGCGCGTTATGTAGAGATAGCCGCCCGGCAGTGCGAAGGCGTTGACGTTGGGCGAATTGAGGATGGTGATGCGATAGGTCTGGGTCGGGTTGGCCGACACCACGGTCAAATTGCCGACCACCTTGGCGACCATGCGCTCGAGCTTGGGATCGGAATATTCGCCACCATAGGTCGCCAGGATGCGCGGATGCTGCGCCTTGGCGAGTTCGGCAAGCTTGTTGTTGGCGGCGACATTGTCCACCGTGATCGGCTTGTCGGATGGCTGGAAGCCGGATTCCTGGACCTCCGGAGGCGTGAACATCTGGCAGCTCGCCAGCGCCACGGCAAAGCCAGCCAGCGCCAAGAAGCGCGCCAGCGGGTTCATTCGTAGCCTGTCAACGCCGATCGCCAGAATGGCTTCCTTTCAGGTCCTTGCGCATGATCATGCAATGCGCAAAACAAACTGCTACAGCGTCCGTCACGCGCCCCTCGGGCCGGGCAGCAGATGCTGTAGGCAAATCACGGCCAGTGCCGGACCGGTATCGAGCGGACCTAGCCACACTACTCCAGTCATGGCAAGCAAGCGCCACATCGCCTCGGGCCGGTTTGAGCGTAAATTATGTCCGCTTCCGGGCAATATCTCGTGATAAGGCATCCCCGGCACCCGCACCGATATAGCGCCGGAACGCCTCCGGACCAGCCCCGGCAAAGAAATCGTCCGCCGTGCCTGTGGCGGCGACGGCGCCATTGTCCAGAAACACCACCTTCTGGCCGATGCGGCGGGCATCCTGCGGCTGGTGCGTGACGAACAGCACCGTCATGCCACGCTCGGCATGAAGGCCAGCAACCAGGTCGAGCATGTCGTCGCGCAAGGCGGGCCCAAGCGAGGCGAAGGGTTCGTCGAGCAGCAGCACCGGGCGGTCACGCACCAGCACGCGAGCCAGGGCGACGCGCTGGCGCTCACCGCCCGAAAGTTCGCGCGGCAGCCGCTTCTCCTTGCCGGCAAGACCGGTGCGCGCAAGGGCGCCCGCGATATCGGCGTGGTCGGTATCGGTCAGCCGCAACGATGGCGAACGGCCGAGCCCGACATTCTGCTCGACGGAAAGATGCGCGAAAAGATTGTTCTCCTGAAACACCATCGACACCGGACGCACGGCCGGCGGCTCACCACGGACATCGCCCCCGCCGATCAGCACGCGGCCGGATCTCGGCATCTCGAATCCGGCCACCAGATTGAGCAGCGTCGACTTTCCCGAACCGCTTGGCCCCATGATGGCAGTGATTTGCGTCGCGGTGAACTCGACATCGAAAGCGAACAATGCCTCGCCATAACTGAACGAGACCTTGTCCAGCCGTACCGGAACCCCTTTGCCGTCAGCCGCACCGTCAGACATCGCGGGCCATCCCCTTTCCCAGCCGGTCCGCTGCCAGCACCAGTACCAGGCAGACAAGGCCCAGCAACAACGCCAGGCCGGCGGCGTCCTGGGTGCGGTAGCTGCCCATGCGCGCCAGGAGAAGGTAGGGCAAGGTCTGTACGGAATCACTGCCGAACAGGGCGATGACGCCGAGATCGCCAAGCGACAGCGCCATGGCGAAGGCGAAGGCGGTGGCGAGCGGCCGCCGCAGCGACGGCCAGTCGACCAGCTTCAGCCTTGCCCAGCCGGAAATGCCGAGCTGTGCGCAGAGCCGTTCGTGGCGCTCGATTGCCGCATCATAGGCGGGGCGGATGGCGCGCAGCGCGAAAGGCATCGCCATGACAGCGTTGACGGTGACGACCATGAGCGGGGCGATGGCAAAGACGTCGCCGACGTGGCGCAACAGAAGGAACCAACCGGCGCCGACGACGATCGGCGGCACGACCAGCACAAAGCCGGCGCCGGTATCGGTGGCGTGTTCGAGCAGTGTCATTGGGCCGGAGCGGCGGTTCGATGCCAGCGCCCGCCGCGCCATTGTCAATGCCAACGAGAGCATCACCGAAAGCAGCGCCGAAAGGAAGCCGAGCACGGCGCTGGTGAGTGTCGCCTGCCGGACAGCGGTCTCGCCGGCCAGCCGGTCGAGATCGGCGCTCAATCCGGCGATCACGGTCGCCGCCATCGGTCCCGCGACGACCAGCAGCGCCAATCCGATGAGCAAGGCATTCAGTGTGGCTTCGGTGCCGTTGACGGAGAGATAGCGGCGCGGCGCGACCGGCAGGTTGGTGTCGCCGACGACATTGGCGCCGAGCCGCGTCAGCGCCAGCACCACGATGAAGGTCAAGGCGATCTGCAGCAATGTCAGCGCGACAGCCCTCGCGGGATCGAAATCGAAGCGCAAGGCCTGATAGATGCCGACTTCGAGCGTCGTCGCGGCCGGCCCGCCGCCAAGCGTCAGCACGATGGTGAAGGATGTGATGCAGAGCATGAAGACGAGCCCGGCGACGCCGGGCATGGCGGCGCGCAGTGTTGGCCATTCGATCAACCGGAACGCCGGCCGCGCCGCCATGCCGAGCTGGCTCGCCAGCCGCCACTGGTCGGAGGGGATGGTCTGCAGCGCCTCGAGGAACAGGCGGGTGGCCAGCGGCAGGTTGAAGAAGACATGGGCGACGAGAATGCCGGAGAGGCCGTAGATGCCCGGCCAGCCCTGGCCGCCAACCCAGTTGAACAGGCCGGCGAAATAGCCGGCACGGCCATAAAGCGCCAGAATGCCGAGCGCCGCGACGATCGCCGGCAGCGCCAACGGCACGGCGAAGAGCTGCAGAATGAAGGCGCGGCCGAAGAACCGTGGATGCCGCGACAGCGCCCGCGCCACGAACAGGGCCGGCCCGACGGAGAGCAGCGTTGACAGGGCCGCCTGCCAGAGTGTGAAGCGCACGACGCGCAACAGATAAGGGTCGAAGGCCACCCAGGCGCCGGAGAGATCGTGTGCGCCTTCGACAAGCAGCCCGGCAAACGCGCCGCCGATCAAGAGCGCGATCGCCGCCAGCGCTACGCTGCCGGCGGTAATGCGGGGATCAGACGCGGGTTGCACGAAAGGCCTTTAACGTGCGTCGCGTTCCTTCGCGCCCCCCTCTGTCCTGCCGGACATCTCCCCCACGAGGGGGGAGATTAGCAGCTCCGGCGCCCAGCTCATTCCTGCAATGTTGGCGATTGGCGAAATCGCCGATGACAGCCAATCTCCCCCCAAGCGGGGGAGATGTCCGGCAGGACAGAGGGGGGCGCCGTAAAGCATTCATCTTCGGATCATACAGCCAACTACTTGCTCATCACCGCCAGCCATTCATCCACCCAGGTCTTGCGGTTGGCCGCGACCTCCTCCGGACTGAACAGCAGGGTCTTGGTCGGCTTGACCAGTTTGTCGAAGGCCGGGTTGAGCGGCTTGTCGGTCTTGCCGGCCGGGAACATCCAGTTGGTCTCGGGGATGGCGTCCTGGAATTTCGGTCCGGTCATGAAGGCCATGAATTTTTCCGCCAGCGGGTTCTTGGCTCCGGTCGTGGTGATGCCGGCGACCTCGATCTGCAGATACTCGCCCTCTTCGAAAGACGCCGCCTGGTAACGCTCGGTGTTCTCGGCGACCATGTGGTAGGCCGGGGAGGTGGTGTAGGAAAGCACCATCGGCGCCTCGCCCTTGGTGAACAGGCCATAGGCCTCGCTCCAGCCCGGCGTCACGGTCAGCACCTTGGTCTTGAGCTTGGCCCAGGCCTCCGGCGCCTTATCGCCATAGACCGACTTCACCCAGAGCAGCAGGCCGAGACCGGGCGTCGAGGTGCGCGGGTCCTGGATGACGATCTTGTCGTCGGCGCTGCCCTCGACCAGCTCCTTCAAGCTTTTCGGCGGCGACTTCAGCTTTTGCGTATCGTAGACGACGGCGAAATAGCCGTAGTCGAAGGGAACAAAAGTATCGTCGCTCCAGCCGCCCGGCACGTTGACATCGCTCACCGCGCCATGCGGCGCGAACAGGCCGGAGGCCTTGGCATCGGCGGTGAGATTGGTGTCGAGGCCGAGCACGATGTCGGCCTTGGTCGAAGCGCCTTCCAGCTTGACGCGGTTGAGCAGCGCCACGCCGTCGGCGACCGAGACGAACTCGACATCGCAGCCGCATTCGGCCTCGAATTCCTTCTTCACCACGGGGCCTGGACCCCAGTCGGCGGTGAAGCTCTCATAGGTGTAGACCGTGAGCTTGTCCTTGGCCAAGGCCGGCCCGGACAGCGTCACCGCCGTGGCTGCGATGAGAGAATATAAAAACGTGCGCATCGGCGCCTCCTTCGTTTGCGTTGAAAGGAATTGAGGCGTCGGACTGTCCGAAACGTCTAATCCCTCCGCCGGTACAAACCGGATCAGGTTCAGCGGGTTGGCGAGACTGCCTCTCAGCCGGCCCGCGAAATTCGCGTCCGGCACCCCGTTAGAGCGTTTCGACACATAGGCCCGGCGGGTGGGACACGCAAGTGGGAGTTTGCCGCCTTCCGTTTCCCGTGCCGGGCTGGTAAGGCGACGGGATATGAGCACATTCACCATCCTGCTTGGCGGCGATCTCCTCCGCACGCCCCGGCTCGACCGCCAGGTCGAAGGCTCGCGCGTGATCGCCGCCGACGCCGGCATCGGTCATGCGCGGATGCTGGGCCTCGTGCCGGAATTGTGGGTCGGTGATTTCGATTCGGTTCCGGCCGATCTGCCCGCCCATCTCGCCGCCGTGCCCCAGCAAACCTTCCCGACGGAAAAGGACAAGACCGACGGCGAACTGGCAATCGCGGCCGCACTGGAGCGTGGAGCGACCCGCCTTGTGCTGGCGGGCGCCTTCGGCGGCAAGCGCGCCGATCACGCCTTTCTGCATCTGGCGCTTGGCCTGCGGCTGGCCGAGGCCGGAACGGATGTGCTTTTGACCAGCGGCGCCCAGGAGGGTGTCCCCTTGCTCAACGGCAGGGCCAGCTTCGATTATGCCGACGGCACGCTATTTTCTATTCTCGGCTTTTCCGAACTCTCCGGCCTGACCGTCACCGGCGCCAAATGGCCGCTCGACAAGGTCGAGGTGGCTTTCGGATCGTCGCTGACCATTTCCAACGAGGTCAAGGGCCGCCTCGACATCGCGCTCGGCCACGGCCGCGCGCTGCTGCTTGCCCATCCCTATCCATTGCCCGAAAGCTGACATGGCCCCGCCCCTTCTCAATCTCGACGGGATAAGACTGACTTTTGGCGGCACGCCGCTGCTCGATGGCGCCGCCCTGACCGCGTCGGCCGGCGACAAGATCGCGCTGGTCGGCCGCAACGGGTCCGGCAAGTCGACGCTGCTCAAGATCGCCGCCGGCCTGATCGAACCGCAGGACGGCGAGGTGTTCCGCCAGCCTTCGGCAACGGTGCGTTACCTGCCCCAGATGCCCGACATGGACGGCTTTGCCAATGTGCGGGCCTATGTCGAGGCCGGACTCGGCCCGGCCGACGATCCCTACCGCGCCAGCTATCTGATGGAGCATCTCGGCCTGTCAGGCGAGGAGCGGCCGGCAGACCTGTCCGGCGGCGAGGCCAGGCGCGCCGCCCTTGCCCGCGTCATGGCGCCGGAGCCCGACATCCTGCTTCTTGATGAGCCGACTAACCATCTTGATCTGTCGGTGATCGAATGGCTGGAAGAGGAACTCGTCCGGACTTCCTCGGCGCTCATCGTGATCTCGCACGACCGCCGCTTCCTCGAGCGTGTGTCGCGTGCCACCGTCTGGCTCGACCGTGGCCAGACCCGCCGGTTGGACAAGGGCTTTGGCCATTTCGAGGAATGGCGCGACCTCGTGCTGGAGGAGGAAGAGCGCGAGCAGCACAAGCTCGGCCGCCAGATCGTGCGCGAGGAGCACTGGCTGCGCTACGGCGTGACGGCACGGCGCAAGCGCAACATGCGACGTCTCGGCGAACTGCAGACCATGCGCCAGCGCTTTCGCGGCCATCGCGGCGCCGAGGGCACCGCGACAATGGTGGCCAGCGACGCGGCCGAATCCGGCAAGCTGGTGATCGAGGCGAAAAACATAGAGAAGAGCTTTGGCGACCTCACCGTCGTCAAGGGGTTCTCGACCCGCATCCAGCGCGGTGACCGCGTCGGCCTCGTCGGACCGAACGGCGCCGGCAAGACGACGCTTCTGAAGATGCTGACCGGCGAATTGGCGCCGGACGCTGGTTCGATACGGCTCGGCACGAATCTGGAGATCGCCACGCTCGACCAGAAGCGCGAGGCGGTCGACCCGCAGGAGACGCTGGCGCAATATCTCACCGACGGGCGCGGCGAGAACCTGGTCATCAATGGCGAGCAGCGCCATGTCGTCTCCTACATGAAGGATTTTCTGTTCAAGCCGGAGCAGGCGCGCACGCCGGTGCGCGAGCTGTCCGGCGGCGAGCGGGCGCGGCTGATCCTGGCGCGCGTGCTGGCGCGCCCGGCGAACCTGCTGGTACTTGATGAGCCGACCAACGATCTCGACATGGAGACGCTGGAACTGCTGCAGGAACTGGTCGCCGGGTTCGCCGGCACCGTCATCCTGGTCAGCCACGATCGCGATTTCCTCGACCGCACCGTCACCAGCGTCATCGCGCCGGACGGTGGTGGCCGCTGGATTGAATATGCCGGCGGCTATTCCGACATGCTGGCGCAGCGCGGCGGCACCCGGCTCGACGACCGCAAGGCGCGCGCCAAGGCCGACGCCGGCGACGCGCCGACCACCAAGGCAGAACCTGCCGTAGCAAAAGGGCCGGCCAAAAAACTGTCGTTCAAGCAGAAGTTCGCGCTGGACTCCTTGCCCAAGAAGATCGAGGCCGTGACAGCGTCGATCTCGCGGCTGGAAAACAACATCTCCGACCCGGCCTATTACGAGCGCGACCCGGCCTCGTTCCAGAAGACCATCGCCGCCCTCGACAAGGAGCGCGCCACCTTGGCCGCATTGGAAGAGGAATGGCTGGAACTGGAGATGCTGCGGGAAGAGATGGAAGGGTAGGTTCCGCCCGCGATCGGGGCAGCTTGATTTTATTGCCTTCCATATCGGAATGCGCATATATTATGCGCATGTCGCGGAGGCCCACCATGCGTAAGATTGCCTTGAATGCGGTCCGTCAGCCAGCAAATCTGTCGATCGACTCAAATCTCATGCGGGAAGCCAAAGGGCTTGATGTGAATGTCTCGCGCGCCGCGGAGGCCGGCATCGCGGAAGCGGTGGCGGCCGAAAAAACGCGGCTATGGAAGCTAGAGAACCGCGCCACGATGGAGTCGTGGAACGACTACATCGAGAAACATGGCGTCCCGTTGGAAGAGTACCGGCAGTTCTGATGCCCCGCTATGATGTCTTCGCCGGTCGCGTCGAAGGCAACTATTTGCTCGACGTTCAATCCGATCTGCTCGACAATTTCAGGACGCGGGTAGTCGTCCCCCTTCTGCCGTTCGCAACGGTGCCGCCGCCGATGCGAAAGCTTCATCCGATCTTCGACATCAACGGCCGGAAGCTGGTTATGGCGACACACCTGATTGCTACCGTTCCGGCAAGCGAATTGGGTGAAAGTCGGCTGAACTTGACGAAACATCACGACGAGATCGTCGCCGCGCTCGACATGCTGTTCCAGGGTTTCTGATCGAAGGCCGCCGTTACGCCGTCTGCTCAGCCCGCCGTTTTCGCTTGCCAGGCCTTGATCGCCTCGTCGAACACCTTCTCGCCGGGAATGCCCTTTTCCATGGTCAGCAATGCCCGCCGTCCGGTCTTGTAGACGACCGGTACGTCGATCCAGTCCTGGCCGCGCAGCAAGGTCATGTTGGCGTCTTCATCGGCCTTGGTGTCGTTGAGCGCGACCAGGAAGAAGCCGTCGGCGATCTTGGCCGGGATGCCGATCAGCGGGCTGCCGGCATCCTGTTCCGAGCTCTTCATGGCGACGCGCAATATGTTGTCGACGCCGCCGCCCTCGAAGCCGTCGGGCGTCAGGAAGATCATCTCGATGATATGGCTCGCCGGCAGGGTCTGGTCGGTGTTGCGGCGGATGGTCATGCGCAACTGGATGTCCTTGCCGGGAATGGTCGCCTCGGCACGGATCGCAGGCTCTGGCGGCAGGTCGCCGCCGGGCGATTCCTGCACCAGCGACCAGACGATGCTGCCGGGCTCGGCCGAACCCTGCGCGGTGCTGGTGCGCTCCTCGTAGAAGATCGCCTTCTGGCCGACCGGAACCGAGCTTTGCGCCGCAGCCGCGGCCGGAGCCGCCGGAGCGGCGCCCGCCGGCGCGGGCGGCGGCGTGGCGGCGGCACCGGCCGGCGCCGCGGGCGCGGTTCCGTTGGCGGGTGGTGTCGTGGGCGGGGTGCCCGCCGCAGGCGTGGTGGCGGCAGGCGCGCCTGCCGCGGGCGTGGCGGCAGCGGGCGTATTGGCAGCCGGTGCGGGAACCGCCGGCGCGGCCGTGGCCGGCGCATTCGTCGCCGTTGGCGGCGTCGTCAGCGCGGCGACGGATTCACCCTCGCCTATGCCGCTTTGTCCACCGCCCGGGCCGGGATCGGTTTCGCCGCCTTCAGGCGTCAGCCGCTGCGTGAATTTCGTGCCTTCGGCACCGGTCGCGGGCGCCGGTGGCGTGGCCGCGGCATCGGTCGCCGGCTTGGCCGGCGCCGTTTTCACCGGTTCGGTCTTGGCAACAACCTTGCTGCCGCCCAGGCCCAGCATCTTGCCGAAGGCATCCTTGTTCAGCCAGATGCCGTAACCGCCGCCGGCAACGACCAGCAACGCGACGACGGCGGCGATCAGTCCGCCATAGCCGCGCCTGCGTTCAGCTGGGCGCAAACGCTCGAAAGTGTCGGCGCCCGCCGGCGCTTCGTCATTGGCAAAGACATCGTCCTGGTCGTCGTCCCGATCCGCGTCCATTCCCGGCAAGGTCTTCTCCGAAAAGTCCGGAGCGGGCTGGACCGGCGTCGACCTTTGCCAGGCTGGCTCGACCTTGACCGCTGGAGCAGGCCGGTTGGGTTCGGGGTTCGCCACGGGCTGCGCCGGCTTGTACGGCTCCGGGCTGGCCGCGACAGGCGCCTGCCGATACGGGGACGGAGCGGGAATCGATTCGGCCTTGGCCGGCTGCTTGACGTGGCTCGACTGGTTCTTGTTGCGGTCGATGGAGGAAAAGATGTGCTCCAGTTCCGCGAGCGGGTCCGTCTCCGGCACACTCTTGACGTAGTCCCGCTCGACGCCGGCAATGGCGTCGTCCAGCGAGCGTTTCTGCTTGTCTATGGCCTCGGGAGCCAGCGGCGGCGAATATTCCGCAAGCTTCTTCGCCAGCATGGCGCGAACGCTGTTATAGATGCGCGCACGCTTCTCGGGCGTCTCGTCGCCGTGCTTCTCGAACGCGTTTTTCAGAACAGCAACGAAATCTGCCATGCTTCAGTCGACCTGTAGTTTGCCTCCGCGCCGGCCCCCGCAAATCAGCCGCGATGCCCGGAAAGGCTTCAGAAACTAGTCTTGAAACGGATCGGTCACAAGTATCGTGTCGTCCCGTTCCGGGCTGGTGGAGAGGAGTGCGACCGGCGCGCCGATCAACTCCTCTATGTACCGGACATATTTGACCGCCTGGGCCGGTAGATCGTTCCAGCTGCGCGCGCCGGCGGTGGTGCCTTTCCAGCCTTCCAGCGTTTCGTAGATGGGTTCCACGCGGGCCTGCGCGCCCTGGCTTGCCGGCAGATAGTCGATCGTCTCGCCGTCGAGCCTGTAGCCGGTACAGACCTTGATCTCGTCCAGCCCGTCGAGCACGTCGAGCTTGGTCAGCGCGATGCCCTTGATGCCGTTGACGGCAACCGCCTGGCGCACCAGCACCGCGTCGAACCAGCCGCAGCGGCGCTTGCGCCCGGTGACGACACCGAATTCATGGCCGCGCGTGCCGAGGAACTCGCCGATCTCGTTCTTCTGCTCGGTCGGGAACGGACCTTCGCCGACCCGCGTGGTGTAGGCCTTGGTGATGCCGAGCACGTAGCCGATGGCGCCCGGACCGACGCCGGAGCCGGCGGCCGCCTGTCCGGCGACCGTGTTGGACGAGGTGACGAACGGATAGGTGCCGTGGTCGATGTCGAGCAGCGTGCCTTGCGCGCCCTCGAACAGGATGCGCTCGCCGGCGCGGCGCTTGTCGTCGAGCACCTTCCAGACGCGGTCCATGTAGGGGAGGATGTCGTTCGCGACCGAGGTCAATTCCTGCATGATCGCGTCATGCGTGACTTCGCCATGGCCGAGCCCGCGACGCAGCGCATTGTGGTGCGTCAGCAGCCTGTCGACCTTCAGAGGCAAAGTTTCCAAATCCGCCAGATCCATCACCCGAACCGCGCGGCGGCCCACCTTGTCCTCGTAGGCGGGGCCGATCCCGCGCCGGGTCGTGCCAATCTTCGTTCCGGAATTCGAAGCGGCATCCTCGCGGAATCCGTCCAGCTCCCGGTGTACGGACAGGATAAGCGCCGTGTTTTCGGCTATTTTCAGGCGATCCGGCGTCACGTCCACGCCTTGGCCCTTCAGTTTCTCCACTTCGGCGACGAAAGCATGCGGATCGAAGACCACGCCATTGCCGATGATGGACAGCTTGCCTTCCCGCACGACGCCGGAAGGCAGCAGCGACAGCTTGTAGACCTTGCCGTCGACGACCAGCGTGTGGCCGGCATTGTGGCCGCCCTGGAAACGCACGACGACATCGGCGCGCTCCGACAGCCAGTCGACGATCTTGCCCTTGCCTTCGTCGCCCCACTGCGAGCCGACGACCACCACATTGGCCATGTTTCTTTTCCCTTGAGACGCCGCCGCGCGGCTTGGATATGGTTCGAAACGACAGGCCTCTATAGCGTCAAGACCTCGCGAGTGCGACCTTTCTTTGCCGCCGAAAATGCCCTGAGGCACAACAATTTTCGGCTTTGACATCATTTACTTGGACTGACGGGGGCAATAGGCCGGCAAACACCGCAACTCATCCCGCGGCCGGAAGCCCGCGATGCATCGAAGCGCCTACATGTTCCTGCTGCTCACCACCTTGCTGTGGGGCGGCAATTCGGTGGCCGGCAAGCTGGCGGTCGACCACGTCTCGCCGATGACGCTGGTCTTCCTGCGCTGGATGCTGGCCGTGGCAATCCTACTGCCGATCGGCTGGCGCACGATCCAGGAGGATTGGCCTGTCGTGCGCAGGCACTGGATCGTGCTGGCGGCGCTGGGCGCCAGCGGCTTCACCCTGTTCAACACCATTTTCTACACCGCGCTCAATTACACCACGGCAATCAATGTCTCTATCGAGCAGGCGGCGATGCCGATCCTGATCATGACAGCCAATTTCGTTTTCTTCCGCCTGCGCGTGAACTGGGCGCAGATCGCCGGCGTGGTGCTGACCATCTTCGGCGTCATCCTGACGGCCTGCCATGGCGATCCACGCCGGCTGCTGACGCTGGAACTCAATTTCGGCGACGCCATCATGCTGGTCGCGGTCGTCCTCTACAGCGGCTATTCGGTCGGGTTGCGGCTGAAGCCGGCGATGCGCTGGCAGAGCCTGATGCTGGCCATGTCGTTCGCGGCACTCATCACCTCATTGCCCTTTTTCCTGTGGGAGGCCGCCGCCGGCAAGGTGATCGTGCCCGATGCGCGCGGCTGGACGGTCATCGTCTATACGGCGATCGGCGCTTCGGTGATCTCGCAGATTACCTATATCAGGGGCAACGAGCTGATCGGCGCCAACCGCGCCGGCCTGTTCATCAATCTAGTGCCGATCTTCGGCACGCTGCTTTCGGTGCTGATCGTGGGCGAGACTTTCCAGCTCTATCAGGCGCTGGCGCTGGTCCTCGTTCTGGGCGGCATCTGGCTCGCCGAATACAGCGGACGAAAGACGATGCTGAACCGCCGATAGAGCCGCCGTCAGTCAATCGTTCGGCTTTCGCAACGATATCGAAATCCAGCCCGGAATGCAGGCTACGGCACCAATTCCTTGCGCACCGCCGCGATATCGTCGGACGAGACCGCCGGCGCGGAATTGCCCCAGCTGCCGCGCACATAGGTCAGCACGTCGGCGATTTCCTGGTCCTTCAGCCGCCATGCCAGCGAGGGCATCGAAGGCGTGGTCGGAGCACCAGTCGTGTGCACCGCCTGGCTTCCGGCAAGAACGACGCGCGCAAGCGTCTCGGGATTGCCCTGCGCGACGATGGAATTGCCGATGAGGGTGGGGAACAACGCGCCGGCCCCGGCGCCGTCGCCGCCATGGCAGGCCGAACAATTGTCACGGTAGATCGCCTCGCCCGCCACCATCCGCGCTTCGTCGGGCTTGGGCGCCTGCGCACTGCCGGTGTCCGACCCCAGGTTCTTGAGATAGACGGCCACGGCCTTTAGGTCGGGATCCATCATTTTGGAGGTCGAGTTCTCGATCGCCTCGGCCATCGGACCGGACGCGATCGAATGCGCGTTGACGCCGGTCTTGAGGTAAGCGACCACATCCTCTTGCGACCATTTGCCAAGGCCGGATTGAGCATTGTTGGTGATGTCGGGGGCGAACCAGCCCTGCAGCGACGCCCCTTGCAGGAAGCTGGAGTCCTGATCGGCGCCCAGGAAGGATTTGGGCGTATGGCAGGTCCCGCAGTGCCCGGCCCCCTGGACGATATAGGCGCCGCGATTCCACTCCGCCGACTTGGAGGGATCGGCCTGGAAGCTCGCCTCGCTGAAGTTCAGGAGATTCCAGCCCCACATCGCCAGCCGGATGTTCAACGGGAACGGCAACTGGTTCGCCTCGACCTTGTTCGCGACCGGCTCGACCGTGGTCATGTAGGCCCACAGGTCGGAGATGTCCTGCTCGGTCATCCTGGTATAGGCGGGATACGGCATGGCGGGATAGAGCCGCACGCCATCGTGGCCGACGCCCGTCTTCATCATGTTGCGGAAATCGATCTCCGACCAATTGCCGATGCCCGTCTCGTGGTCGGGCGTGATGTTGGGCGGCACCAGTGCGCCGAAGGGCGTTTCGAGCGGCAGGCCGCCGGCCAGCGGCTTGCCCCCCGGCCTCGTATGACAGCCCGCGCAATCGCCGAGCACCGCCTGGTATTGGCCGCGGATGATCTGGTCGGCCTGATCGGCGGCAAGTGCAGGCGTGATCGCCAGCAGGGCCGCGCCGGCGCCGGCAGCGAGCGTCCTCATGCCTGCACCAACGGGGCGCCGGGATTGCGAAGATAATGATTGCGGATGCCGTCAGCGGCGCGGTAGGCGAGCGCGCCGACCGTTCCGGTCGGATTCTTGCCGGCATTCTGCGGAAAGGCCGACGCGCCGATGACGAAGACGTTGGGCACATCCCAGCTTTGCAGGAAGGTGTTGACCGCGCTCCTCTTCGGGTCGGTTCCCATGATGGCGCCGCCAGTATTGTGGGTGCTTTGATAAGGGACGCTGTCCCAGCCCTTTTTGCGACGGCCGACATTGTATTGCTTGCCGCCAAGCGTCTTTGCAATTTCCTCCATCCGGTCGCAGAGGTAATTCGACATCCTGATATCGTTGTCGGGAAAATCGAAGGTCATGCGCATAAGCGGCCGGCCGAAGCGATCCTTGTAGGTCGGGTCGAGGTCGAGGTAGTTGGTGCGTGTCGCGTAGCTGCTGCCCTGCGAGGAGAAGCCGAGCGTGCTTTTGTAGCCCGCGACGGTCGCCTTCTTCCAGGCGCTGCCCCACTTCGGCGTGCCCGGCAGCGTCGGCCGGGTCCCAATGGGACGTCCATTGGTGGGGATGCAGTTTATGCCCGCGCCGCCGACGAAATCGAGCCCGCCGTGGTCGAAGGCGTCGCCATTATAGTCGTCGATCGTCTGACCGAGCGCGCCCGCGGCAATGAACGGATTGAAGTTCTTGTCATCGAAGAACACCTGCACGCCGGCGTTGGTCTGGTAGCAGTAGTTGCGGCCGACCGTGCCCTCGCCGGTAGCGGGATCATAGATCCTGCCGATGCCCGACAGCATCATCAGCCGGGCATTGTGCAGGCCGTAGGCGCACAGAAGCACGAGATCGGCCGGCTGGAAGAATTCCTGTCCCGACGTATCGACATAGGTTACGCCGCGCGCCGACTTGCCGCCGGCGGCAAGATCGACATGCAGCACCTCGCTATCGGTCCGGACCTCGAAATTGGCCTTCTTCATCAGGACGGGAAGGATGGTGGTCTGGGCGCTGGATTTGGAATAGTTGGCGCAGCCGAACCGCTCGCAGAATCCGCAATAGGTGCACTGCCCCATGGTGATGCCGAGCGGATTGACATAGGTCCGTGACATGTTGGCGGACGGTGTCGGGAACGGGTGCAATCCCATGGACCGGCCGGCATTGGCGAACAGGGTCGGCGCGTAGGTCATCTCCATCGGCGGGTTCGGATAGTCCCGCGACCTCGGATCCTCGAACGGATTGCCGCCTTCCTGTAGCTGCCCCTTGATGTTGCCGGCTTTGCCCGAGATGCCCGCCAGATATTCGAACTGGTCGTAATAAGGCTCCATCTCGGCGCCGGTCACGCCCCAGTCCTCGACCTGGAGATCGGCGATCCGTGCCGCGCCATACCTCTTGGTCAGGTTGGTCTTGATCTGAAAATCCGAATCCCAGAACCGCCAGGTGTGGCCGTTCCAGTGCACCCCGGCGCCACCGACACCGTTGCCTGGCAGGAACGAGCCGAAATCGCGCATCGGCAGCGCCGACTGCGACGGGTCGTTGCGCATTGTCAGCGTTTCCACGGCAGGCTGCAGGAACAGGTCGCGCCGCACGCTGTAGCGCAACTCGTCCTGTGCGTAGCCGATGTTGAAATCGGTTGCCGTATCGCGCCAGGGACCACGCTCGATGGCCAGAACGTCCAGGCCCTGATCGGTGAGTTCATGCGCAAGGATGGACCCTGTCCAGCCGAGGCCGACGATCACGACATCCTTGCGAGGCAGTATCGTCGCCATGGTCAGCTCCTTTTCACGAGCCATTCCGGGCTGCCTTCGATGGAGACGGGCGGCCGCGGATAGGGCTGATTGTGCTTGCTGACGTGGTCCCGGTAGTCATAGCGAGCGCCGGGGAAACCAAGCATGCGCCACGAGACCATGTCCTTGTTGCCGCCATAGACCGGATCGGCAAAGAACCCTTCCATCGTGTTCTGCAACAGAAGCCCGAAGAAACCAGGACCCTTGACGCCGTTTGGCAAGTCAACCTTTCCAGCTTCCATGGCGGTCAGGAATGCATCCTGGTCCGCCGGCTGGAGCTCGGCGAATGTCTTGCCGTCGCGCTGTTTCAGGAAAGCGTCGATGGCGGCAAGGCCGATGCGGTAACGCTGGGCGGGATTGGCTTCGCCCTGGTAACCTTGCGTGGGCAACCCCGGCAGGAACGGTCCTTTTGTGTAGAGCCGGCTCGACGTTCCGAACGCGCCCGTCAACTGACGGTCTATATAGACAGCGCAGCCGGCCTCCTTGCCGCCCATCGAGAGATCGTCGGCGGGGACAAGGCGGTCGACGATGGCCTCGACGAGCGCGGCTTCCTGCGGCGTGAAGAACTGCCAGCCGCCGGACACGACCTGCATCGGCGGATCGGACGACAGCGGCGCCCAAGGCAGCGAGCCCGACAAGGATCGGGCAAAGCTTGCCGATGTTGCCGTTGCCGTAAACATCGCAACCGAAGACAGAAAAAGACGGCGGCTCAGTCGGACAGTATTGTGACGATCCATCGAAGGCACCCCGACAACAATAGAGGCGCGCCGAAAGGAGCGCGCAAAATCATGACAAAATCTGTTAAGTTTAAGTCATGCCAATCACTTGGTGTCAGCCTGCGGAAAGAAACCGGGATCGTCAAGCAGATCACAAAATCGTTAGATTAGGCCAGTCATCTTCTTATCGTCATGCGCTAATGTACTGATGGCTAAAGAGGATATCCTTGTAGCAGCTTGAAGCAACGAGCGTATCATCAGGCGGGTTTCCAAAGCGTGCTACCGCCGGCAACGGCCCAACCCGCCAGGCCACTCCAGCGGTCACGGCAACGCCCCGCATGCATGCCGGCAAACGGGGCGTCGTAATGGTTTTGCTTATCACCCTGAGGGTGCGGAGGGATCGACTAGAACCCGCCCACGTCGAACTGGAGGCGCTTTGCCGAGTCGATCGACTTGTGGCCCCGCACCTGCTCCAGCACCTTTTCCGGGAACGGCGCGTCGAGATAGAGCAGGGCGATGGCGTCGCCCCCCGGCCGATTGCGGCCAAGCTGGAAGTTGGCGATGTTGACGCCATTCTCGCCACAGACAGTACCGAGCAGGCCGATGATGCCGGGCGCGTCGGCATTGGTCGTGTAGAGCATGTGCTGGCCGACCTCGGCGTCGAGGTTGATGCCCTTGATCTGGATGAAGCGCGGCTTGCCGTCGGAGAAGCAGGTGCCGGCGATCGAGCGGGTCCTGTGCTCGGTCTTGACCGTCAGCTTGATATAGCCGTCGAAGACGCCCGATTTGTCGCGCTTGACCTCGGCGACGATGATGCCGCGCTCTTTCACCATGATCGGCGCCGAGACCATGTTGACGTCGGCGACCTGCGGCCTGATCAGCCCGGCCAGGGCAGCGCTGATCAGCGCGCGCGTGTTCATCGTCGCGGTCGAGCCGTCGAACAGGATCTCGACCTCGGTGATCGGATCCTCGGTCACCTGGCCGACGAAGGCGCCGAGCACTTCGGCGAGCTTGACGAACGGCTTCAGCCGTGGCGCCTCTTCCGCCGTGATCGACGGCATGTTTATGGCGTTGGAGACTGCACCCTTGATCAGGTAGTCGGCCATCTGCTCGGCGACCTGCAGCGCGACATTCTCCTGCGCTTCCGCCGTCGAGGCGCCGAGATGCGGCGTCGCCACCACGTTCTCCATGCCGAACAGCGTATTCTGCTCCGCCGGTTCGACCTCGAACACGTCGATACCGGCGCCCGCCACTTTGCCGCTCTTCAGCGCCGCGACGAGGTCGGCTTCGACCACCAGCCCGCCACGGGCGCAGTTTATGATGCGCACGCCGTTCTTCATCTTGGCGATGGCGGCCGCATCGATGATGTTGCGGGTCTTGTCGGTCAGCGGCGTGTGCAGCGTGATGAAGTCCGCGCGGGCGAAGAGTTCGTCCAGTTCCACCTTGTCGACGCCGAGTTCCTCGGCCCGCTTGTCCGAGAGGAACGGGTCGAAGGCGACGACATGCATCTTCAGCCCGACGCCGCGTGTGGCGACGATCGAACCGATGTTGCCGCAGCCGATGACGCCGAGCGTCTTGCCGGTGATCTCGACGCCCATGAAGCGGTTTTTCTCCCATCTACCGGCATGGGTCGAAGCGTTGGCTTCCGGTATCTGGCGGGCGAGCGCGAAGATCATCGCCACGGCGTGTTCGGCCGTCGTGATCGAATTGCCGAAGGGCGTGTTCATCACGATGATACCTTTGCGGCTTGCCGCCGGGATATCGACATTGTCGACGCCGATGCCGGCGCGGCCGATGACCTTGAGATTGGTGGCGGCGTTGATCAGCTTCTCGGTGACTTTGGTCGCCGAGCGGATGGCGAGGCCGTCGTACTGGCCGATCACTTCAAGCAGCTTTTCCTTGTCCTTGCCGAGGTCGGGCAGATAGTCGACCTCGACGCCGCGATCCTTGAAGATCTGCACGGCGGTAGGAGAGAGTTTGTCGGAAACGAGAACGCGGGGCGCCATGGCGGCCTCCTTGAAAATGAGATTGATCCGGGAACGGACGGCCCTCGGGCCGCCGCGGAGTACCTCAGGCAGCCGCTTTCAGCGACGCCTTCTGGCTGGCAAAGGCCCAGTCGAGCCAGGGCAGCAGCGCTTCGAGATCGGAGGTCTCGACGGTTGCGCCGCACCAGATGCGCAATCCCGGTGGGGCATCGCGGTAGGAACCGATGTCGTAGGCGACGCCTTCCTTGTCGAGCGTCGAGACAAGCCCCTTGGCGAACGCCGCCTGCCCGTCAGCGTCGAGCGCCGCGATATCCGGATCGCTGAAGGACAGACAGACCGACGTGTTCGAGCGTGTCGCCGGCGCGACGGCGAGATGACCGAGCCAGGATGAGCTTTCCACGAACCGGTCGAGCACGGCGGCATTGGCATCCGCCCTGGCAATCAGCGCATCGAGGCCACCGATCGACTTCGCCCAGTTCAACGCATCGAGATAGTCCTCGACGCAAAGCATCGATGGCGTGTTGATGGTTTCGCCCTTGAAGATGCCTTCGATCAGCTTGCCGCCCGAGGTCAGGCGGAAGATTTTCGGCAACGGCCATGAAGGCTTGTAGCTCTCCAGCCGCGCGACGGCACGTGGCGACAGGATCAGCATGCCATGCGCGCCCTCGCCGCCCAGCACCTTCTGCCAGGAGAAGGTCACGACATCGAGCTTCTCGAAGTCCAGCCTTTGCGCGAAGGCGGCCGACGTCGCGTCGCAGATGGTCAGCCCCTTGCGATCGGCTGGGATGAAATCACCGTTCGGCACGCGCACGCCCGAGGTCGTGCCGTTCCAGGTGAAGACCACATCGCGGTCGAAATCGATCTTGGTCAGATCAGGCAGCGCGCCATAGCCAGCCTCGATCTTTCTGATATCGGCGAGTTTCAGTTGCTTGACCACGTCGGTGACCCAACCGGAGCCGAAGCTTTCCCAGGCGACCATGTCGACGCCGCGCTCGCCGAGCAGCGACCACAGCGCCATCTCGACGGCACCCGTGTCGGAGGCCGGCACGATGCCGATGCGGTAGTCCGCCGGAACGTTGAGAATCTCGCGCGTCAGCGCGATCGCCTGCTCGAGCTTTGTCTTGCCGATCTTGGCGCGGTGGGAGCGGCCGAGCGCAGCGGATTTCAGCGCCTCGACCGACCAGCCGGGACGTTTTGCGCAGGGACCTGAGGAAAAATTGGGATTTACCGGACGGAATCCGGGCTTCGTATGCGTCGTCATCGTGGTCTATCCTTCCAGATAGTGGCCCCTCGTTGGGGAGGGGTGGCCCACGGACGGCGATATGCGTTCAGGCCTCGGGCGTCAAGAGGAAAGTTTTTGTCGCTGCCGGGATACCAAATGCATGTCGCCCAAAAGTGCCCGGCGGTTTTGGGTCGACGACATGCATCAAACAAGAATGTCCGTGATCAGGATCGCGTGATTCAAATGCAGACGGCGGACCGCAGGGATCCGCCGCCGAAATGCTGATCTGTGCGGGACCTACCAGAGATCGTAGCGCAGCCCCAGCTTGACCTGGTGATTGCTGATTCCCTTGTGGACCGGGAAGGAGGTCAGGCTTTCGGCCGTCACATATTCGGCGTCGGGGGCCGAGAAATACTGATAACCGAGATCGACGGAAACGTTCTTGGAAACCTGATAGGCAAGGCCGGCATTCAACGTATAGGCGAAGGAATACTGTGTCTTGTTGTCCTGCAGGTTGAAACTGTTGGCGGGGACATTGTTATCCGTGTAAGTCGCCGAAAGCGTGTGCCTGCTGCGGACAACACCGATGCCGGCGCCGAGATAGGGCGTGATTCCGACATATGTGCCGAGATCGACATAGCCATTGAGTATCCCCGAGAAGGCATAGTTCTTCAGCGATCCCGATCCCTGGGTCGACAATGTCGGCAGCGTGACGACCGCTGAATCGTCATAGCTGAAGCTGACGTCGTTACCGGGCAAATAGCCGAGGTTGAGATCGGCGCGCAGATAGTCGGTGAAATGATAGCCGAAACCGATGCTCGCGAAGGCCGCTTTGTTGCTCTCGCTAAAGTTTTCGTTGTTGATCGCCGACGGGAAGGTGAAATCCCCGTTTTTGAAGCTCTTTTGCACCAGATAGGAGACGTCGCCGCGCAGATACCATCCGGAGCCGACCTCGACCGGCACATAGTCCGGCGCCTGGTCGACATAGACCGGAGGATCGTAATCGGCGGCGAGTGCCGATGTCAGTGGCAAGAGGCCAAATCCGGCAAGCGCCAACGCAATACGCGATATGAGTGTCATGGTCCCCGACTCCCAATTTGGCGACACCTGCGATCACGCAGGCAGCCATCGTTTCAAGGAGCATTGTTAACCATAGTGGTTAAGTGCCGGTTAAGGCTAACAGAGCGTTAGCTAATTGATTTCGAACGGACTCACCCCGGATCATCTCAAACGAAAACCGCCCGGCTGATGCCGGGCGGTCGACGAATTCTTGGAACTTCTAGACGATTACTTGGTGTAGATCGGCTCGGGTTCGGGCTGATAGGCAACCGGTACGCTGCACCCGTTGTTACCGCCAAACTGATAGCGCAAGCCACCGCGCACTTCGTTGGTGTTGAAGCCGTGATCGAAGCCCGGCCCGGCGCCCGGCGTGGCGCCGCTTGGACCATACTCGAACATGCGACCGCCCTGAATATGGGAGAAACGGTAGCCAGCATCGAGGATGACTTTGTCGGTCAGACAGTAGGAGGCGCCGGCCATGACCGCGTAGGCGAAGCGCCAGCTGGATGTTCCGGGGTTGGACTCGGTCGTGTTCGGATCGTAGACAGTATCCCACTTGACGCGCGCACCGCCGATGCCGGCGCCGACATAGGGCGTGATGCCATGCCAGGTGCCAATATCGACATACGCATTGGCCAGCAGCAGCAAGGCGCTCATCTTCGACACTTCGGTGGAGGTCGTGGTGAGATCCGAGGTGGCGCCGTTGAAGTTCGACTTGAACCAATAATCGGCGGTCAGGTCGGTGCGGAAGTGTTCATTGATCTTGTAGCCGACGCCGCCGCCGAGCGAGAAGCCGCCCTTGAGCTTGCCGTAGTCGAAGCTCTTGCTGCCGGCGACCCCGACGGGAGGTCCGCACGGGCAGGGCGCGGCCCCATAGGTGATGTAGTCGATGTCACCCACCTTCGACTTGTGATAGTCGAGGTCGCCGCGGATATACCATCCGCCGACGTCGACCGGCTGCTCATAGACCGGCGGTGGCGCTTCTTCGACCTGCGGCTCAGGCAGGTCAGCCGCGAATACCGGCCAGGCCAAGCCCGCGAACAGCAGCGCGAACAGGGCCTTTCTTGCTGTATTGAACATGCTTGTCACCCCTAGAAACCCTCGGAACGGCGATCGTGTCCGAATGAAATTGGCTTTCAGGCGTGGATAATGAATTGCAAAAGTTAAAAGGCGTTTAACCTTGTCGATTAACCACGAATCTCTAAAATCCAGGAGATCTGGCGATGATTTCGACAGAATGAACCGGTTCTCCGGCCAACAAAAAGCCCGCCGGCGGGGCGGGCTTCGATGCAAGCAAGGCGGCGGCGCCTTCCGGCGGGCGAATGTCAGGCGGCGCTGCGGGTTTCCGAGATGACCCCGACGATGTCGTTGACGACGGCCTCGACCAGTTGCGGATCGTCGCCCTCGGCCATGACACGGATCAGCGGCTCGGTGCCGGATGGGCGGATGACCAGCCGCCCGGCCTTGCCGAGACGGTGACGGGCGTCTTCGATCGCGGCCTTGACCAGGGCCTCCTCCAGCGGCTTGCCGCCGGCGATGCGAACGTTCTTCAACAGTTGCGGCACCGGCTCGAACTTCTTCGACAGTTCGCTGACCGGGCGGCCCTGCCGCTTGATGCAGGCCAGCACCTGCAGCGCCGAGACCAGACCGTCGCCGGTGGTTGAAAAGTCGGACAGCACGATGTGACCCGACTGCTCGCCGCCGACATTGAGCCCATGCGCGCGCATATGCTCCACGACATAGCGGTCGCCGACCTTGGTGCGGTGCAATTGCAGCTTCATGTCGCCGAGAAAGCGTTCAAGGCCGAGATTGGACATGACGGTCGAAACGACGCCACCGCCGGCCAGCCGCCCGCTCTGGTGCCAGGATTCGGCAATCAGCGCCATGATCTGGTCGCCGTCGACGATGGCCCCGTTCTCGTCGACGATGACGACGCGGTCGGCATCGCCGTCGAGCGCGATGCCGATGTCGGCGCGCACTTCATGCACCTTCTTTTGCAGCCCGGCCGGATGGGTCGAACCGCATTCCCTGTTGATGTTGAAGCCGTTGGGCTCGACATTGATGGCCACGACCTCGGCGCCAAGCTCCCACAGCGCCTCTGGCGCCACCTTGTAGGCCGCGCCATTGGCGCAGTCGACGACGATCCTGAGACCCGAAAGCGACATCGAGCGCGGCAAGGTGCGCTTGGCGAATTCGATGTAGCGGTCGTGCACGCCATCGACGCGCTTGGCGCGGCCAAGCCCGTCGGAATCGGCGAGCGCCAGTTCGATGTCCTTGTCGAGCATGCTCTCAATGCGTTCTTCGATCTCGTCGGAGAGCTTGTAGCCGTCCGGGCCGAACAGCTTGATGCCGTTGTCGTAATAGGGATTGTGCGAAGCCGAGATCATGACGCCGATATCGGCGCGCAGCGAACGCACCAGCATGGCCACCGCCGGCGTCGGGATCGGGCCGAGCAGGAACACGTCCATGCCGGCGGCGCAAAGGCCGGCCACCATCGCGTTCTCGATCATGTAGCCGGAAAGCCTGGTGTCCTTGCCGAGCACGACACGATGGCGATGGCTGCCGCGCTGGAACGAAAGGCCAGCGGCCATGCCGACCCGCATGGCGATTTCCGCGGTCATCGGAAACTTGTTGGCGCGCCCGCGAATGCCGTCCGTGCCGAAGTAATTCCCTGCCATGCTAGCCAGTATCCCTGATTGTCCTTAGCCGGCACGTCATGCCACAATTGGCCGTCGTGCCCCGATCACATTGTGTGATTATATGTTACCAATCCTTAGAAAATCATTGTTGTGCACTGCACACAACCTGGTGGCGTCCTGTTACCGAGCCACCGTTGCGCCACAATATACCAGTTTTCCGAGCCATCGAGCGCGGATGCACCCCGAGAATTCTTAGCTCGGCGGCCGTAAGTTCAAATGATTTCATCACCTTGTCGTTAGAAGGCGATTTCCGGCGATATATAAGCCACCTGGCATCTGGCGCAACCGACCGTTGAGCGTTATTGATTCGCTGGGACGTATAATGGGCTTCAGCCACGGAGAAACGCTATGCTCATCCACCGAATTGCCACTCTCACCGGCCTCGCGGTCGCGACGTTGTTCCTGGCCGCGCCAGCCAACGCGCTGACGATGGCCGAGTGCAGCACGAAGTATAACGCCGCCAAGGACGCGGGGACGCTTGCGGGGGCGACCTGGAACCAGTTCCGCAAGGCGCAATGCGGTACCGACGCCGCGGCCACCACCGATACCAAGGCTGCCACCACCAAGGCGACTGAAACCAAGCCGGCCAAGACCACCAAGGCTGCGGCCGCGGCTGCCGACAGCACGGCCAAGGGCCTGACCGCCAAGGAATGCAGCACCAAGTACCAGGCGGCCAAGGCCGCCGGCACGCTGAACGGCATGAAGTGGAACGACTTCCGCAAGGCTGAATGTGCCGCTGGTGCATCCGCTGCCGCCGACACCAAACCGGCGACCACCAAGGCGGCGGCAGCTCCGGCCGCTGCTTCTGGCAAGGGTCTGAGCATGGCAGAATGCAGCACCAAGTACCAGGCCGCCAAGACGGCGAACACCCTGAAGGGCATGAAGTGGAACGACTTCCGCAAGGCTGAATGCGGCGCCAGCGCGTCCGACGACGACACCGTGCCCGCCCCGAGCGAGGCCACTTACACCAAGGAGCCGGCAAAGCCGACGACGGTTGCGCCCAAGGGCGTCACCTTCCCGTCCGCGATCTCGGCGAAGTATGCCAGCGAAACTCCCGGAAAGGGCCGCATGCATACCTGCCTCGACCAGTACTATGTCCTCAAGGACGCCAACGCGCTCGGCGGCCTGAAGTGGATCCAGAAGGGCGGCGGCTTCTACAGCCTCTGCAATGCCAAGCTGAAGGGCTGATCGCGTAGCCATAGTCTCCAAACAAAGGCCCGCGCATCGCAAGATGCGCGGGCCTTTTTGTTGCGCGCGAAGACGCCTGCGGCTTTGCACGCATGTTGCGGGGGCTGCCGGCATCATCAATTCGCCTACACTGCCCCCGCCAGGCTCATCGATAATCCGCAAAGATTCTGGTTGAACATACAAAGAACAAAACGTATACAAAAGGACGTCAAGCTTATTATCAACCAGGAGGGTCTTATGCACAGTTTGAAATTGGCGGTATTGGCTGCGACCGCATTTGTTGCTTGGAGCGTCGCCCCTGCAAGCGCACTGACGATGAAGGAATGCGGCGAGAATTATCGGACAGCCAAGGAAGGCGGCACTCTGAACGGCATGGACTGGGCCGCTTTCCGCAAAGAGAAATGCGCGACGTCCGCCGCCGAGAGTGTCAGCGCGGATACGGTCGAAACCACGCCGCAGCCGAAAAAGGAAACCAGCGCGGCGGTCGCCCCAACTGTAGCGCCGGTGGGCGTGACATTCCCGACCAGCCTCGCCGCCGAGTTCAAGACCGAAAAGCCCGCGAAGGCGCGGATGAAGACCTGCCTGCAGGGTTACCACGGCAACAAGGAGGCGGGTACGTTGAACGGCCTTCGCTGGATCCAGAAGGGCGGCGGTTATTACAGCCTTTGCAATGCGCGGCTGAAAGCTGAATCATAAAAGTCGAATACGGCGGATAAAGCGGTTCACAGTTTTTCACGCAGACGTTGAGCCGTGATCCTCGGGCTTGTCCCGAGGATCTGCTGTCGGGCGACATCTGGGCGCCGGGTATGAGTTGGAAACCGCCAACTGCGTTTGCAGGTCATCGGGACAAGCCCGAGGGGTGACGCTCCAATGTACGTCCGGCACGCCCCTTGAGTTCTGGAGCAATTTCCAGGAAAGTGCGTAACGGCTTTCCGTCCGGAATTGCGTGAAAACAAAGAGTTAGAGCGGGTTAGCGATTCTATCAAACGCTGAACCGCTCTAGCCCTGCGGTTGCGGCTCCATGCCGCCTTCGGGCTCGGGACCCTTCTTGCGGCGGCCTCCGGACTTCGGAACGGCCGAGCCACGGCTCGGCGGTGTGTCGTCGCCAAGGTCGCGCGAGGGCTTCTGCCCTTCGATCAACTGCTTGATCTCCTCGCCGGACAGTGTCTCGTATTCGAGCAGGCCTTGCGCCAGCGCGATCCATTCCTTCTTCTTCTTGGTCAGCACCGACTTCGCCGTCGAATAGGCGTCGTCGATCAGCCGGCGCACTTCCGCATCGATGATCTGCGCCGTCTCTTCCGAGATGTTTTGCGTGCGCGCCACCGAATGGCCAAGGAAGACCTCTTCCTGGTTGTCGCCATAGGCGACATGGCCGAGCTTGTCGGAGAAGCCCCAGCGCGTGACCATGGCGCGCGCCAGCTTGGTCGCCTGCTCGATGTCGGAGGAGGCACCCGACGTGATGTTCTCCTTGCCGAACTTGAACTCCTCGGCGACGCGGCCGCCCATCATGATGGCGAGGCGCGAGACCATGTATTTGTAGCTCATGGAGTAGCGGTCGCCTTCCGGCAACTGCATGACCATGCCGAGCGCGCGGCCGCGCGGGATGATGGTCGCCTTGTGCAGCGGATCGGCCGACGGCACGTTGAGCGCCAGGATGGCGTGGCCGGCCTCGTGATAGGCGGTCAGCTCCTTCTCGGCCTGGGTCATGGCCGACGAGCGGCGCTCGGCGCCCATCATGATCTTGTCCTTGGCGTCCTCGAACTCGGCCATGGTGACGAGGCGCTTGTTGCGCCGCGCGGCCATCAGCGCGGATTCGTTGACAAGGTTCATCAGGTCGGCGCCGGAGAAGCCTGGCGTACCACGAGCGACGACCTTGAGGTCGACATTGGGCGCCAGCGGCACGTTGCGCACATGCACCTTGAGGATCTTCTCGCGGCCGACGATGTCGGGGTTGGGCACCACCACCTGGCGGTCGAAACGGCCGGGACGCAGCAACGCCGGATCGAGCACGTCGGGCCGGTTGGTGGCGGCGATCAGGATGATGCTTTCGTTGGATTCGAAGCCGTCCATCTCGACCAGCAACTGGTTCAGCGTCTGCTCGCGCTCGTCATTGCCGCCGCCGAGACCGGCACCGCGATGGCGGCCGACGGCGTCGATTTCGTCGATGAAGATGATGCAGGGCGCATTCTTCTTGGCCTGGTCGAACATGTCACGGACGCGGCTGGCGCCGACGCCGACGAACATCTCGACGAAATCCGAACCTGAAATGGTGAAGAACGGCACGTTGGCTTCGCCGGCGACCGAGCGGGCAAGCAGCGTCTTGCCGGTGCCGGGAGGACCGACCAGCAGCACGCCGCGCGGAATCTTGCCGCCGAGGCGCTGGAACTTCTGCGGATCGCGCAGGAACTCGACGATCTCTTCAAGATCTTCCTTGGCTTCGTCGACGCCGGCGACGTCCTGGAAGGTGACGCGGCCATGCGCCTCGGTCAGGAGCTTGGCCTTCGACTTGCCGAAGCCCATGGCGCGCCCGGAGCCGGACTGCATCTGACGCATGAAGAATATCCACACGCCGAGGATGAGGATCATCGGCAGCCACGAGATCAGGTAGCCGAACAGCGAATTGGAACCGTCGGTCTCGGGCCGCGCATTGATGGTGACGTTCTTGTCCTGCAGCCGCGAGACCAGTTGGGGATCGCCGGGCGAATAGGTCTGGAAGCCGCTGGAATTGTCGGTGTAGGTGCCGGTGATGCGGGCACCCGCGATGGTCACCGTCTTGACCCGGCCGGCCGCGACATCCTGCAGGAACTGCGAATAAGGCACATCGCTCGAAGCCCCGCGCGTCTGCGGCGTCTGGAACAGATTGAAGAGGGCGATGAGCAGGACCGCTATGATCGCCCAGAGCGCGAGGTTGCGATAGTTCGGATTCATCAATTGTCCCGTTGGTGTCCGCGAGCGGACAGCATCATGAGAGGAAACTTGGGCCTAACATAGGGAGAGCGTCCCCCCTTGCCAAGCAGAACAGCATGTCTGGGTTAAGCTTTCGCGCAGCATCAACCGGCACTGTGGCCGGCGAATGGCAAGGCGGGAAACGGCGCCGCGCCGATCAACCCGGCGACGGCGCGCGCCGGGGCCAGATCGAAGGACGGCAGGAAGCGGGCGAAGGGAGCAACGACTGGCGAGGCCGCAAACCCTTGCGATGTCGGCCAATCAGGCGCCGAACCGGCCTTTTCGACGGCTTGCAGCAGGCCTGGTTCAGCCGCCAATGCCGCGCGCATCAGGCTTGGCGGGGTTTCGCCCCGGCCTACAGCCAGCCGCTTCGCCGCCAACGCCCCGAATGGGGCGATCAACAATGCGCCGCTGGCGTCGTGCAATGTGATTTGGCGGCGGCCATCCCAGATGGTGGCGTCGACCGTTGCCGCTGCCGCCGGCAAGCCCCGCATTTCCCGGCGCAGGAAGATGCCGGCGCGCCGGAAGTCGATCACCGTCCGCGACAATGTGGCGCAAAGAAACCCCGCCTTCAGCCGGGCGAACAACGCCTCGCTGCGAGCCTGGTCCGGCAGGAAGGCAATCCCGCCTGTCGTCGCCAGGAGAATGCGCAGCGCGTAGACGGCCGCCTGGTCGTCGCCGGCGCTGAGCAGGGCCGGGTCGAGCCGGACGAGACCCGTCGCCGGCCGGCTGGCAAAGCGCTCGACCAGAGAGGCGGCCTTGGCGCCAAGCCGCATGCGGGCGCCGGCCGCCTGTGCCGCCAACGCCAGCGCGTCGTTCATGCGCTGTGCGCCGGCCTCCCCGGCAAGGGCCGCGCGCATGCGCGGCCGCTCGAAGGCTTCATCGGCATTGGTCGGGTCCTCGGCCCAGCCGACCTGTTGGCGGTGCAGGAAATCGCGCAGCACAGAGCGCCGGACGCCAAGAAGCGGTCGCACGATCCAGTCGCGCCAGTCATGCAAGGTGGCGGGCGCCATGCCGGCAAGGCCCCGTCCTTCATCGCGGCCCGCATCGTTGCGATCGCGCCGCATCAGCACCGTCTCGGCCTGGTCGTCCGATGTATGTCCGGTCACGATCAGGCCGATGCCCTCCGCCCGGGCGGCGCTGGCGAGCAGCCGGTAGCGCGCCTCGCGCGCTGCCGCAGGCAGGCCGGTCGATGGTTTTTCTCCCGACCAGGCGAGGATGCGGTGGGCGATGCCGCGCTCCGCGCAAAGCTGCGCCACGGCCTGCGCCTCACCAGCCGAACCCTGCCGCAAGCCGTGATCGACCGTGATCGCGAGCAGCCTCGTGGACGGCGCGGTATTGTCGAGATGCTGTTTGAGAAGAAGAAGGAGCGCGATCGAGTCGCTGCCGCCTGATACGGCCGCAACGGCGCCGTTGGTAAATTCGATATGCGAAAAAAGTCTCGTCGAAAACTCAGGCCCGGTGTCGAGCATCAATGCATTCGTCCAAAAGTCCCCGGTTTGGGACTGCGACATCCCCGGGAAAGATCAGCACGCAGCCAGGGCCTTCTCCTGCTTGACGCGTTCCTTGAGTGTGCTGGAAATATCGGGATAGCGCTTGCCGACCTCGCTGAAGGTGGCGCAGGCGACATCATGCTGCTTGAGGCCGACCAGCGACACACCGAGCTTCAACAGCATGTCGGGTGCCTTCTTGGCCTTGGGATAGTCCTTGCTGGCAGCGAGGAAGACTTCCGCCGCATCGCGGTATTTCTGCTGGCCAAGCAGCGATTCCCCCAGCCAGTAATGCGCGTCCGCCGTCTTGGCGTCTTTGGGGAAGCGGGAGATATGGTCGCGGAAACCCTGTTCGGCCGTGCCGTAGTCGCCCGACAGGATGAACTGGTAGGAGTTGCGGTAGAGCTCTTCGGGATTGTTGGTGGCGGGCAGCGCCGCGACCTGCGTGCCGCCGGACTTGCCAGCCTTGGCAGGTGCGCTGGCGGCAGGTGCGGTGTCCTGTGCCGGCGCGGTTGCCTGCGTGCTGCCGCCGGCATCGATCACATTGCCGTTCTTGTCGACGGTGATGGACCCAAAAGTCTTTTCGGGCGCTCCCTTGCCGGGGATCAGCTTGCCGGGGTCACCGTCGGGCGATTCGACGATGACGTCCTCGACCGTCTTGCCGCCTGTGGATTGATCGCCGCCGGGCGCGGCGCCGGCATCAGCCGGCGCCTGGGTTGCCGGGGCCGAGGCCACGTCGGTGTTGGTTCCGGTGGTGGCATCTGATTTCTTCTGCGCCGGCGGTTGTCCGCCTTGCGAGCCCCCTTCCAGCTGCTGGAAACGGAACTCGTTGTCTTCCTGCTGTTTGCGGATCTGCTCCTGCATCTGCAAGATCTGGAAATTGAGTTCCTCGACCTTGCCGGTCAGCTGCCGCAGTTGGTCCTCGAGCCCGGTCACGCCGACGCCGCTCGACTGCGCGAGCTGGACTTGATCCTGCTTTTTCTTCTCACCGAAAAGGCTGGGCAACTCAAGTGTCGGCAGATGGAACGAAAACCCGCTCTCGGTTGATTGCCCCGAACCGCTCGCCAAAGCGGTTACGCCTGATAGGAGCAGCAGCGCAAGCGTGCCGCTCAGAACCGATCTCAAATGCATGTGCCTCTCGCCGTCCAATCGTTAGCTTGTTCGCGCCTTCCAATCGATGTGAGACCAGCCAAGCGCCCTCGGCTCATAGCAGGGCGCGAGACTTCGGCCAAATTTTGTTTCGGGCCCCAGGATATGAAAAAGGCGGCCGGGAGGCCGCCTTTCGCAGAGGTGTGTTGTATTTTTGCCGATCAGGAACCGGCGCCGCTGAGCGTGGTGACGGCCCGGCGATTCTGCGACCAGCAGGAGATGTCATCGCACACGGCGACCGGACGTTCCTTGCCGTAGGAAATCGTCTTGAGGCGGCTGGCCGAAACGCCCTTGGAAACCAGGAAGTCGCGGGTGGCGGCGGCACGACGGGCACCGAGCGCCAGATTGTATTCGCGCGTTCCGCGTTCGTCGGCATGGCCTTCGACGACGATGGCATACTGCTTGTACTGGTTCAGCCACTGCGCCTGGCGCGAAAGCGTCGTCTGCGCGTCGGCCCGGATCGAGGTCGAGTCCGTATCGAAGAAGATGCGGTCGCCGATGTTGACGGTGAAGTCCTGCGCCGAGCCGGGCGTTGCGGCACCTGCGCCGTTGAGACCAAGATCGGCCGCGTTGTTCGGCGTCTTCTTCGAGGCGCAACCGGCGACGGCGAGCATCGCCACCAGCGCGATCATGACCGGGTTTCTGGTAAGTGCTGCGATACGGCCCATGCCGCCTCTCCTTCGTATTCGAGTGATTTCGTTGATCACCCAGTAACCACGTTTGGGTTAACCGGCATTCAAGAAACACGGTTAAAATTTGGTTTAGGCCGCCCGTCCGCAGCCGTTTGTCGTAAGCCACAGTTGGCGCGGACCCTAGGCGGAAATGCGGCCAAAACGCGACGAAGGCGTGGAAAAGGGGGAATGTAAGGGGAATTGAAGAGTTGGAGAACTGGAGAATTGAAGAAGGATGTTCACCTTAACTTCTCTCTGAGGTTCACCAGCATTCCGTACACATGGGCATACGATTGTAGCCACTCGTCCCGTTGCGCCTGTGAGATGTATTCGAGGTCGAATGCGTATGAAATCCACGTCTCGACTTCACTGCACGATCCCATGGCCATCGAAACGAACCGGGCGAATTCGGCTTTGGAGTGGGTCTGTTTGGCAAACCCCTCGGCCAGATTGGCGCAAATCCCTTTGCTGGAACGCCGCAGCTGATCGGCCAGCGCGTATTGCTCTATTTTGGGGAAAGCGAGCGTGGCCTTGTGAACCGTAAGAGAGACCATGTAAGCGCGCTTGTAGACCTCCAGATCCTTTGCTCGCTTTACGTAGCCTTCTGCTTTCTCCATCTCTTCAATTCTTCAATTCGCCAATTCCCGTATTATTCCAGCAGCGGTGACCAGGCCGGATCAGAAGCAAAATTCGCGGTCGGGATCGGCTGCTCGTTGCGGCCGGTGAGATCGACGGAAACCAGCTTCGGGCCGCCATTGGAGTCGCGGAAGAACATCAGCACGCGGCCGTTCGGCGCCCAGGTCGGGCCTTCCTGCTGGAAGCCGGACGACAGGATGCGCTCGCCAGAGCCGTCGGTCTTCATGACGCCGATCTGAAATTCGCCGCCGCTCTGCTTGGTGAAGGCGATGAGGTCGCCGCGCGGCGACCACACCGGCGTCGAATAGACGCCGTCGCCGAAGGAGATGCGGGTCTGGCCCGAGCCGTCGGCGCCCATGACGTAGATCTGCGCGCGGCCGCCACGGTCGGAAGTGAACACCACCTTGCTGCCGTCGGGCGAATAGGAGGGCGAGGTGTCGATGGCGGTCGAGTTGGTCAGACGCGTGGTCGAACGGCTGCGCAGGTCCATCGCGAAGATGTTGGAATTGCCGTCGTCGCGCAGCAGGCTCATGATCACCTTCTGGCCGTCGGGCGAGAAGCGCGGCGCGAACGTCATGCCGGGAAAATTGCCGACCAGTTCGCGCTGCCCGGTCTCGATCTGCAAGAGATAGACCCGCGGCTGGCCGCTCTCATAGGACATGTAGGTGATTTCCTGCCGGTTCGGCGAGAAGCGCGGCGTCAGCACGATCGACCGCCCATCCGAGAGGTAGCGGATGTTGGCGCCGTCCTGGTCCATGATGGCGAGACGCTTCTTGCGCGCGTTCTTGGCGCCGGACTCGTCAATGAAGACGACGCGCGTGTCGAAATAGCCCTTCTCGCCGGTCAGCCGCTCATAGATGGCATCGGCGATGATATGAGCGACGCGGCGCTGATTGGCGTCGTTGGCGAAGAACTGCTCGCCGGCCATCTGCTGGCCCGCGAATGTATCCCACAGCCGGTACTGGGCGCGGATGCGGCCGTCTGCTTCCTTGCTGACGCTTCCGGTGACCAGCGCTTGCGCGTTGATCACCTTCCAGTCGTCGAAGCGGGGGGTTGCGTCCGGATTGGCGATCTTCTCGATGAAGGCGCTCTTGTCGATCGGCGCGAACAGGCCGGAGCGCTTCAAATCGGCGGTGACGATCTGTGAGATCTGAGCGCCAAGCGCATCGCCACCCTGGAAATCCGTGATGGCGATCGGCAGCGGCTCGACATTGCCCTTGTTGACGTTGAGTTCGACCAGCGCCCACGCAGGCATCGGAACGACGGCCGTCATGCCCAGCGCCATCGCTGCAATCGTCAGGAGCGGCTTGAGGAAAGATCGCATATCTTCTCGCTTCTCTTCTTTGATTGGGTGGACGCCCGGCCTAGAGGCCAAGCATTTCCCTTGGATCGAAGGTGACCCGGATGTCGTTCCAGATGTCCTGTTTGCCGGCGGGAACCTGCAGGCCGGCCACGTCGCATTTCTGAACCGCGCGCACCGCGCTTTCGTCAAATTGCCGGTTGCCGCTCGACTTTTCGACGGACGGGCGGCCGTCGAGCTTGCCCGAATTGTCCAGGTTGAAGCGGACCACGACGACGAAATTCTCCGAACCTTCAAGCCCGGCCGGCAATGTCCAGCAACCGCCCAACTGGCTTTCCAGGGCGCCCTGCTCCGACTTCGACAGCTTCTGGCCCTGATCCTTGTCACCACCGAGCGACGCCTGCTGGGTCGAGCGCTTGGCGCCACCGCCGGACGGCTTCTGCTTGTCGAGCAAGGCCGAAATCTCATTGGCGTTGAACTGCTTGTCGTCGGACTTCGGCTTGGACGAGGCTTCCTTGACCGGCTTGTCGGCATCCTTGCGTTCCGGCGCCTTGGCGCTTTCGGCCTGTGCCGGCTGCGGCTTTGGCCGCGCTTCCGGCGCGGGCGCCGAATTCGGCAATTGCGTCTCTTCGGTTGGCGGGTCCTTCGCTATGGCCTCGGCGACGGCGTCGGGCTTGACCTCGGGCGTCGGATCGATAGCGGCTGTCTTGTCCTGCGGCGGCGGGGTCGGCGCCGGCTTGGCCGGCGTCGGCTTGGGCTCGGTCTGCTTGACCGGCTCGGGCTTCACCTCTTCCTTGGGCGTCGGCGCTGGCGCCACTTCCGTCGCCGGAGTGGGCTTGGGCTTTTCCTGCGGCTTCGGAACGTCCTCGGTCTTCGGGATTTCCTTCGGGGTCGGCGCGGGTGGCGGCGCCGAGGTCGTGTCGACTGGTTTTGGTTTGGCTTCCGGCGTTATCGGCTTGTCGGTGTCGACGCTGTTTTCGCCGACCTTCTGCGCGTTGGGTACGATATCGGGACGCTGCGTCGGCAGCGGCGCCGGCTTTTCATGCATCACGGCCTTCTTGTCGCCCTGCAGCGTCTGCGCGATGGCTTCCATCGGCACGATGTCGACCGCGACCGACTCCACGTCGGCGGACGGAAGCGCGGCCGGCGCCGACAGGGTGAACAGGCCGAAGGCCAGCACCGCCGTATGCAAGATCACCGATGTGGTGAGGCCGGTCCTCATCGTGAGTCTATTGATCCTGTTCCTGCAGTGAAACCAGGCCGATGTTCTTGTAGCCAGCGGCCGAGATGCGAGCCATGACCTTCATGGCCGTGCCATAGTCGGTCGACTTGTCGCCACGGATGAAGATGCGCTCTTCATAACCGGTCTTCGAGATAGCCTGCAGTTTGGCCACCAGCTCCTCGATCGGAATCTCGGTTTCCTGCAGGAAAATCTTGCCGGTCGCATCGATCGAGACGGTGATCGGCTGGGTGTCGGCATTCATCGCCTTGGCCTGGGTGTCCGGCAGGTCGATCGGCACGCCGACCGTCAGCATCGGTGCCGCGACCATGAAGATGATCAAGAGCACCAGCATCACGTCGACCATCGGCGTGACGTTGATCTCCGACATCAGCGCATGGTGACGGCCGCGCCGCCGGTGGCCGCGCCCGCCGCGCCCTCCCATGCCTACGGACATACCCATCTCGTTACTCCTCAGGCCTTAGGCGCGACTTTTTCATCGATTTGGCGCGAGAGTATGGCGGAGAACTCATCCGAGAACCCCTCCATGCGCACGGCGATCTTGCTCGCATCCGATGACAGCTTGTTATAGGCGATGACCGCCGGAATCGCGGCGAGCAGGCCGATGGCCGTCGCCAGCAGCGCCTCGGCGATGCCGGGCGCGACCACCGCGAGGCTGGTGTTCTTGGAGCCGGCGATGGCCTGGAACGAGGTCATGATGCCGATGACGGTGCCGAACAGGCCGATGAAAGGTGCCGCGGATCCGGTGGTGGCGAGGAAGCCGAGGCGCCCCTCCAGCTTCTCCATCTCGCGGGTCAGCGCCAGGTCCATGGCCTTGTCGATGCGGGTCTGCAGGCCGAGCGGCGACTTGGCGCCTTTTTCGAAACTCTTCTTCCATTCGCGCATGGCGGCGACGAAAATGGCGCCCATGCCTGTCGTCTTGCGGTCGGCGAGCGTGCGGTAGAGCTCCTCCAGCGACTGCCCGGACCAGAAAACCTGCTCGAAGCGGTTCAGCGCCAGCCGCATGCGGCCATAGGCGACCAGCTTGTCGACGATGATCGCCCAGGTCCACACCGAAGCGCAGAGCAGCCCGATCATGACCAGCTTGACCACCCAGCTGGCCTGCATGAACAAGGCCCAAATCGACAATTGCGCGCCCGGTTCGGCGAGTGCGATATTTTCCATCGTTACGTCCTTAAGATTTTCCGGGCGAAGCTGGCGGCTGGCCCATGGCATCCCTTGTGGTCGGTTCGCACGAAGCTACCGGACACCCCAAACCGTGCCGTTAGCGGCCTTTTCGGGGCAAATATTGGTGAAAGGAAGGCGCTGGATAACGCCAATCTTCACCAGTCTCTTCATGAACCGTTATGGTTAAGGATGGGTTAGTGTATAAGGCGCGGCGCATTGCCGCGCCTGGGTATCGCAGGCCGGCATCACCTGAATATCAGCCGACCCGTGGCATGAACGCCGCCACCCATTCCCTGGGAAAGCGCCTCGGCCGGCCGTTCTCGCCGATGATCGCCGCCTCGACCTTGGCCTCGACCAGCACCTCGTCGCCCCGCTTGAGCTGCTGTGCCATGAAGATTCGCGCACCGGAAATGGCATCGGTGCGGGTGTCTACGGTCAGGATGTCGTCGATGCGAGCGGGAATGCGGAAGTCGATCTCCATGCGGCGTACCACCCATGCGATCTTCTCGCCATGCTTGCCTTCGGCGAGTTCGGTGTGGTGCACGCCGGTGAGCCGGAGATAGTCGGAGCGGCCGCGCTCGAGGAATTCGAGATAGCGCGCGTGGTAGACGACGCCCGAAAAATCGGTGTCGGCGTAATAGACCCGCGCCATCAACCGGTGGCCGAACTCGGTCAGCGCGCCGGAAAGCCCAGCCAGCAATGCCGCGGATTCACCATGATCGCCCATTGCGCTTCCCTTTTGGATGCCGACGCGGCAGGTATTTTTGGCGCATGAACCCGATGGCACTGTTGACGACGATGATCAAGACCTTGATGGCAGTCGTGCTAGCGCTGGCGGCTTCTACACTTTCGGCTGAAGCGGCCACCTTCTCGATGAAGCGCGGTCTCAATCTCGACCAGTGGGTCACCTGGCCCGGCGAGGATCGGTGGGGTGATGCCAAGGCCATCCTGCCCTACCCGGAATGGCGAAAATTCCTTGGGGAAGACGACCTCAAGGCGTTGAAGGATGCCGGCTTCGATTTCCTGCGCATGCCGGTCGATCCGTCGCCTTTCCTCTCGGACAATACAACGGACCTGCGTGACCAACTCTATGCCAGCGTGCTGGACTCGGCGCGCATGATCAACCGAGCCGGGCTGAAGGTCATCGTCGACATGCACCTGATCCCGGCCGGCGGCAGCCGCAAGATCGGCATGGGTGAGGTGATGGACGATCCCGCGACCTTCGACCGCTACGTCGAGATGGTTCGCGGCATGGCGCGCACGCTGGCGGACGAAGAGCCCGAAAAGGTCGCTTTCGAACCGATGAACGAGCCGATCGTCGATTGCGACAGCGACGGCACCAGCCTGTGGCCCGGCCGCCAGCGCGAACTGTTCGCCGCGGCGCGCGCCTCGGCGACGAAGCTGACGCTGGTCCTGACCGGAGCCTGCTATTCCGCCGCCTCGTCGCTGGGGAGGATCGACCCGAGGACCATCCCCGACGACAACATCATCTGGACCTTCCACTCCTACGATCCATTCCTGCTCACCCATCAGGGCGCGACCTGGGCCGGCGACTTTATCCCCTACGTGACCGGCCTGCCCTATCCGTTGACCGCGGTTCCCAAGGCGCAGCTCGACGTCACGCTCGACACCATCCGCGCCCGGATTAAGGCCGAGGCGCCGTGGACACGGCAGAGCGGCCTGCTTGCCTATCTCGACGAGCAGGTCGCCAGCATGGACAGCCCCGACAAGCTGCTTGGCCTGATGGATGCGCCGTTCAAGACCGTCGAGACGTGGGCGAAGGCCAACGGCATCAAGCCGCAAGACATCACCCTGGGCGAGTTCGGCATGATCCGCCAGGAATATGGCAATGCCTATGTGATGCCGGCGGAGTATCGGGCCGCCTATGTCAAGGATATGATCGCGCGAGCCGAAGCGCACGGCTTCTCATGGTCGCTGTGGAGCTATGGCGGCGCTTTCGGCGTCGTCGATGCGTTCAATGGCGACAAGGCCGAGCCAGACGTGATGGACGCAATCCGAAGCCTCCCCTGAAGTCCCGGTCAGCCGAGGTCGATCTGCAGGATTTCCGGACGCATGCCGAAACGGATGGGCAAATTGCTGAAGCCGAGCCCGCCCGAGACGATCAGGTTGCGGTCGTTCTCGATGACATGGCCATAGGCGTAGCGATTGCCGAACTGCGACGGCACGATAGGCGAATAGCCGAACAGCCGCACCTGGCCGCCATGGGTGTGTCCCGCTAGCGTCAGCGACACACGCGACGGCACTTTTGGAAAAATGTCCGGTTCGTGCGCCAGCAGGATGACAGGCGCGGCGTCGCTGATTTTGGCCAGCGTGCCGTCGAGATCGTCCAATCCCCTGGGACGCTCGGTGTTCTTTTTCCGCAATAGCGCCAACTGATCGGCGAGGCCGGCGATCCATACGCCATGTCCGTCCTTTTCCAGACGCACGGCGTCGTTCTCCAGAACCGGGATGCCGACCTTCTCCAATGCCTTGCGCGCGATCGTCGGACCAACTCCGGCACGCTGCGCGAAGCCATCGGCCCACCAGTCGTGATTGCCGAGGATCGACAGCACGCCGAGCGGTGCCTTGAGGCCCGACAGGGCGCCAGCCCATTCCGGCGGCGTGACCCTACGTGACGCCAGGCGCATGCCGGCGATGTAGTCGCCGAGCAGAACGATCAGGTCCGGCTGCAACGCATTCGCCTCTTCGGCAAGCGAGGCAATCCGCTCCGGCGTCATCCAAGGCCGGCAGGCGTGGATGTCGGCAAGGGCGACGACGCGCAGCTTCAATCCATCAGGCCAATGCGGTGGCGTCAGCGCATAGCGCTTCACATGCGTCAGCAGCATCGGCTCGATGCCGACGGCGTAGGCGCTGAACGAGGCGACCGACAGCAGCGACCCGCCGATAAAGCGCATGAACCCGCGTCTGGTTATCATTGAGTGGCTCCGGCACCTCATTTCGGCATGCGCTGGTGCGTGTCGATCCTGATTTGGGCGGACGACATGCATGGAGGCAGCGAACCCGATACAATCCAGGAATACGCCGGTAAGCCGGCAAAGATGAGGAGAATTTGCGCAGGCCCGTTCACTGATGCTTGATCACTGGTCCGGGAACCCGTGACTGATCGATTGCCCCGCTATTCTTCCTGGAACAGGCTGATCTGCTGCTGCGCCAGGTCCTTCGGCGCATCAAGGCCGAGATGGCGCCAGGCATTGGCGGTCAGCACGCGGCCACGCGGCGTGCGCTGGATGAAGCCCTGCTGGATCAGATAGGGCTCGATAATGTCCTCGATGGCGTCGCGCGGCTCGGACAAGCCCGCCGCGATCGTCTCGATTCCCACCGGCCCGCCGCCGAAATTGCGGGCGATCATGCTGAGATAGCGGCGGTCGAGCGTGTCGAGGCCGAGCGCATCGACTTCGAGCCGGGTCAAGGCCTCGTCGGCGATCAGGCGGTCGACATGGCCGTCGCCGGCGACCGCGGCGAAATCGCGCACGCGCCGCAACAGCCGCCCGGCAATGCGCGGCGTGCCGCGCGCGCGCCGGGCGATCTCGAGTGCACCGTCGTCGCCGAGCGGCATCTGCAGGATGCGGGCGCCGCGCCGCACGATCTGCTCCAACTCCTCGACCGTGTAGAAATTGAGCCGCACCGGGATGCCGAACCGGTCGCGCAGCGGATTGGTGAGCAGGCCGAGCCGCGTGGTGGCTGCCACCAGCGTGAAACGGGCAAGGTCGATCTTGACCGAACGCGCCGCCGGTCCCTCGCCGATGATCAGGTCGAGCTGGAAATCCTCCATCGCCGGATAGAGGATTTCCTCCACCGCCGGGTTGAGCCTGTGGATCTCGTCGATGAACAGCACATCGCCTTCTTCGAGATTGGTCAGCAGTGCCGCGAGATCGCCGGCCTTGGCGATGACCGGCCCGGAGGTCGAGCGGAAATTGACGCCGAGTTCGCGCGCCATGATCTGCGCCAGCGTCGTCTTGCCCAGCCCCGGCGGTCCGACGAACAGCACGTGGTCGAGCGCCTCCTTGCGGCCCTTGGCGGCCTCGATGAAGACTTTGAGGTTTGCCCGAACCGCCGCCTGGCCGACGAAATCGTCGAGCGTCTGCGGCCGCAAGGTCTGCTCGGCATCCTCGCCGCGTTTTTCCGGAGCAATGAGACGGGGGGAAAGGCTCATGGGGCCTTCCTCGCACAGGGTAGCGCCCCGGACAAGCGAAGGCTCACCGCGCCAGTTCCTTCAGCCCGAAACGGATCAGCTTGGAGGCATCGGCTCCCTCTCCTGCCGTCTTCAGCGCCGCCGATACCGCATTGGCGGCGGTGTCGCGGGAATAGCCGAGATTGACCAGGGCCGAGACGGCGTCGGTGATCGGCGCCGGCGCCACGCCTTCGCCGAGCTCCTGCTTCAGCCCGATCGTACCGGAGGCAGCGCCGGCATAGGCCGGTGCCTTGGCCTTCAATTCGGTGACGATGCGCTCGGCCACCTTCTTGCCGACGCCGGGCGCGCGGGAAACCATGGCGATGTCGCGCAGCGCGATCGCATTGGCGAGGTCGGCCGGCGCCAGCGTCGACAGTATGGCCAGCGCCACCTTGGCGCCGACACCCGGCACATTGTTCATCAGCAGCCGAAACCATTCGCGCTCGAGCTGCGACTGGAAACCATAGAGCCGGATCATGTCCTCGCGCACATAGGTCTCGATGAACAGCACCACCGCTTCGCCGGGCGAAGGCAGCGCGGCAAGCGTGCGGGTCGAGCAGTAAGCGACATAGCCGACGCCATGGATATCGACGAGACAATGGTCTTCGTCGATCTCATCGAGCGTGCCCTTGAGCTTGCCGATCATGCCAGATCTTTCATGGAAGATAGGCCCTCATGGGTGCGTTTCCGGAGAGATGATATCGAGATCGGGGAAGTAACTGCGATACCGTGCTGCGTCTCGGGTCAAAAGACGATGTCCGGCAACGGTCGCATGAGCGCCAATAAAGAAATCAGGCAGAGTGCGCTCCCGAACACCGCCGGCCCGGCGATAGCGGGAATGCGTGACGCCCGCAAGGAATGCCGCGTCCCAAGGTACAAGTTCGCGATCCATCTCGAGCATGTCGACTGCTTTTCGAAGCGCCGTCTCCGTCGCGATCAGCGGCGCCAACTCGGACCAGACGATGGCATTGACGACCAATGCGCCGTCGCCTCGGCACAAGGTGATTTTAGACGCTGACCATTTTTTCAGAGGCCCAGTTGGCCCCCAAACATCGATCAGGACATTCGTGTCAATCAACGTCGAGATCTTCACGTGGGCCTCTCAACCACTCCATGTACTGGTCGCTGGTCATGCCTCCCAGATCCAATGTCCCCTCCATTTGGTCGAGAACATCGCTGAACCTGCGCAATTTCTCCTCCTCGGAGAGGTCCCCGTCGACGGCAACCAGCCGAACGTCCCCATTGGTGGCCACGAACTCCACCTCGGAGCCTGGGCCTATGCCCAGATGGTCCCTTATAGGTTTGGGGATCGTGACCTGCCCCTTGACGGTGACGCGCATGGTAATACCTCAAAGGTATTACCTACCCCATAGCCGTGAACAAGTCAAGAACATCACTAACCGGCGAGCGCCAGCCTATAGGCGGCACTTTGCCGGTGATGCGCGTGGCAAATCGCAATGGCCAGCGCGTCAGCGGCGTGTTCGGTGTCGAAGACCGCCTTCGGCAATAACACCTTCACCATCATGTGGATCTGCTTCTTGTCGCCGTGGCCGACGCCGATCACCGCCTTCTTCACCGCGTTTGGCGCATATTCGGCGACAACGAGGCCGGCGCGCGCCGGCACCAGCATGGCGATGCCGCGTGCCTGCCCGAGCTTCAGCGTCGCAACGGCGTCCTTGTTGACGAAGGTCTGTTCGACCGCGGCCTCATGCGGCATGGCCTGATGCAGGATTTCGGCGAGCCCGTCATGCAGTTGGCAGAGCCGCGTCGCCAGCGCCGCCTTGTCCTCGGAGCGTACGGTGCCCGAAGCGACGAAGCGCAACGAATTGCCGAGGCTCTCGATGATGCCCCAGCCGGTGCGCCTGAGCCCCGGATCGATACCGATGATGCGAATCGCGTCCCCCATGCCGTGAGTGTACCTCCGGCGGACAGCGATGCCAGCGAAAAGTGAACAAACCGGAAACGCCCACCCCGCCAACTGGGGAAGGCTTCGAAGTTTCTCAGTTGCGGGCGAAGGCGGTGTTGAGCAGGCTGATCTGGTCGGAGACCGGATTGGGCCGGCGAGCCACGGGCTGCGTGTCGACCATCGCGCCGGCGCCGTAGATCTCTTCGTCCATGCGGCGCACCAATGCCTGAAGGCGCAGCGACCGGTTGACGAGGTCGAGGAAATCGCTCGGCAGTTCGGCCCAGCCGGCCGCCTCGTCATGGGCGGAAGCGGTGTCGAGGCGCACCTTGGACTTTTCCGAAGCGACCTGGTCGCGGGTCATCTCGCCGGAATTCGCCGCGCGCTGCAAAAGCAGCCACGAGGCAACCTGCATCAGCCTGGTGGTCAGCCGCATCGACTCGGCCGCGTAGAGCGTGGCTGCCAGCCGCGACAGTTTCTTGGCCTCGGCCCGGCCCTTGCCGTCGAGATACTCCGCCGCCTGTTCGACCAGGCCCATGCCTTCCTGGTAAAGCGGTTTGAAGGAGTGCGAAAACACCCGGCGTTCCGCCAGCTTGACGGTTTTCACAACGCCTTTCGACGGCTCGTTCATTGATAACGCCCCTGCACTTGCAACCGGCCGATTCGGCTCTCTGCCGATACACCCGTGACCCTATAAAACTGAAGCTTGAAAATGCGCTTCGTCCGGGGTGAAGGCAAGCACATGTTTAACAGAAGGTTAACAGCGACCGGCGTCGCGGGAAGCCACCGGAATGCGGACAAAAAAAGAGCCGCGGATAAGGCGGCTCTCAGGAGTTTAACAGGGAGGCGTCAAACAAAGTGGCTCCAACCACTCGGTAAGAATCCAGATCACTGGATGCACATAGTAAACGCCTGTAAAGCTTAATGGACCCTTAACATCCCTGATATTTTTTGACCCTACACACTACTCCTGTGCCGTAACAGCACAGCCGCGCAGGCAAGGTTTCGGCCTCACTCAGGCCTTTTTCCACACCACCGGCAGGGCGATGAAGGCGAACAGCAGCATGCCTGCGTAGAAGCCGATCGAAGATATCCCCAGCAACGGCTCGATCCCCGGATTTCCGGCAAGCAGTATATAAAGGCCGATCATGAGCCCGATGCCGCTGATTGCCGTCAGCCAGAAATGGACGAGGGCCAGCGTCTTTTGCCCGGCAGCCGGAAACAGGTGGTAAAAGAACGCGAAGACCGCCGACATGAGCCAGCCAGCCACCATCGTGTGGGCGTGGGTCGGCATCTGGCCATGATCCTCGCTGATCGCCATGTGGATGCCGAGTGCCATGCCGCACAGCGCGTAGATGATCGCCAGCGTGAAGAAATTCCGTGCTACCCCTTGCATATATTAGTCCCCCGAATTGCCTTTTCCCAAGTTGGGAATGAGTTGATCGTCAGGCAAGCGCTGCCGCCGCCGGACCTCCGCCGTCGGCACTAGCATCGGCATTGTTTCCGGACGATGTCACGCCCCCCCCCGACAATGCCGACAATAGCAGAAAGCCGGGCGGCGCCTTCATCATATTAGCGACGCCTTTCGTTAGCCGGCGGCCTGAAACACAGCCGGTTTTTCCACGACATCGTCCCGAAACAACCGCGGCGCTAAACGCGGCGGCGGCGAAGCGGACGGGCAATGGCCCGCCCTCGCCAGCAACCATTGGGCATCGGGGAGAAAGCCATGGATTGGTATTCCATCGTCAAATTGCTGCACATCCTTTCGGCAACGCTTTGGGTCGGCGGCGGCTTCACGCTGATGGTGCTGGCGACGCTGGCGGATCGAGCCGGCAACATCCAGGGAACGCTGCAGGCGATGCGCGCCACCGGCGAGCTGGGCAACCGCTTCTTCGCGCCGATGTCGATGCTGACATTGGCCTTCGGATTGATCATGTGCTCGTTCTGGGTCGGCTTCTCCGATCTCTGGGTCCTGATCGGCCTTGCCGGCTACGCCACGACCTTCTGCATCGGAATGTTCGTTTTCAAGCCGACTGCCGACCGCATGGGCGCGATGATCGCCAGGGACGGCGTGACGCCCGCGGCACTGGCCTATGGCCAGCGCATCCTGCGGGCGGCGCGCTTCGACTATGCGGTCATGCTCGTCATCATCACCGACATGGTGCTGAAGCCGACCCTGCACGACGTCGTCATTCTCGCGGGCATGGTGGTGGTTCTTGCCGCCGGTGCCGCCATGGCGCTCAGCCGGCCAAGACGCATGGTGCCCAGCGCCGCCTGACGCGGGCTGGAGTGCTACATGATGCCGGCGATCCCGTCCCACAGAAGCTTCACCGCCACGACCGCCACGGTCGCATAGGTGAAGGGATAAAAAATCTCCGGCCGCATGCGCCGCACCAGCCACGCGCCGGCGATGGTCGACAGCGGCGCCAGCGGCATCAGCACCGCCGATGCCGTCAGATTGGCGGTATCGAACTGGCCGAGCGCGAAATAGGGGATGAGCTTCAGCGCATTGGTGGCGGCAAAGAAGATCGCCGCCGTGCCCGACAGCACCTTGGGGTCGAGCCGGATCGGCAAGGCATAGACCTGGAAGGGCGGTCCGCCGACATGGGCAACGAAGCTGGTAAACCCGGCGACGGTGCCCCATATGGCCGCCGCCACGCGATTGGGTGCGGCGGCATGGTCGGAGCCGTGACGAAACTGCAGGTAAAGCCAGCGCAGCACGAAGATAATGGCGACGGCGCCGACGATCAGCCGCACCGCTTCCTCGGTGACGAGTGCCGCCGTCAGCCAGCCAAGCCCGATGCCGATGACGGCGCCCGGCATCATGTCGACCAGCATCTTGCGATCGTATACGCCCCACCACGTCCACACCGAGACGATGTCCATCAGGCACAGGATCGGCAGCAGGATGGCGGCCGCCTGCACCGGCGGCATGGTCAGCGCCATCAGCGGCACGCCGACGAAGCCGACGGCGCCGCCAAAGCCGCCCTTCGACAGGCCGACCAGAATGACCGCCGGGACGGCGGCCGCGTAGAACCACGGATCGAGAAGCAGGCCTGACATGGGGAGGGACTGGTCTGGAGGGAAAGCGGATCAACGCCTGAATAGCCCAGAATCGCGTGCCCGGCGACCGCAAATATGGGCTGGCCGCGACGCGCCTGGCCGACGGGCTTCGAATAGCTATCGGCGCGCCGAAACCAGCAGGAACATCGGCCGCTCGAGCTCTTCCGCAAGACCCGGCATGGCCGCGATCTGCGCGTCCGTCGGACGGAATTCCTCGACATGCTCGATCGTGAAACCCGTCCCGATCAGCGTGTTCAGCGTGGTGCCGATGGTGCGGTGGTGTTTCACCACGCCCTTGGCCAACCAGTCGGTCTTGCGCGGCCCTTCCACCAGATACCGGTCGACAGGCCAGGTCTTTTTCCCCTCGCCATCGATCGACCAGCCGGGATTGGTCGGCGCCATGTAGATCGGATGCTCCGTCGAGAAGACAAAATGGCCGCCGGGCGACAGGGCCTGATGCACGGTCCCGAACAGGCGCTCGACATCCTCGACATAGTGCAAGGCGAGCGAACTGTAGGCGAGGTCGAAGCTGGCCCGCGGCAGGCTGAGCTGGTCGAGGTCGGCTCTCTCATGCCCGTGTCCGGGCCGGCAGCTCTGGCCCGGGCAAGCATCTTCTCCGACAGGTCCAGCCCAAGGACATCGCGCGCCCCTTGCCCGTGCGCCCAGCGGCAAAACCAGCCAAAGCCGCAGCCGAGGTCGACGATCCTCAGGCCCGTGACATCAGGCAGCATCGCGCGCAGCGCCGGCCACTCGGCGGCACCGTCCAAGCCTTCGACCGAGCGGCCAAGCTGGCTGTAGCCCGCGAAGAATTCCGGTTGATCGTAGATGTTCTGCGCCATGTTTTTCTCGCTTTCGGACAGCCATCTGGCGGAAGACTGACATTTGGTGGACTGGCCGCGCCTTTCCACCATGGCCTCGGGGTGTCAAGCCTATGAGCCCGACGGCAACCCCAGTGGCGGCGGCCGCCGCCGGATCGGCTGTGCCTTGATGATGGCGGTGCTGGTCTCGGCCTTGTCGGCGATCCGGTCGAGAATGCCGTCGAGGTCGCCGATCGAGCGCACGAACAGCCGGGCGACGAAACAGTCATCTCCCGTCACCTTGTCGCATTCGCCAAACTCTTCAATCTCCTCGATCAGTTTCTGGACGATGTGCAGCTTGCCCGGCAAAGGTTTGATCCGCACGATCGCCTGCAGCGTATAGCCGAGCGCCAGCGGATCGATCTCGACGGTGAACGCCCGGATGACGCCGCGCTCCTCGAGCCGCCGCAAGCGCTCCGAAACGCTCGGCGACGACAGCCCGACCTGGGCCGCCAGATCCTTCAGCGAGGTCCGCGCATCCCTGACCAGGATTTCGAGGAGATTTCGGTCGAGATCGTCCAGCATTTCTTTTTCTCGCAGATTCGAGCAGATGCCTAATATAATTAGGTCACTTCCTCATATAGCCTTTCTGAAGGGATGGAAAGCCTCGGCGTCACATGAGATTATGCTGGCTCAACGGGTTCAGAGGCTTATCATGAACGATACGGTACGTGGCACGGTCGAAATGTCGGCCGCAATGGCGATCCTGGGAACAATCGGATGGTTCGTCATCATGTCCGGCCAGCCGATCATGGATGTAGTGTTCTGGCGCTGCGCGTTCGGCGCGCTGACGCTGCTCATCATCTGCGCTTCGCTTGGATTGTTGCGCAACAGGCTGTCGTTGCGCATCGTCGGCCTCGCAGCACTTGGGGGCGCGGCGATCGTCATCAACTGGCTGCTCCTGTTTAGCGCATTCTCACGCGCCTCCATCTCGATCGCCACCGCGGTCTACAACACGCAACCCTTCATGCTGGTCGGCTTCGGCGCGCTGTTGTTCGCCGAGCGGCTGACATTGACCAAGCTGACCTGGCTGGCAATCGCCTTCGCCGGCATGGTGCTGATCGTCGGGGCCGCCCCAGACGCCGGCGATGTCGGCACGAACTATTTCGCCGGCATCCTGATGGCCCTGGCCGCCGCCTTTTTCTGGGCTGTCGCGGCCATCGTCACCAAGAAGCTCAAGGGCACGCCGCCGCATCTGATCGCGCTCATCCAGGTCTGCGTCGGCGTCGTCATGCTGGCGCCCTTCGCCAATCTCTCGCATCTTCCCGCCGACCCATGGAGCTGGGCCATGCTGGCAACGCTCGGCATCGTCCACACCGGCGTGATGTACATCCTGATGTACGGCGCCATCCAGAAGCTGCCGACGCATCTGCAGGGGTCGCTGTCCTTCATCTATCCGGTCGTTGCCATCCTGGTCGATGTCATCGCTTTCGGCCATCGGCTGCATCTTAGCCAGGTCGTCGGCGCCGCCGCCATCCTGATCGCAGCCGCCGGCATGAACCTCGGCTGGACATTGTGGAAATCGAGACCGTCCGCCGCGAGCCCGCAGCCGATCAAGTAAGGCGGCACGCCGGCTACCCGGCGGTCAAAAAATCCGATCCTGGCTGTCCGCCTGTTCAAAGCGGGCAGTTTGCTCTATGCCGCAATCCAACCATCTTCGCCCGGCATAGGCGAAACCCGGGATCGAAGAACCATGAATGACGCCACGCCTCCCAACCGCTGCCGCATCGTACTGATCGCGCCACCCGGCGTGCCGGCCGCCCGCATCGCGGCCGCGTTCGACGGCGGCGACATCGCCTCGCTGATCCTGCCCGAGAACGGCATGGACGAGGCCTCCTTCCAGGCCTTTGCCGAACAGGTCGTGCCGGCCGCGCAGGCCGCGGGCGTGGCGGTCATCATTGCTGGCGACACCCGCATCGCCGGCCGGGTCCAGGCCGACGGCATCCATGTCGAGGTCTCCAAGGCCGAACTCGCCGAGACGATCGAGCATTTCCAGGCGAAAATGATGGTCGGCACCGGCGGTGCCAAGACCCGCGACGACGCGCTGGAGCTCGGCGAAGCCAGGCCCGATTACATTTTCTTCGGCCGCTTCGGCTACGACAACAAGCCTGAGCCGCATCCGCGCAACCTGTCATTGGGGCAATGGTGGGCGCAGATGATCCAGATTCCTTGCATCGTCGAGGCCGGTTCCGATCTTGCCTCCGTCGAAACGGTGGCCGCCACCGGCGCCGAATTCGTCGCGCTGTCGAGCGCCGTGTTCGCCGACGGCGTCGATCCGAAGGTGGCGATCGCCCGGGCCAATGCCCTGCTCGACGACACAGCGCCGCGCTTCGAGGATTGACGTGTCCCTGGCAAGGCTTTCCCTTCAGGCCCTGCTTGCGGCGGTGATGATCCAGGCCGCCGCCGCCGAAACTATACCCTTGCCGCAGCGCAAGCCTGAAACCGGCATGCACACCGACAAGCCGATCGAAAACCAGCTGCCGCAGCCCGCCACCACGGCGGAGCCCGCACCGCTGCCCTCGGTCGACAGCGTCAATCCCGACCGCTTCGGCGCCAAGCCGGCGGACGCCGCCTATGGCGCGTTCCAGCGCGGGCTTTACAAGACCGCCTATAATCTGGCCCTGGTCCGTGCCCAGAACGGCGACCCGGCGGCGCAGACGCTGGTGGCCGAGATCCTGTCGCGTGGGTTGGGTGTGCCGTTGAACTCCGCCGAGGCCGCCAAATGGTACGCGCTTGCCGCCGAGCAGGGCGTGCCGGAATCGCAGTTCCAATATGCGCTGATGCTGCTCGATGGCCGTTACGTCAAGAAGGACGCGAAGGGAGCCTATGCCCTAATGCAGGCCGCCGCCGAAGCCGGCAACCAGCTGGCGCAATTCAATTTCGCGCAGATGCTGGTCCAGCAGGATCCCGGCGACGCCGGCCTGGCCAAGGCGGTTTCCTACTATGAGCGCGCTGCCGCGACCGGTCTCGCCGACGCGCAATACGCCATGTCGCAGATCTATGCCAACGGCGTCGGCGGCAAGCCGCGCGACGATGCACAGGCACGGCGGCTGCTGGCGCAGGCCGCCCGTCAGAACTACGACACCGCGCAGATCGATCTCGCCGCCTGGATGATCGAGGGCCGCGGCGGCGCGCGCGACCTGAAATCGGCTTTCGGCTGGACGAAACAGGCCGCCGAAGGCGGCAATGTCGCGGCCCAGAACCGCCTGGCAAAACTCTATATGCAAGGCATCGGCACCGATCCGGACCTGGTGCTCGCCGGCGCCTGGTATATCGTTGCCCGCCGCGCCGGCCTCATCGATCAGGAGATGGACGATTTCCTGCAAGGGCTGAGCGATGACCAGACCAAGCAGGCCCTGCAGAAGGCGAACCGCCTGCCCTGAGGACAGCGCGCGCTCATTGCATGTGATCCAGGACGACTTTGCCGAAGGGCGAGCCGCGTTCGAGATGGCGGAAGGCGCCGGCTGCCTCCCGCCACGGCAAGACCTTGTCGATCACCGGCCTCAACCGGTTGACGGCGAGGGCCCGGTTCATCGCCTCGAAGGATTCGCGTGAACCGACCGGAATTCCGCGTGCCCGGACCTGGCGGCGAAAGATGTCGAGCGGATTGATTGCACCCTCGCTGCCGCCGAGATAGCCGATCACATTGATCTGGGCACCGCGCTCCGAAGCCCTCAGCGACTGGGCGAAGCTTTGCGGGCCGCCGACTTCGATGATGTGATCGGCGCCACGCCCACCGGTGAGCGCCAGCACGGCCGACGCCCAATCCGGGTCGCTGCGATAGTTGATGCCGTCATGGGCGCCAAGCGCCTTTGCGCGTGTGAGCTTGTCGTCGCTGCTCGACGTGACGATGACGTGTGCCCCGGCGGCAGCCGCAAACTGCACCGCAAACAGCGAGACGCCGCCTGTGCCCAGGCTCAGCACCGTCTCGCCGGGCTTCAACCGGCCTTCGCTGAACAGCGCATGCCAGGCCGTCACGGCGGCGCAAGGCAGCGTCGCGGCTTCGACATCGCTCAGGTGCTCCGGCGCAAGGACGGCCGCCTGTTCATCCAGCCTGGCGAACTCGCTGAGCAACCCGTCGATCGGGCCGCCCCGTTGATAGGAGGGCTCAGCCATGGCGAAACTGCCGCCGACCCAACGCTGCCAGAATGTGGCGCAGACACGATCGCCGACCTTGAAGCGGGTCACTTCGGCGCCAACCGCAACCACTTCGCCGACGCCGTCCGAAAGCGGCACCAACGGCAGCGCAAAGGCAGTGTGGTAAATGCCACGGGCGATTTCCACGTCGCGGTAATTGAGCGCGGTTGCCCTGACCTTGATGATCATCTCCTGGCGCCCGGGTTCCGGCATTGGCCGCTCGACCAGCCTGAGGTTGTCGATGCCGCCCGGGTGCTGCAGTTCGATGGCCTTCATTGTCTTTCCTTTCCGTCTGGAGCTCATGGAAAGGAAAATCGCTTGCCTTGGTCCTGATTTCAAATTCATAATAATCAGGATAATTATGCATTTGGAGCAATGTTGGAAATGCTGGAGGAATTACGCACGCTCGTCCTGTTCGCCGAGGAGGGCTCGATCCAGAGCGTGGCCCGCCGCCTGCCTCTGACGCAGCCTGCCGTCACGCGTCAGATGCAGCGACTGGAGGATATGCTCGGGACGACGCTTCTCGATCGCCGGCAGAAGCCGCCGCGCCTGACCACGGCGGGACTGGAGGTCTTGGAGCGCGCGAAAGACATACTGGCTTCGGTCGAGGCTCTGAAAGCCTTCGCCGCCGACACCGAGCCGCAAGGCGTGCTGCGTGTCGGCCTGGCACATGGCCTGTCCGACGCGGGCGTTGCGGGCGGTATAGCCAGCGCGGCTGGGGCGTTTCCAAAAATATCCTTGCGGCTCAAGACCGGCTGGAGCGCGGAGCTGATCGAGCAGTTCGAACGCGGCCAACTCGACATGGCGATCGTTCTGCGATCCGCCGATCATCAAGGCCCGGACGCGCTTGGCACGGAACGCCTCGCCATCATAGCGCCGGCTGGCACCACCAAACCCCGTCTCACGGACGCCGCCTGGGCTTCCAGGCCCTGGGTGCTTAGTCCCGAGCCTTGCGACGCGCGTCAGAGGCTCCTGGCCATTTTGGGCGGCGAACGGCATCGGCTCGTTATAGCGGCGGAAATTCAGGACCCGGCGATGCAGATGGAATGGGTACGTCGGGGACACGGCCTCGGCCTCATGCCGTCGCGGCTTGCCGCGCGCGGACTTCCCGACGACCTCGCGCTTGTCGATACCGGAGATCTCGATCTTTCATTGCAGGTGGTGGCCCTGCGCTCTCCGCACCTCAACCGCCTGGCAACGGCCGCGCAGGCCATTGAAAAGACCGTCGGCGATGTCCTGGAGGTCGAGACCTGACGCCGGCTTGCCGGCCGGAGCCGACCCGCCCTCCCTTGCCTCTCCGGGCGATTTGTGGTCTTGGAGCCTTAAATCGCTTGTCACGGCGAACATCCCATACCAACGGCCTGGCCGTTGGCAGCATCCCGGATCCCATCATCATGGCCAAGATCAATGGCAACGAAATCCGTCCCGGCTATGTCATCGAACACGATGGCGGCCTCTGGGTGGCGGTCAGGACCAACACCGTCAAGCCCGGCAAGGGCGGCGCATACAACCAGGTCGAACTGAAGAACCTCATCAACGGCACCAAGCTCAACGAGCGCTTCCGTTCGGCCGAGACGGTCGAGCAGATCCGGCTCGACCTGAAGGATTTTTCCTTTCTCTACGAGCAGGAAGACGCGCTGGTGTTCATGGACACCCAAAGCTACGAGCAGCTCGAACTGAACAAGGATTTCGTCGGCGACCGCGCCGCGTTCCTGCAGGACGGCATGATGGTGACGGTTCAGCTCTACGAGGAACGGCCGATCGGCATTTCGCTGCCCGACTATGTGACGCTGACCATCACCGAGGCGGATCCCGTGGTGAAGGGCCAGACCGCAGCGTCCTCCTACAAGCCGGCGGTGCTGGAAAACGGCATTCGCGTGCTGGTGCCGCCCTTCATCGGCGCCGGCGAACGCATCATCGTCGACACCAACGAAATCACTTACGTGCGCCGCGCCGACTGATGCGTGCCGCCCAGAAGTGGCCCCGGATTTGGGTCACCGGCATGCATCGAGACAGAGTTTAAAGCGCCGCACCAGGAAGAAGCACTATGGCACGCTCAGCCCTCCTCAACGTCATGGTCCAGGCCGCAATGAAGGCCGGCCGCTCGCTGTCGCGCGACTTCGGCGAGGTCCAGAACCTGCAGGTTTCGATGAAGGGGCCCGGCGACTATGTCAGCCAGGCCGACCGCAAGGCCGAGGACATCGTCTTTGCCGAATTGTCGAAGGCACGCCCGGGCTACGGCTTTCTGATGGAAGAGCGCGGCGCCGTCGCCGGCGACGACAGCCAGCACCGCTGGATCGTCGATCCGCTCGACGGCACCACCAATTTCCTCCACGGCATTCCGCTTTTCGCAGTCTCCATCGCGCTCGAGCGCCAGGGCCAGATCGTTGCCGGCGTCATCTACAATCCTGCCATGGACGAGCTCTACACCACCGAGCGCGGCGGCGGCGCCTTCATGAATGATCGCCGCCTGCGCGTCGCCGGCCGCACGAAGCTTGTCGACACGGTGATCGGCTGCGGCGTGCCGCATCTCGGCCGCGGCCACCACGGCAATTTCCTGGTCGAGCTGCGCAACGTCATGGCCGAGGTCTCCGGCGTCCGCCGCATGGGCTCCGCCTCGCTCGATCTTGCCTATGTCGCCGCCGGGCGCATGGACGGGTTCTGGGAAGTTGGCCTGTCGGCCTGGGACATCGCCGCCGGCCTGCTCTTGATCCGCGAAGCGGGCGGCTTCGCCTCCGACATCGATGGCGGACAGGATATGCTCGACACCGGCACGGTCGTCGCCGGCAATGAGATCATCCAGCGCGCATTGCTGAAGACGGTGAAAAAGCCGCTCCCGCCGCGCTGAACGGCCGCAGTCGCAAAACCGCAAACAAAGCTTGAAATACTGTCCGGCGGTTGCCCAGATAAAGGGTGACGCTAGGACGATAGATGATCAACACGCCGCCACAGATCGAGATTCCGTTCATCGGACGCTGGCATTATTCGCGCGCCGAGATGATCGCCGACGGGATCGTCCATGCGGTGGGCATCGTGCTGGCGATCACGGCCGGCTCGGCGCTGCTGGCGCTCGCCGCCTTCCGGGTCGGGCCCGGCGAATACATCGCCGCCGTCTTCTATGTCGTCTCGCTGCTCACCGTCCTGTCGGTATCGTTGACCTACAATCTGTGGCCGGTGACCTCGCCCGCGAAGTGGATCTTGCGGCGTTTCGATCATGCCGCGATCTATCTGTTGATCGCCGCCACCTACACACCCTTCCTCGCCCAGTTGGGAAACTCGCCGCTGGCGCGCTGGATGATTGTTCTGGTCTGGGCCGCGGCGGCAACGGGCATTGCCATCAAGGTGTTTTTCCCCGGCCGCTTCGACAGGCTGGCGATCGTCTTCTACCTTGCCATCGGCTGGAGCGGCGTCATCCTTGTCAAACCGCTCGTCGAGACGCTGCCGACCACGTCGATCATGCTCATCGTCGCCGGCGGCGTCGTCTATTCCTGCGGCGTGATTTTCTTCGCCTGGAAGGCGCTGCGCTTCCACAACGCCCTGTGGCACGGCTTCGTCGTCACCGGCGCCGGTCTGCATCTGGCGGCCATGGTCGACTGCCTGGTCATCAACCGCCTTTGAGGCGCCGGCTCCTAAGGCTACCTGTGGCAATATTGCCAAGCACCATTCAATTTGGTCACAATTCCGTTTAGAGTCGCCACCTACGTGATCGGCGGCAGCGGCATCGGAAACGGGGCACGGATGGCTTTTCTCAGATCCTTCGGCATGGGCAGGCGCTCCGACGTACTGGTCTACGATCCACACAAATTGTCGAGTCCGCAGGTCTTTCTGCTCACCATGGTCATCTTCCTGGCCATCGTCGCCTTCATCGCCGCCATCTTGACCCGCCAGGTCACCACCGCTTTCGTCACCAATCCCGGCCTCAATGGCCTCATCGTCGGCGTGCTCGTCGTCGGTATCCTGCTGGCCTTCACGCAGGTCGGGCGGCTGTTTCGCGAGGTGCGCTGGGTCAACTCCTTCCGCGCCGGCTCGGAGACCACGGAACCGGTGCTGCTGGCGCCGATGAAGGCGATGATCGGCCGCTCGTCGTCGATGGCCTTTTCGACCTCATCGATGCGCACAATGCTGGATTCCATCGCCACGCGCCTTGACGAAAGCCGCGACACCTCGCGCTACCTGGTCGGCCTGCTGGTGTTTCTCGGCCTGCTCGGCACTTTCTGGGGCCTGTTGAATACGATCGGCTCGATCCGCGAGACCATCGAGTCTCTCGATCCCGGCACCGGCGATGCCGCGGCGGTGCTCGATTCGCTGAAGCAGGGCCTGTCGGCGCCGCTGGCCGGCATGGGCACCGCCTTCTCGTCCTCGCTGTTCGGCCTCTCCGGCTCGCTCGTGCTCGGCTTCCTCGACCTGCAGGCCGGCCGCGCCCAGACGCGCTTCTACACCGAACTCGAAAACTGGCTGTCCTCGGTCACCGACCTGTCGTCTGACATCGTCGTCTCCGACGCGGCCAGGACCGAACCCTCCGACGAAATCCGCCTGTTGTCGGAGCGGCTGCGCAGCATGCAGGAGAATGGCGGCGGCTCCAACCCGCGCGTCGCCACCGCCATGGCCAATCTCGCCGACGGCATTTCCGGCCTGGTCAAGAACATGCGTTCCGAGCAGCAGATCATGCGCGATTGGGTCGAGGCCCAGTCCGACGAGCAGAAGGCGATGCGCAACACGCTGGAAAAGATCGCCGACGCGCTGAAGAAGCCCGGGGTGCACTAGCATGGCGCTTGCCAGGGGCCGGCGTACCGATCGCCGCATCGATTATTGGCCTGGCTTCGTCGACGCGCTGTCGACCCTGTTGCTCGCCATCATGTTCCTGCTCACCGTCTTCGTGCTGGCGCAGTTCCTGCTCGGCCGCGAAATCTCCGGCAAGGACACGGCGCTGTCGCGCCTCAATTCGCAGATCAACGAACTGACCCAGCTTCTGGCGCTGGAGCGCTCGACGGCGCAGGACAAGGAGGATTCGCTCGCCAATCTGCAGGCGTCGCTGTCGGCGGCTCAGGCGGAAAAGAGCCGGCTCGAACAGTTGCTGGCACAAGGTGCCGGCGCCGGCGACGCCGCCAACCAGCGTGCCGCCGAGCTGGGCGGCGAACTGGACAGCCAGCGCCAGATCAGCCAGCAGGCGCTGAGCCAGGTCGAGATCCTCAACCAGCAGATCGCGGCCTTGCGCAAGCAGATCGGCGCGCTCGAGGATGCCCTCAACGTCTCCGAAACGCGCGACCGCGATTCCAACACCAAGATCGCCGATCTCGGCCGTCGCCTGAACGTGGCGCTGGCGCAGCGCGTGCAGGAATTGAACCGCTACCGCTCCGATTTCTTCGGGCGCCTGCGCGAAATCCTCGCCGATCGCGAGAACATCCGCATCGTCGGCGACCGCTTCGTGTTCCAGTCGGAAGTGCTGTTCCCGACCGGCTCCGAAGTGATCAACGATGCCGGCAAGGTCGAGATGAAGAAACTCGCCGACGCCATCATCGAATTGCAGAAGGAGATCCCGCCGGAGATCAACTGGGTGCTGCGCGTCGACGGCCACACCGACAACAAGCCGCTGTCCGGCAATGGCCGTTACCGCGACAATTGGGAACTGTCGACGGCACGCTCGACCTCGGTGGTCAAGTTCCTGATCGAGAACGGCGTGCCAGCCAACCGGCTGGTCGCCGCCGGCTTCGGCGAGTTCCAGCCGCTCGATCCCGCCGACACCGACGAAGCGCGCAACAAGAACCGCCGCATTGAATTGAAGCTCACCGAACGTTGATCCATCATCACGCGAACTCACGCGAAATTGTTCGTCGGCTCAACTCTAGGGCGCAGGGATCGGCCGGCAAGGCCTGAAAAGATTATCTTTTTTTAATTACACTTCGCGCCGAGGCACTCCTAGCTTGCTGCCCAGGGCCGGGAACCGCCGGCGATGCCTCTCACATCGCGACGCGACGGAACCGGACGGCCCACGTCCGGAACGCGGAGCGGCAAGACCGCTCCCTTCCCAGCAAAAGGAGGCGCCGTCATGCGCTCTTCAGCATCTCTCAAGACTGCAATCCTTGCCGCAATTCTGGTCGCCGCCCCGCTTGCCGGCGCCTATGCCGCGGGCCATCACAAGGGCGCTCTCGACGCGACCGACCCGACCGACATGACGGGTCCGCGTGTCGAGGCGCTCGTTCAGCAGGTTCAAGGTGTCCACCAGGGCATCGCCGACGCAAGGCGGGCCAAAAACATCACCCCGGCCGTCGCGGAGCGCCTGGAAATGCGAACGGCCCGCATCGGTCAGGCCGCCGAGAAGATAGCCGCGTCGGATCACGGCAGGATACCGGCCGCGCAATACCATGACCTGCTGCGCCGGCTCGACAATGTCGACCAGCGACTGAGGGTCGATACCGGCACCGGTTTCCTGATGGGCGACGGCTCCGACGGCGGAAACTATCCGAACGGCTGAGGCCATCTGCCTGGAAGCGTCCCAGAGGAAGGGACCAACTGGCGTCTTCGGGACCCCAATCCCGCGGGCGTCCTTTTTCCTCGCCAGCCCATCTACCAACCGAGCCAGACCGCGATCAGGGCGACCACCGCCGGAACGGTCTGGATGAACAGGATCTTGCGGCCGACCGTCGCCGCGCCATAGAGACCGGCAACGGCCACGCAAGCCAGGAAGAAGACCTTGACCTGGAAACCGGCGGAGCCGAGGTAAAGCCCCCAGATCAGGCCGACGGCGAGGAAGCCGTTGTAAAGGCCCTGATTGGCGGCGAGCACTTTGGAGGCGCTGGCGAATTCCGGCGTCAGGCGGAATGTCTTGTGCCCGCGCGGCGTGTCCCAAAGCACCATCTCGAGATAGACGATGTAGGCATGGATCAAGGCCACCAGCCCGACCAGGATGTTGCCGATCATTCTGCTCCCCTTCATGCGTCGCCGGCAGCATTTCATGCTCGACCTCGCCTGCGCAAGCTGCATCCGCCGGATGGTATCCGAGGGTTGCCAATGCTTTTGCGTTGGTGTCTTTTCGCGCCGTCCTCAATCACGGAAGCCGCCATGTCCTTTCACAAACTCGACGACCTCGGCCACAAGCTCGAAGCGCTTGAACATGCGCTGGCCATCCTCGGCGCCGATGAAGCGACCCACATGGCCGTCGGTGGCGGCGAGAAGCGCGCCGAGGCGATGGCGGCCCTTGCCGGCATGTATCACACCAGGGCGACCGCACCGGAAATATCGGACTGGATCGCCGCCGCTGAAGGCGAGGCATTGGACGATGAGCAGCGGGCGGCTCTCGCCGAGCTGCGGCGGCAGTACACCAACCTGACCTGCCTGCCGGTCGAGTTCGTCGAACGCCAGACGACGGCGCGCATGCGTTGCGAGCAGCTATGGCGCGACCTGCGCGCCAAGAACGACTGGGCTGGCTTCCAGCCGGCGCTCGAGGGCGTGGTGGCGCTGGTGCGCGAAGAGGCGGCCCTGCGCTCCGACGTGCTAGGCCTTGCCCCCTATGACGCGCTGATGGAGCAATTCGACCCTGGCAACCGCACGGCTGACATCACTCCTGTCTTCGCCGACCTGAAGGCCTTCCTCAAAGGCTTCGTGCCTGAGGCGCTGGCGATCCAGGAAGCGCGGCTGCGCAAGCATCCGCTGAAGCCGCTTTCGGGCACCTATGCGATCGACCGGCAGCGCGAACTCGGCCTTGCCATGATGGCCGCGGTCGGCTTCGACCTGACCCACGGCTCGCTGTCGGTGTCGCACCATCCGTTCTGCGGCGGCGTGCCCAGCGACGTGCGCATCACCACCCGCTACAAGACATCGGATTTCCTGTCGGCGCTGATGGGCGTGCTGCACGAGACCGGGCATGCGCTCTATGAACAGAACCTGCCCAAGGCATGGTCGCACTGGCCGCTCGGCAAGGCCCGCGGCATGGCCGTGCATGAAAGCCAGAGCCTGTTCGTCGAAAAGCAGATCGGCCGCAATCCCGCCTTCTGGCGCTGGGCGCTGCCGGTGGTGGAAAAGCATCTCGGCGAAGCCTGGTCGCTCGACGATATCCTGCCACATGTGCATCGTGTCGAGCGTGGCCTGATCCGTGTCGACGCAGACGAAGTGACCTATCCGCTGCATGTCATCCTGCGTTACGAACTGGAGCAGGAGCTTGTCTCCGGCCGCCTGGAGGTGGCTGATCTGCCCGAAGCCTGGGATGCCAAGATGCGCGACTATCTCGGCCTCTCCACCATCGACAATCCGGCCGATGGGCCGATGCAGGACGTGCACTGGCCGGGTGCCGCCTTCGGCTATTTCCCCTCCTACACGTTGGGCGCGATGATGGCGGCGCAGCAAGGGGCCGCGCTGGTGCGCGAACATCCTTCAGCCGACGACGACCTGGCGAAAGGGAATTTCGCGGCCATCAACGGCTGGCGTCGCGAGAAAATCTGGTCGCAGGGGTCGCGCTGGTCGACGCCGGACCTGCTCGAACGCGCCACCGGCGAAAAACTCAACGCCATGTATTTCACGGAGCATTTGCGCAAACGATACGGAACTGCGTGAGGCGACGCTGTAGTCGCCGGCCGAAACGCGCCCGCTATTCAGCCGCGCCCCTGAAGGCGCTGGCGCCGGTCTCGAATTGCAGCTTGGCCAGCCGCGCATAGATGCCGCCCTTGGCGACCAGGCTCTGATGCGTGCCTTCCTCGACGATGCGGCCGCCATCCATGACCAGGATCCTGTCGGCCTTCAGCACCGTCGCCAGCCGGTGGGCGATGACGATGGTGGTGCGCCCCTGCATCAGCCGCTCGAGCGCCGTCTGCACCAGCGTCTCGCTTTCGGCGTCGAGGGCGGAGGTCGCCTCGTCGAGCAGCAGGATCGGCGCATCGCGCAGGATGGCGCGGGCGATGGCGACCCGTTGGCGCTGGCCGCCCGACAGCGTCACGCCACGTTCGCCGACCGGGCTGTCATAGCCATGTTCGAGCTTGAGAATGAATTCGTCGGCAAGCGCATCCTTAGCCGCGGTCTCGATCTCGGCCTCGCTGGCACCTGGACGGCCAAAGCCGATATTGTCGCGCGCGCTCGCCGCGAAAATGGTGACATCCTGCGGCACGATGGCGATGCGCTCGCGCACCGAAACCGGATCAGCTTCGCGCACGTCGACGCCGTCGATCAGGATCTTGCCGGTTTCGGGATCGTAGAAGCGCAGGATCAGCGAAAAGACGGTGCTCTTGCCGGCCCCTGAAGGACCGACGATGGCCACCGTCTCGCCGGGTTTGACCGAAAAACTCAAGCCATGGACGGCGGCGCGGTCGGGTCTTGCCGGATAGGAGAACGAGACATCATCGAAGATGATCGCGCCTTTGGCGGCCGCAGGCAACGGCTTCGGATCGGCAGGCGCCTGGATCGCCGGTGTCTCGGCCAATATCTCGGTCAGCCGTTCGGCGGCGCCGGCTGCTTGCGCGAGTTCGCCCCAGACTTCCGACAGCGCGCCGAGCGCGCCGGCGGCGAACACCGAATAAAGCAGGAACTGCCCGAGTGTGCCGGGCGACAGATTGCCGTCAAGCACGTCGCGCGAGCCGAACCACAGCACCGCAACGACCGAGGAGAAAATGGTAAAGATGGCGAAGAAGGTGAGGAAGGAACGTGCGAAGATAGAGGCCCGCGCCGCCTCGAAGGCCGCTTCCACCGCACCCGAAAACCGTCCAGTGACCAGTGTCTCATTGGTGAACGCCTGCAGCGTGCGCACCGCGCCGATCTGTTCGCTGGCATAGGCTGTAGCGTCGGCAAGCGTGTCCTGCGCCTGCCTCGACTTGCGACGCACCGAGCGGCCAAAGGCGACCAGCGGCAGCACGATGACCGGTATCGCGGCAATGACCAAGCCGGACAGTTTCGGGCTGGTGACAACCATCATCGCCAATGCGCCGAGGCCAAGGATGACGTTGCGCAGCGCGACCGAGGCCGTGGCGCCGACCGCCGATTTGACTTGTGTGGTATCGGCGGCAAGCCGCGACACGATCTCGCCGGACTGGGCGGTGTCGAAGAAGGCAGGCGACAGCGTCGTCACATGGGCAAAGACATCGCGTCTGATGTCGGCGACGACGCGCTCTCCGAGCGTGATGACGAAATAGTAGCGGCCGGCCGATGCCGCCGCCAGCACGGCGGCCATCGCCACCAGGGCGGCGAAGTATTCGGCGATGAAACTGGTGCTGGACGACGAGAAACCATGGTCGATCATGCGCCGCACCGCCAGCGGCAGCGCCAGCGTCGTTGCCGCTGCGATGACCAGCGAGATGAGGGCGCCGACCACCAGCGTGCGATATCCAGTGATGTAGGGAAACAGGCGCCTGAGCGGCTTGAGCGAGCGTCGGCGCTCGTCTGCGCTGCTTGATTGCGCCATCTCGCTGTTTCCTCTAGCCGCCTCAGCTTCATGCGCCTTGAATATGCGCTTGCCGCGGCCTTGTGATTCAATTCCGGCTGATGTATAGGCACGCCGACCGTTTTAGAAGCCGTGGCTCCTCAATAGCTGCGGCTTCGAGTTTTAAAAAGAGGCGCATCGACGCAGGCTTATGCCCGTCAGCCGCGCCGGCAAGCCAGGAACCGAGCCATGAAGAGCGCAATCCATCCCGACTACCACACCATCAAGGTCGTCATGACCGACGGCACCGAATACATGACCCGTTCGACCTGGGGCAAGGAAGGCGATACGATGAACCTCGATATCGACCCGACCACCCACCCGGCCTGGACCGGCGGCCAGCAGACCCTGCTCGACCGCGGCGGCCGCCTGTCGAAGTTCAAGAAGCGTTTTGAGGGTTTCGGCCTCTAAGCCGCATCGGGCTTTCGCAGATCAAGAACCCGCCTTCGAGGCGGGTTTTTTGTTGACCAGAACCATCTTCCCCTCCCCCCGTCATAAAGCTGTTCTTAAATATCACAGGCCCGCGCTGCCCTCACCTGCCTGCCGGCATCCTCTCCCCGTATAGTGACGGGGGAGAGGGGCTCCGTCCTTGGCGGCTTCACCAGATGTTAAAACTATGGGAAGTTCAAGGCTTCTCTACTCGGCCAGCAGCTCCCGCAGCGCCATGCGCTTGTAGGCGGCGACCAGCCTGTCGCCTTCTTGCCGCTCGACCGAGATCGCCAAGCGCATGACCGCCTCGCCCATCTGCCAGACGAGAAACGCCGTGGTCTCCAGGGAGACGGGGTCGGCGCCGGGGCGTAGCCGCTTCAGCACCGCGACCAGGAATTCGGCATTGGCCCGGCTGTCGGCGAGCTCAAGCTGGCGCAGCGCCTTGTCTGCTTGCGTACCAGACCAGATGTCGCGCATCACCGGCTCGGCCAGGAACAACCCGTAATAGATGTCGACCAGCTCCGAGAACGCCCGGCCAAGCCCTTCGGCGTCGTTGACGTCTTTCAACGCCGCCGAAATGCAGGCCTGGCTTTCCACGGTGTAGCGTTCGGCCAGCGCCCAGACGATCGCCCGCTTGTCCGGAAAGAATTGGTAGAGCGACCCGATCGACACCTCTGCCCGTTCCGCCACCTCGCCCATGCGCATGGCATCGCTGCCTTGCTCCGCGATCAGCGCCGAGGCGGCGGCCAGCATGCGCTCGACCCGCTCGCGGCTGCGCTGCTGGCTCGGCGCCCGGCGTGGCGAGGCAATCTGATCGTTGGCCGCTGTGCCGTCCATGACTGTCTCCAACAAACCCGCTCGGCAAATCGCGGGGAATGACTTGACTTACAAAATACGAGGGTTTATCACGTTTTGCAAATGTGAGGATTACTCATGTTTTGACGCGGAGAAAATGACATGACTGATACCAAACCAATCCTGATCCTCGGCGGCACCGGCAAGACCGGCAGCCGTCTCGCGGCGCGGCTGACCGCGCATGGCGTGCCGGTACGCATCGGCTCGCGCTCCGGCGCGCCGCGCTTCGACTGGGAAGTTCCCGCCACCTGGGGACCCGCACTCGATGGCGTCGACGCCGTCTACATCAGCTACTATCCAGACCTCGCCGTGCCGGGTGCCGCCGAAACCGTTGGCGTCTTCTCCCGGCTTGCGGTGGCCAGTGGCGTCACCCGGCTGGTGCTGCTCTCGGGGCGCGGCGAGCACGAGGCCCAGCGCGCCGAGGAGATGCTGAAGGCCTCGGGCGCGGAGTGGACGATCCTGCGCTGCGCCTGGTTCTCGCAGAACTTCTCCGAAGGTTTTCTCATCGAGCCGCTGCTGGCGGGCGAGGTGGCGCTGCCGGTCGGGCCTGTCGGCGAACCTTTTGTCGATGCCGACGACATCGCCGAAGTGGCCTTCGTCACGCTGACCGAGCCCGACCATGTCGGCCTGCTCTATGAACTAACCGGACCGCGGCTGCTGAGTTTCGCCGACGCGGTCGCAGAGATCGCAAGGGCCGCCGGGCGCGATATCCGCTTTGTCAGTATCTCGCATGACGAATTCACCACGGCGGTCGCCGCGCATGACCTGCCGCCTGAGTTCGCCTGGCTGCTCAACGAGCTGTTCACGCAAGTTCTCGACGGCCGCAACGAGGCCCTCGCCGACGGCGTCCAGCGCGTGCTCGGCCGCCAGCCCAGGGACTTTTCCGCCTACGCAACCGAAACCGCCGCAACCGGCATCTGGAGCAACTGACATGATCGCCAAACTTCTCCCCAGCCTCACCTTCATCGCGGCCCTGGGCGCAGGCGTCGTCGGCGGCGTGTTCTTCGCCTTCTCCAATTTCGTCATGCCGGCATTTGCCCGTCTGCCGGCGGCGGGCGGCATCGCCGCCATGAATTCGATCAACGTCACCGTCATCACGCCGATGTTCATGACCGCCCTTTTCGGCACAGGGCTGATCTGCCTGGTGCTCGTCGCCGGCGCGATCATCGGCTGGAGCCAGCCGGGTTCGTTCTGGCTACTCGCCGGCGCGCTTATCTATCTTGTCGGCAACCCGATCGTGACCATGGTCTTCAACGTGCCGCTCAACGATGCACTGGCCGCAGTCGATCCAGCCAGCAGCAATGGTGCCGCGGTCTGGTCCGACTTTCTCAGGGACTGGGTGATGTGGAACCACGTCCGCACCGTCACCGCCATCGTGGCGATGGCATCCTTCTGGTTCGCCTCGCGTTGACATGTTTGCGGGCCGCCGCATCGGGCGTTGCGGCGGCCGCAAACATTATCGGGAGAAGAGCCGTGAACGACCCCTATTCGACCATGGCCATCGGCATCGCGATCGGCGTTGGCCTCGGTGCTGCCCTTGGCGCGGCGATGGATGATTCGGCCCTCGGCGTCGGCGTGGGCATCGCGATCGGTGCCGGCATCGGTGCTGTTTTCGGACGCCGGCCCGGAAAATGATGGTCCTGCTTTCGCAGCAAAATCTCAGCTCTTCGCCTTACGGTCGGCGTGGCCGAGATCACGATCCGGATCGATCACATCGCGGACCAACTGCTTGAGTTTAGCCGCGTCCGGAAAACCGCCGTCGCGCTTGCGGTCCCAGACCAGCACATCGTTGCAGGAGATGGTGAAGATGCCGCCTGTGCCCGGCACCAGCGTCACCTCGCCGAGATCGGTGCCGAAGGTGGAGAGCAGCTGCTGCGCCATCCAGCCGGCACGCAACAGCCATTGGCATTGCGTGCAGTAGGTGATGCGGATGGCGGGCAACCGAGCTTTGCTCATGTCGGATCGGGCTTCACTCACGCCGCGCTGAGCTTGGCCAAGGTCTCGTCATCGACTTCGAAGTTGGCGTACACGCTTTGCACGTCGTCATCGTCCTCGAGCGTCGCAACCAGTTTCATCAGCGACTGCGCCCGCTCTTCGTCGACGGGGACATTGTTCTGCGGCCTCCAGATCGCCTTGACCGATTCGGCCTCGCCGAGCGAGGCTTCAAGTGCCTTGGACACCTCGCCGAGAGTCTCGAAGGCGCAATAGATCGTGTGGCCTTCCTCGTCCGACTCGACATCGTCGGCGCCGGCTTCGATGGCCGCGTCCATGATCTTGTCGGCACTGCCGGCCGAGGCCGGATAGTAGATTTCGCCGGCGCGGTCCCACATGAACGACACCGATCCGGTTTCGCCGAGCGCGCCGCCGGCCTTGGTGAAGGCGGCGCGGACGTTGGACGCCGACCGGTTGCGGTTGTCGGTCAGTGCCTCGACGATCACGGCGACGCCACCTGGACCATACCCTTCGTAGCGCACGGCTTCGTAATTCTCTGCATCACCCATCGAGGCCTTGTTGATGGCGCGCTGGATGTTGTCCTTCGGCATCGACACGGCCTTGGCGTTCTGGATCGCCAGGCGCAGGCGCGGGTTCATCGATGGATCGGGCGTCCCGCTCTTGGCGGCAACGGTGATTTCGCGCGCCAGCTTGGAAAACATTTTCGACCGCACCGCGTCCTGACGGCCCTTGCGGTGCATGATGTTCTTGAACTGTGAATGGCCAGCCATGGCACCCCTGTCGTGTTCGGCTAGAGCCCCTTGCCGCGAGATGCGTCACCTCGCCTTTGCAAAAGGCTCGAATTCAAAATTTCAGAACGACCCTGATGCGTCCGGGTGGACGCGCGGCGCTCCTTGTCGGAATGGCCGGCTTATAGATAAATCGGCTCAATTCGTCCAGCCGCGCCGCGCCACGGCGATCCCGGCCTTGTCTATGCTTCCAGATCGGACCTCAGCCGGTCGATGATGCTGAGCGCGTGGCCGGCATACTGGCTGATCCAGCGGTCGTGGATCTGCTTGATCGGCAGGGAATTCAGATGGTTCCAGCGCTCGCGTCCGTCACGACGCGCAACGATCAGATCCGCCTCCTCCAGCACCTTGAGATGCAGCATGACGGTGCAGCGGTCGATGGCGGGAAAGGCATCGCACAGCATGCCGGTGGTCTTTGGCTCGTCTTTCAACTGATCCAGTATTTCGCGCCGGCGCGGATGCGCCAGCGCCTTGAAAACATTGTCGTCTTGCGATCGGCTTGACATGTTATGTTTCTATAACATATCGTTGTCGCGATCAAGCAAGGAGCTGTGGATATGTCTCTTGGATTCAGTGTTTCAGGGCGCATCGGCAAACCGGTCGCCGAAGTCTTTGACGCGGTCGTCAATCCGAAGAAGCTCAGCGGCTATTTCACCACCATCGGCGGCGCCAGCGCGCCATTGGTTGCCGGTTCGGGTGTCGTCTGGTGGGGCAAGGTGCCGGTCGAGGTCGACGAAGTGGTCAAGGACAGCCGCATCGTGCTGCGCTGGGATGCCACCGACACCGACGGCAAGCCCGCCTACAAGACCCGCATCGAGATGAATTTCGAGCCGCTCGACGATGGCGGCACCTTCGTCACCATCGCCGAGAGCGGCTGGCAGGAAGGCGCGGTCGGCCTGAAGAAGTCCTACCTGAATTGCGAGGGCTGGTCGCAGATGCTGGCCTGCATGAAGGCCTATGTCGAATACGGCATCAATCTGCGCGACGGTTATTACCGCAGCGAGATGAGGGGCGAACCCGCCAGCGAGGCCAATGTTTGAACGACGATAGGAAAAGGGGAGAACCCGCAATGACGAAAGTAAGGCCATTCCTGATGTTCGAGGGCAAGGCCGAAGAGGCAATGACCCTTTATTGCGAGGCCATTCCCGACAGTAGCATCCTCGACGTCACACGTTACGGTTCCGGTGAAGACGGCGCGGAAGGTATGCTCAAACTCGCGCGCGTTTCCATCTGCGGCCTGGAGGTGACGGTCTATAACAGCCCTGTTCACCACGCTTTCACCTTCACGCCGTCGTTCTCGCTCTATGTCGACTGTTCCTCCGAACAGGAGCTGGAGCGCATCGTCGAAACCTTGGCGAAGGGAGGCGGCTTCCTGATGCCGCCGGACAACTATGGCTTTAGCCGCCGCTTCGCATGGCTGAACGACAGGTTCGGCGTCTCCTGGCAGATCAACCTGCCATGACGGAACGCCAGTTGAACCAGCCAACCAGCACCCCAACAAGGACGGGAACCATGACCGCGAAGATCACCGGCGGCATCAACATCGCCATGAAGGTGCCGTCGCACCAGTACGAAGCGACGATCGCCTTCTACCGCGACGTCGTTGGCCTCAAGCCGTTCACCGCCAAGCCGCCGGCGATCGGCTTCGAACTTGGGCCTAACCGGCTGTGGATCGACGAAGTGCCGATGATGAGCCAGGCCGAGATTTGGCTGGAGCTTTTCACGCAGGATTTTCCGGGCGCCGCGGATCATCTGGCCAAGGCAGGCGTTGTGCGTTGCGATGCCATCGAGCCATTGGGCGAGGGTTTCCGTGGTGGCTGGATCACCAATCCGGCCAACATCATTCATATGGTGCGCGAACCCGACGCCTGGTGAGCGTATTCGAAAGGAGATCGCCATGGAAATCCGTGAAACACCGACAGCCGAAGCCGCCATGCTGATCCGGCGGCCGGTCGCTGATGTTTTCGAGGCCATCGTCGATCCGGCGATCACGACCCGCTTCTGGTTCACCCATGGCAGCGGCCGGCTTGACGGTGGCAAGCCTGTTCAGTGGGAGTGGCGCATGTATGGCGTCTCGACGACCGTCGACGTCAGCGAGATCGTCCGGGACAAGAAGATCGTCATGACGTGGAGCGACCCGCCGACCACTGTGGTCTGGACCTTCACTGAAATGCCTGGCGAGGCGACATTCCTCGAAGTCGGGAATTTTGGCTTTACCGGCAATGGCGACGAGCAGGTGAAAGAAGCGGTCGGCTCAACCGGCGGCTTCACGCTGGTGCTCGCCGGCGCCAAGGCCTGGCTGGAGCAGGGCCTGACCCTGAGCCTCATCGGTGATCGTCACCCGAGGGGGGTACCGGCAGGTTAAGCGACTCAGGATCGCCGTTTTTCCTGTTCGATCACATGGTGGCGGAGCACGCGATTGATCTCGGTTTGATAGCCCCCACCTCCGACATGTTCCTTGAACCAGGAGAGCACGTCGGCATCCAGCCGAATGGTCACCGGCTGCTTAATTGGGCGGTAAAGATGCCCACGACGGGCATGTATCCAGTTCTCGGCCGGAGCCTCTGGAATATCGGAAGTATCAATCTCGCTGTCAGGCAAATCGGCCAGCTTTGCAAGCTGGTCTCGCTGGTCGTGGCTAAGGTCCTTCCTGCTCATAGCGCCTCCTTTCATGCGGCGTCGCTTTCCGAGCCCTGACAATCCGAACCCGCTCTTCAGCTTCGCGATCCGGGTAGGTATGGACAACCAGCAGAACCACTACGGTTTTGACCATCCCGATCGCATGCCATCGTTGCTCACCGTCTTCGAAGCGGTCAGGCACGATAAGATGAAGCGGGTCATCGAACACCTTCTGGGCGAGATCGAATGCAACCCCATGTTTGGCAAGGTTGCGTCAGACTGTGGCGTCCGCGCTCTAATGCCCGTCGCCGGATTTCGCTTTCTTGCGCCGCCGCGCCAGCATGTTGAGCCCCTCGACCAGCGCCGAAAAACCCATCGCCGCGTAGATGTAGCCCTTGGGAACATGATAGCCCATGCCGTCCGCGATCAGCGTCATGCCGATCATCAACAGGAAGCCCAGGGCCAGCATGACGATGCTGGGGTTCTTGGCGATGAAGTTGGCCAGCGGACCCGCCGCCAGCATCATCACGCTGACGGCCACGATCACCGCGATGTACATGATGGCGATCTCGTCGGTCATGCCGACGGCGGTGATGATGGAATCGATCGAAAAGACGAGGTCGAGCAGCAGAATCTGGAAGATCGCGCCGGCAAGCGAGATCTTGAGCGTCTCTCCCATCATCGTGTCCTTGTGGTCGTCGGGATCGACCGTGTGGTGGATCTCCTTGGTCGCCTTCCACACCAGGAACAGGCCGCCGGCGATCAGGATCAGGTCGCGCCAGGAGAAACCGTGGCCGAACGCGGTGAAGACCGGCGTCGTCAGTTGGACGATGACCGAAATGGTGGCGAGCAGCAGCAGGCGCATGATCAGTGCCGCCGAGATGCCGAGCCGGCGCGCACGAGCCCTCTGGTCCACGGGCAGCTTGTTGGTCAGGATGGAGATGAAGATCAGATTGTCGATGCCGAGCACGATCTCGAGCACCACCAGCGTCAGCAAGGCGACCCATGCGGTTGGATCGGAAACGAATTGAAAATGCGGCGCAAGAAATTCGATAAGCTGCATGGAGGTCGTTGTCCCCTCTTTTAACGATCTGAAGCAGATGTCGTCGGCAGTTAGGTACTGCGCGCGCCTATATCAATGTCACGACCAGAACGACGGAGCCGTTTCTTCCAGTCTCGGCCCGCGACGAAACGGCGCGATCTTCTCGGTCAGTCCGGTACGATCGGAAATATTGACACCGACCCCACACAAGGTCGCCGGGCCGGTCGCTGCCTCGAAACGCCCTTTCGGTACTTTCGACAGGAACCGGTTGAGTGGTTCCTCCTTGTCCATGCCGAGCGAGGAATCATAATCGCCGCACATGCCGGCATCCGACAGATAGCCGGTGCCGCCATTGAGGATCTGGTGATCGGCGGTGGGCTGGTGCGTATGGGTGCCGACGACCAGGCTGGCGCGGCCGTCGACGAAATGCGCGAAGCACATCTTTTCCGAGGTCGCTTCCGCATGAAAGTCGATGATCACCGCATCGGCCTGCTCGCCGAGCGGACAGGCTGCAAGCTCACGCTCGCCGGCCTGGAACGGATCGTCGAGCTCGGGATGCATGAATACTCGGCCCATGATGTTGGCGACCAGCACGCGCGCGCCGTTTTTGGCGATGTAGACGCCGGAGCCGCGCCCGGGCGTACCCTTGGGAAAATTGGAGGGCCGCAGGAACCGCTGCTCGCGCGGCGCGAAGGCCAGCGCATCGCGCTGATCCCAGACATGGTTGCCGGTGGTGACGACATCGGCGCCTGCAGCGATGGTCTCCCGAAAGATCTCTTCGGTGATGCCGAAGCCGCCGGCGGCATTCTCGCCATTGACGATGACGAAGTCGAGTTTGAAGTCCGAGATCAGGCCAGGCAGCTGTTCCCACACCGCCGTGCGTCCCGTTTTTCCAACCATGTCACCGAGGAAGAGAAGTCTCATATGATCCTGCACCGAAAGTCAGCGAAGCAAATGCCGCATGACATCCGCGAAAAGATCATGCCTCCATTATCTACAATTTTGGCGTGAAGCGGCGCAACCCGCTCTCGGTGAGTATTTCCGGGATGATCACGTCATGGTTCTCGTCCGGAACCTGCGCCACTTCCTGGCAGTCGAAGGCTATGCCGATCAGCCGGGGCGTATGCCCCTTGTCGACGAGCTTCGCGATCGCGCGATCGTAATAGCCGGCGCCATAACCGATGCGGTGGCCGCGTGCGTCGAAGGCGGCGAGCGGCACCAGCATGACCGAGGGGTCGAGAACCTCGGCCTCCGCGTGCGGTCCGACCGTGCCAAAACCCATGTCGACCATCGGCGCGCCACGCACCAGTTCGCGAAAGACGATGGTGGTCTTGTCGAGAATGGCAGGCAGGCAGAGCCGTGCGCCCCGCTCACGCAAGGCGAACATCAGCGGCCTGACATCGACCTCCGAGCGCATCGGCCAGAAACCGGAGACGATCTGGCCAGGCCCGATCTCCAGATGGTCGCGCGCCGTCTCCGCCATTTCGAGCGCGGCCTCGACCCGCCAGAATTCGTCGAGCGCGTCGCGGCGAGCGAGTGCCCCGAGGCGTAGCTGGTTTTTCAGGTCTTTGGGAGAGGTCATGCGGCCAAGGTAGAAAAGGTCAGAGCTGTGTGACGTCTCAAGCGCGACGTTTTCCACCGCATCATCCGCCAGGATGGGTGGACGCCTTGCGACAAGTGACGGTCCACACAACCGGTGGAGAGGTCGATCCCGGGTGCCTACAAAGTAGGTGGGCGCCGTGTGAGAAAACCCACGGGTCTTCCCAGGGACAGCTCCCTAAGGATCGTTAAGGCCCCGGGGAAAAGTGTCTCCTGCCGGGAAGCGCAGACCGCCTCGATCAATATAGGCCGATGGTGACACAAGCGCCAGAGAGACGGTGCTCTTTCCACACCGGTCGGCATCATCGCCTTTGCAGGCCCGCCCTTGCGCGGACCGGAGGGCCTCCTTACGGTTCCCGGAATGAACCAAGGAGCAAAAATGCGTTTCGAAGGCACGGCGGCCTATGTCGCCGACAAGGATCTGATGGTGGCGGTCAACGCGGCGATAGCGCTGGAACGGCCGCTGCTGGTCAAGGGCGAGCCCGGCACCGGCAAGACCGAACTAGCCCGCCAGGTGGCGGCGGCACTCGGCCTCGACCTCATCGAATGGCATGTCAAATCGACGACACGGGCGCAGCAAGGTCTCTACGAGTACGACGCCGTGTCGCGGCTGCGCGACAGCCAGCTCGGCGATGTCAGGTTCAACGACATCAAGAACTACATCAAGCGCGGCAAGCTCTGGGAGGCGTTCGCGGCTGGCAAGAAGGTCGTGCTCCTCATCGACGAGATCGACAAGGCCGACATCGAATTCCCCAACGATCTCCTGCAGGAACTCGATCGGATGGAGTTCTTCGTCTACGAGACCGGCGAGACCATCCGCGCCGCCGTCCGCCCGATCGTCATCATCACCTCCAACAACGAGAAGGAACTGCCGGACGCCTTCCTGCGCCGCTGCTTCTTCCATTATATCCGCTTTCCCGACGTCGATACGCTGCACCGGATCGTCGATGTCCATTATCCCGGCATCAAGCAGAACCTGGTGCGCGCCGCCCTCACCCAGTTCTACGAAATTCGCGACGTGCCGGGCTTGAAGAAGAAGCCGTCAACCTCCGAGGCATTGGACTGGATCCGCCTGCTGGTCGCCGATGACATCGCGCCCGAGGATTTGCGCGCCGACGCCAAGAACGCGCTGCCCAAGCTGCACGGTGCCCTGCTGAAGAACGAACAGGATGTGCATCTGTTCGAGCGGCTGGCCTTCATGGCCAAGCGGCAGCAATAGCAAGGCAGCAATAGCACTTTCCCCTGATGTGGACCGTTGCCGCCGGCCGCAGAGCACGTCAGCATCGGCCAGAACCCTTCGGAGGAGATGAAATGTCTGAGATTGTTGTCCGCCCGCTCGCGCAATCCGACCACGCCGACTGGCGCCGCTTGTGGACCGACTATCTGACCTTCTATGAAACCAAGCTGCCGGAAGAGGTCTACGCGATCACCTGGAAGCGGCTGTTCACGACAGGCGAATTCGAGCCGAAGGGTTTTATCGCGACCCTCGACGGCAAGGCCGTCGGCCTCACCCACTACCTCTATCACCGCTCCGGCTGGTCGGAGAAAAACAACTGCTACCTGCAGGACCTGTTCGCCGACCCGGATGTGCGCGGCAAGGGCATCGGTGCGGCCCTCATCGAAGCCGTGAAGCAGGAGGCCGGCAAGATCGGGGTGAAAAACGTCTACTGGATGACGCACGAGACCAACGCCACCGCGCGCAAGCTCTACGACCACGTCGCGCGTAGGACCGGCTTTATCGAGTATGATCTGTTGTAGTCATGTTCATCCCCTTCTTCCTTGAACTGAAGGCAGCGCGCGTTCCCGTTTCGCTCAGGGAATACCTCTCTCTGCTCGAAGGGCTGGAAGCCGGGCTTGTCGATTATGACGTCGAGGGTTTTTACTATCTCGCCCGCGCCGCTTTGGTGAAGGACGAGCGCCATATCGACCGCTTCGACCAGGTGTTCGCGCATGTCTTCAAGGGGATCGAGGCGCTCGGCGGCCCGGATGCCGTCGACTTCGCCGACATTCCCGAGGAATGGCTGCGCCGGCTCGCCGATAAGCACCTGACCGAGGAGGAGAAAAGACTGGTCGAGGCGCTTGGCGGCTTCGACAGGCTGATGGAGACGCTGAAGCAGCGGCTCAAGGAACAGAAGGGCCGCCACCAGGGCGGCTCGAAATGGATCGGCGCGGGCGGCACCTCGCCCTTCGGCGCCTATGGCTACAACCCCGAAGGCGTGCGCATCGGGCAAGCTGAAAGCCGCAACCGGCGCGCGGTAAAAGTCTGGGACAAGCGCGAATTCAGGAATTTCGACGATGCCGTCGAACTCGGCACCCGCAACATCAAGATCGCGCTGAAGCGTCTGCGCCGCTGGGTGCGCGAAGGCGCCGAGGAAGAGTTCGACCTGCCCGGCACCATCCACGCCACCGCCGAGCACGGCTATCTCGACGTCCAGACACGGCCCGAGCGTCGCAATGCGGTGAAGCTCCTGATGTTCTTCGATGTCGGCGGCTCGATGGACGATCACATCAAGAGCGTCGAGGAGCTGTTTTCGGCGGCTCGCGCCGAATTCCGCCAGCTCGAATATTTCTATTTCCACAACTGCCTCTACGAAGGCGTGTGGAAGGACAATCGCCGCCGCCATGCCGAGGTGATTCCGACGTTTGACCTCATCCACAAATATGGCCCCGACTATAAAGTCATCGTCGTCGGCGATGCCTCGATGAGCCCTTACGAGATCGCCCACCCCGGCGGCTCGGTGGAACACTGGAATCCCGAGGCGGGCAGCGTTTGGCTCGGCCGGCTCCTGCAGCAATGGCCGAACGCGGTGTGGCTGAATCCGGAGAGTGAAAGGAATTGGGGCTTTACGCATTCCATCGCCATGATTCGCGACATCTTCGGCGGCCGCATGTTCCCGCTGACACTGGCCGGGCTGGAAGCCGCGACGAAGCAGCTTTCCAGAAAGCATTAGTTGTCGGAGATACAGGACAAGGTTGGCGCTGCCCCTTATCGCCCTGCCGGGCACTTCTCCCCGTATAGTGACGGGGAGAAGGAAGCTGGCCGTGGCCTCGATGCCCATCTTGCAATGCCGGCGATTGGCGAAACCGGCGACGGGAGCACCCCTCTCCCCGTCACTGTACGGGGAGAGGATGCCGGCAGGCAGGTGAGGGGCAGCACAGACGCCGAAAGCTAGCAAGCGATTCGACCTTACAATGCCAGGCACTGGGCAGGTCTGTAACAAATGCCTATGTTGGGGCGAATATCCGGTTGCAACCAAGAACGAGCTGACAAGGCTGAGGAGATCAAATGGACACCCACACCTACCCCGTCACCCGCACCGATGCCGAATGGCGCGCCCGGCTGACGCCGGAGCAATACGCGGTCATGCGCAACCACGGCACCGAGCGGCCGGGAAGCTGCGCCCTGCTCTATGAGAAGCGTGCCGGCACTTTTTCCTGCGTCGGCTGCGACCAGCCGCTGTTCCAATCCACGCTGAAGTTCGAAAGCGGCACCGGCTGGCCGAGCTTCAACGATCCCGTTCCGGGCTCGGTCGAGAACACCGTTGACCGCAGCTACGGCATGGTCCGGACCGAGTGCCACTGCTCTCGTTGCGGCAGCCATCTCGGCCATGTCTTCGAGGACGGCCCACCGCCGACCGGCCTGCGCTACTGCATCAACGGCGTGGCGCTGAAATTCGAGCCGGCGGCCTGAGCAAGGCGTCAACATCTCTCGCGAAGGGCGGCTCCTGCCGCCCTTTTTCGTATGGAGCAATTCCAGGAAAGTGTGTCGCTGCTCAGGCGACTGCCGTCGCAATCAACCAAAGCGCCGAGCCAAGCATCATCAGTTGGCCTTGAAGCCGCCGGCCTCGGCCGTGCGCCAGACCGCAATGGTCAGGAAGACGTTGTAGGGCACAGGCAGGAAATGCACCATCAGCACCAGCCAGAGCGGCAGCTTCAGCCCGAGCAGGGCAAGCGCCAGCGCCGACGAGGCGACGCTGATCAAGGTGCCGACAAGCAGCGTGTCGCGCCAGAACAGGCGGTCGAGCGGCGCTTCGCCTCTCCAGCGCGTACGGAAAAAGTCCGTCATCACCGGCGACCTATCTCTGCCCCAGAACGTCGGTCACGGCTTCCTCGAAGCGTGAGCACTCCCTCACCAGCCAGTCGGTCATGGCCGGCCAATTGTCCTCGGAGTAGCAGTTCACCCGCCACATCGAGTTGATGCCGAGCCCCTCACAGCTCTGTTCGGGTTTGAGCTTCAGCATGGCCTCGATCGCCGGTTGAAACGGTTTCAGCCGCGACCATGAGTCCGTGGCGCCGAACTTCTCGTTGCGGCCGAAGAAGACGCCGACATGGTTCTGCGCCGGCGCGACATACATCGAAAGCACCAAAGCGAAATCCGGCAGCCCGCGCTGCCAGAACCAGGGCCCACGCCGCGCCAGCCGGGCTCTTTCTTCCGGATGCCGTTCGGCAAACAGCGACCAGAAGCCGCGATGGCGGAATTCCGAGGCGCGACGGCCGCCGAAGTCGAATTCGCTCATGGTTCGAACCGTATCTCCGGCAACCGCATCGGGCGCCGGCCGTGAGCCTTACTCCATGCCGAGCGCGGCCATGTAGAGATCGAGGATGGCGTCCTCTTCCTGGCGTTCGGCCTGGTCCTTCTTGCGCAGCCGGATGATGGTGCGGATTGCCTTGGTGTCGAAGCCGGTGCCCTTGGCCTCGGCGAAAACTTCCTTGATGTCGTCGGCGATCGTCTTCTTTTCTTCCTCGAGCCGCTCGATGCGCTCGATCAAGGCACGCAGCTGGCCGGCGGCAACAGTCTGGCTGGTCTCGGTGATATCGTCGGCCATTTTTTTCTCCAAAGGAACGGTCCTGCCCCGCGACTCGGAAAGCAGCGGCGGCAAATTTGAGCCGGTTCGATGCCCGACCACGGGCGGCGGGTCAAGCTGTTATCGATGAAGGAACCGAGGCTGCCGCCATGATGCGGACAGCCACGCGGCCAGGGCGCAGATCAGCTGAAGGCTATCAGCAGATCTTTGGCATCGATCTGGTCGCCGGCCTTGACCAAAACCTCGGCGACCGTGCCGTCGCGCTCGGCATGCAATGCCGTCTCCATCTTCATCGCTTCGATGGAGAGCAGCACGTCGCCGGCCTTGACCGCCTGGCCGGCGGCAACCGCGAGCGCCGAAACCACACCCGGCATCGGCGCTCCGACATGCGCCTCATTGCCGGGCTCGGCCTTGCGGCGCGCCTTGGCGGCGGAAGCGCCATGCGCGCGGTCGGGCACCTTCACACGCCGCGGCTGACCGTTGAGCTCGAAGAACACGGTGACCATGCCCTTGTCGTCGACATCGCCGAACGCCTGGCAGCGCACGACCAAGGTCTTGCCCTTTTCGATGTCGACGAAGATCTCGTCTTCCGATTTCATGCCGTAGAAATAGGTCGGCGTCGGCAGAACGCTGACCGGGCCGTAGGTTTCCTGGGCGGCGACGAAGTCGGAAAACACCTTCGGATACATCAGCCACGAGGCGAACTCATACTCCGACAGCTTGCGCTCGAGCTTGTCCTCGATCTCCTTGCGGCTCTTCTTGAGGTCGGCCGGCTTGAGCAACGAACCGGGCCGCGCCGTGATCGGCTTGTCGCCCTTCAGTGCCTTCTTCTGCAGCACCTGCGGCCAGCCGCCCGGGGACTGGCCGAGGTCGCCGCGCAGCATCGAGACGACCGAGTCCGGGAAGGCGATGTCGCGGGCCGGATTCTCGACATCGGCAACGGTCAGATCCTGGCTCACCATCATCAGCGCCATGTCGCCGACGACCTTCGAGGACGGCGTCACCTTGACGATGTCGCCGAACATCAGGTTGACGTCATGATAGGTCTGCGCCACTTCGTGCCAGCGTGTCTCCAGCCCGAGCGAACGCGCCTGTTCCTTGAGGTTGGTGAACTGCCCGCCCGGCATTTCGTGCAGGTAGACCTCGGAAGCTGGACCTTTCAGGTCACTCTCGAAGGCGGCGTACTGGTTGCGCACCGCTTCCCAGTAGAACGAGATTTTCCGGATCCATTGCGGGTCGAGGCCCGGATCGCGTTCGGTGCCCTTCAGCGCTTCGACGATCGAACCCAGACATGGCTGCGAAGTGTTGCCGGAAAAGGCATCCATCGCCGCGTCGATGGCGTCGACACCGCTTTCCACCGCCGCCAGCACGGTTGCCGCCGACAGGCCCGATGTGTCGTGGGTGTGGAAATGGATCGGCAGGTCGGTCGCCTCGCGCAGCGCCTTGAACAGCACGCGGGCGGCACTCGGCTTCAACAGGCCGGCCATGTCCTTGACCGCGATGATATGGGCGCCGGCGGCCTGCAATTCGCTGGCCAGCCCGACATAATATTTCAGGTCGTACTTGGCCCGCGCCGGATCGAGAATGTCGCCGGTATAGCACATCGCCGCTTCGATCAGCTTGCCCTCGGCGCCCACGGCGTCCATGGCGACACGCATGTTCTCGACCCAGTTCAGGCAGTCGAAGACGCGGAACAGGTCGATGCCGCCCGCCGCTGCCTGCTTGACGAAATGCTGCACGACATTGTCGGGGTAATTGGTGTAGCCGACGCCGTTGGCGCCGCGCAGCAGCATCTGCAGCAACAGGTTGGGGGCGGCTTCCCGCACCAGCGACAACCGTTCCCATGGATCCTCGGTGAGGAAGCGCATGGCGACGTCGAAAGTGGCGCCGCCCCAGCATTCCAATGAAAGAAGTTGCGGCAGCGCCCGCGCGTAGGTGCCGGCGATGCCGGCGATGTCATGCGTGCGCACGCGGGTGGCGAGCAGCGACTGGTGGCCGTCGCGCATCGTCGTGTCGGTGACCAGCACTTCCTTCTGCTCGCGCATCCAGGCGGCGAATTTCTCCGGCCCGAGCACGTCGAGTTTCTGCTTGCTGCCGCTCGGCACATTGCCGTTGAGATAGGGCACCACGGGCGGCGCCGCGTCTGCCTTCGGCGTCGGCCGGCCGCGTGTCTCGGGATGGCCGTTGACGCTGACGTCGGCCAGATAGTTGAGCAGCTTGGTGGCGCGGTCCTGGCGCTTGACCTGCTGGAACAGCTCCGGCGTCGTATCGATGAATTTCGTCGTATAGGAATTGTCGGCGAAGCTCGGGTGATTGATGATCGCTTCGAGGAAGGTGAGGTTGGTGGCGACGCCGCGGATGCGGAATTCGCGCAAGGCGCGGTTCATGCGGGCGATCGTCTCGGCCGGTGTCGGCGCCCAGGCCGTGACCTTCTCCAGCAGCGGATCGTAGAAGCGGGTGATGACCGCGCCGGAATAGGCCGTGCCGCCATCCAGACGGATGCCGAAGCCGGTGGCGCCGCGATAGGCGGTGATGCGGCCATAGTCCGGGATGAAATTGTGTTCGGGATCTTCCGTGGTGATGCGGCACTGCAAGGCATGGCCGTTCAGCCGGATGTCCCGCTGCGCCGGCACGCCCGATTCCGGCGTGCCGATGGCGAAGCCGTCGAGGATGTGTATCTGCGCTTTCACGATGTCGATGCCGGTCACCATTTCGGTGACGGTGTGCTCGACCTGGATGCGCGGATTGACCTCGATGAAATAGAACTTGCCGGTATCGGCATCCTGCAGGAATTCGACGGTGCCGGCGCCGATATAGCTGGTCTCGCGCGCGATCTTCAGCGCGTAGCCGCAAAGTTCCTGGCGCAGGTCCTCGCTGAGATAGGGCGCTGGCGCGCGCTCGACGACCTTCTGGTTGCGGCGCTGGATCGAGCAGTCGCGCTCGAACAAATGCACCGCATTGCCGTGCGTGTCGCCAAGCACCTGCACTTCGACATGGCGGGCGCGCTCGATCAGCTTTTCGAGATAGACCTCGTCCTTGCCGAAGGCGGCTTTCGCCTCGCGCTTGCCTTCCATGACCTCGCGGGCGAGGTCGGCCTCGGAACGGATGGCGCGCATGCCGCGCCCGCCGCCGCCCCACGAGGCCTTGAGCATGACCGGATAACCGACCGTCTTGGCAAGTTCCTTGACCGCCTCCATATCGTCAGGCAACGGCTCGGTGGCCGGCACCACGGGCACGCCGACCTCGATGGCGAGATTGCGCGCGGCGACCTTGTTGCCCAGGCGCCGCATCGTGTCGGGCTTCGGTCCGATGAAGGTGATGCCTGCTTGCGCGCAAGCTTCGGCGAATTCGGGGCTTTCCGACAGGAGCCCGTAGCCGGGGTGGATGGCGTCGGCGCCCGAAAGCCTGGCGACGCGGATCACCTCCTCGATCGACAGGTAGCTCTCGATCGGCCCCATGTCCTTTTTGAGATGCGGACCGCGCCCGACCTGGTAGCTTTCGTCGGCCTTGAAGCGATGCAGTGAGTATTTGTCTTCCTCGGCCCAGATCGCCACGGTTTTGAGGCCCAGCTCATTGGCCGCGCGAAAGACGCGGATGGCGATTTCTGACCGGTTAGCGACGAGGATCTTCGTGATGGCCAAGGACTGGGCTCCAGCAGCGGAAGGGACGGGAAATCGGGGCAATGATTAGCGTGAAAATGCTGCAGTGCAAACAAAATCGACGTTGGTTTAAACCGATTTAAATCAATTATTCGGCCAACACTCGCATGCATTCGTCCGTATGGGCGGAACAATGGCGACAATTTCGATCCTGGATGCGATCTTCCCGGCTGGCTAAGGAACGCTGGCAGGGGTGTCACGGCGCCAGCGGGCATCAAAGAAAATGCCCGGCGCGAGGCGCCGGGCATCGTTTGGTTTCGGATCCGAATGAATTACGACTTCGGGAACCAGGAATACTTGCCGTCGTCCTTCTTCTTCCATTCGTACATGATGTAGCCCGGCAGCTTCGGATCGCCCTTGGCGTCATAGGCGAGATCGCCCAGGACGGTCGGGAACGGGCCGTTTTCATGCATCGCCTTGGCGACGGCCTGCGGATCGTTCGTCTTGGCGGCGGCAGCTGCCTCGGCGACCACCTGCACGGCGGCGTAGGCGTAGAGCGTGTAGGCTTCCGGCTCGAAACCCTGCGCGCGGAACTTCTCGACGAGCTCCTTGTTGGCCGGGATCAGGCGCGGGTCGGGGCCGAACGTGTTGAGCGTGCCGGCGACGGCGTCGCCCGCGATCGCGGCGAGTTCGTCCGTCACGATGCCGTCGCCCGACATCATCGGTGCCTTGAGGCCCTGGTCCGCGGATTGACGGATGATCAGGCCGGCTTCGGTGTGCAGGCCTCCCCAGTAGATCAGGGTGACGCCGGCTTCCTTCATCTTGGCGATCAGCGCCGAGAAGTCCTTGTCGCCGACATTGACGCCTTCATACATCACTTCCTTGATGCCCGCGGCGTTCATCGCCTTCTTGGTTTCGTCCGCGAGGCCCTGGCCATAAGGGGTCTTGTCATGGATCACGGCGACTTTGGCATCCTTGAAGTTCGCGGCGATGTAGCCGCCGGCGATGCTGCCCTGCTGGTCGTCGCGTCCGCAGGTACGGAACACATTCCACAGGCCGCGCTCGGTGAACTTCGGGTTGGTTGCGGCCGGCGTGATTTCGACGATGTTGTTTTCGGCGTAGACTTCGGAGGCCGGGATCGACACGCCGGAGTTGAAGTGGCCGATCACAAACTTGACGCCGTCGCCGACGAACTTGTTGGCGACCGAGATGCCCTGCTTCGGGTCGGAGACGTCGTCGCCGATTTCGAGCTTGATCTGCTCGCCGTTGATTCCGCCCTTGGCATTGATCTCGGCGACCGCCGCTTCCGCGCCCTTCTGCAGCTGCGCGCCGAAGGCCGCGTTCGGACCGGTGATCGGTCCGGCGACGGCGAACATTACATCAGCCCACGCGTTGCCGCCGAACGCGACGAGCGCGGTCAGGGCCACGGCGGACAAAAGTGACTTTTTCATTTAAACGCTCCCATTAACGGAGTGGGCGTGGATGAAGCTTTCATGCGATGCCCACCCTTATCGCAGAAAGCATAGTTTGCCGATTTTCAGGCACTTGTCACGCCGATTCATCCCTGACGCGGCGTTAATGATGACCGTCAACCTTTCGGTTTCCAGCTCAAGATTGAAGCTCTTTCGTAGAGCCAATTATACTGTGTGACCATCTGGTGGGTTCGTGTGTATTGATAGCCGACAAAGCCCAGTATCATCAGCACGACTGTGTCGACGATATAGTAATGCAGCGAGAACATCGTACCGTCGAACAGCGCGTGATGGATGAAGCGGATGCCGATGCCGAGCCCGAGCAGATAGGCAAACAGCTGGATGAAGCTGCGCCATGTCTGGGCGCTGGCCTTGCCGGTCATCCATGCCGCCCATCCGCCGAGCAGGCAGGTGACGAAGAAGAACTGCCAGATCGACGGTTCCTCGTAGAGAATGCCTTGCATGGGAAGTCTCCTGAACTCAGTGATGTCCGCCTTCGAGATAGGCGGCGCGCACTTCCGGATTGGCGAGCAGCTCCTTGCCGGTGCCGCTCATCGTCACATTGCCGTTGACCATGACATAGCCGCGCGTGGCGAGCTTGAGCGCGCCGAACGCGTTCTGCTCGACCAGGAACACGGTCAGCCCCTGGGTGCGGTTCAATTCGCGGATGGCATCGAAGATCTGCTTGACGATCAGCGGCGCCAGGCCCAGCGACGGCTCGTCGAGCAGCAGCAGTTTCGGCCGCGCCATCAATGCGCGTCCGATCGACAGCATCTGCTGTTCGCCGCCCGACAAGGTGCCGCCACGCTGGGCGATCCGCTCCTTCAGTCTGGGGAACAGCGTGAACACCTTCTCGACGTCCTCGCCGTAATATTTGAGGTTGTCGAGGCTGGCGCCCATCTGCAGGTTTTCCATCACCGTCATGCGCGGGAAGATGCGCCGGCCCTCGGGTGACTGGGCAATGCGCATTCGTGCGATTTCGTGCGTCGGCAGCTGGGTGATATCGGTCCCGGCGAAGGTGATGGTGCCGGTGCGGGCGCGTGGGGCCCCGAAGATGGTCATCATCAGCGTCGACTTGCCGGCGCCGTTGGCGCCGATCAGCGCCACGATCTCCCCTTGCTTGACGGTGACATTGACGCCGTTCAGCGCCCGGATGTTGCCGTAGTAGGTCTCCACGCCCTTGATATCGAGCAGCGTTGTCGTGGCCATCACTTGCCCCCTCCACGCTTGCCCTGAACGGGCTTGCCTGTGCTCGCGGCCTTGCCGGAAGCATGACTCGTCGCCACCTTGCCCGCATCGACGCGGCGCGAGAATTCCGTATCCTTGCCCTGACCGAGCAGCTTCGCCTGCTTGACCCACTCCTCGCGCGCGATGCGCCCGTCAAAGTCGAGATAGGCCTCGACCGCCTCGACGTCGGCCTTCTTCCAGGCGCCGATCTGGTCGAAGTGGAAGATGCCGTGTTCGTTGAGCTTCTTCTCGTTGACCGTACCGATGCCCTTGATGCGGGTCAGATTGTCGGCCTTGCCGCCACGGGGGGCAGCGAGGCGGTTCGAAACACCTTCGGCCTTCGTGGCAGGCGCCTTTGCGGCCGTTTTCCTTGGCGCCGCCTTCTTCGCGGCGGATTTGGCCGGCGTCGGGGTCGGCGCGACAGGCCTGCTTGCCACGGTGGCGGCGCGGGCGTCGACCTGCGCTGCCTTCGAGGCGCCTTTCGACACGGTCACCCGTTCGCCTTCGCTATGGCCGACGGTGTCGCTCACCGGCCCGGCCAGATACGACGCCGATGTCCCCGGGCCATGCGTGGAGTCGGGGCCGATATCGAGCTGTTCGATGACGTCCTCGTCGCCGACTTCGGTGAGCACGGTCTCGACCTCCTCGTCATCGACGCCGAGATAGGCGGCGATGACGCGCGGATCGGTGCGCACCGACTGCGGATTGCCGTCGGAGATCTTGCGGCCATATTCCAGCACCACGACGTGGTCGGAAATCTGCATGACCACGGACATGTCGTGCTCGATCAAGAGGATCGAGGTGCCGGTCGTATGCTTGATTCCCATCAGCAGTTCGTTGAGAGCCGCCGATTCCTTCGGGTTGAGGCCGGCCGCCGGTTCGTCGAGGCACAGCAGCTCAGGACCGGTGCACATGGCGCGCGCGATTTCGAGCCGCCGCTGCGCGCCATAGGGCAAGTCGCCTGCCGGATCGTCGGCACGATCGACGAGATCGGCCTTCTCCAGCCAGTGCTTGGCAAGCTCTACCGATTCGGCCGAGGCCTTGCGGTAACCGCTGAAGCCGAACAGGCCCAGGATCGTATAGCCCGAAGCCTTCATCAGCTTGTTGTGCTGGGCGACAAGCAGGTTCTCCAGCAGCGTCATGCCCGAGAACAGGCGGATGTTCTGGAAGGTGCGCGCCACCTTGGCTCGCGCCGGGATCTCGTGGTTGGGCAGCCGTTCCAGCAGGTAGCTGGAACCGTCGGCCCGGTTGAGCGTGATCATGCCTTCCGACGGTTTGTAGAAGCCGGTGATGCAATTGAACACCGTGGTCTTGCCGGCGCCGTTGGGACCGATCAGCGCGGTGATTTCGCCGCGCCTGGCGGTGAAGGACAGGTCGCCGATGGCGACCAGACCGCCGAACTTCATCGACAGATGCTCGACCTGCAGGATGGCGTCGTTCATTTGCGTGGTCGCATTCATCAGCCGTGGCCCTCCTTGGTGAAGGAGCCTGAGACAGCCCTTCGCTCCTTAAGGAAGGCGGTTGGTTCACGACTGCCGACAAAGCCGCGCGGCTTCCATAGCATGACGATGACCATGGCCATGCCGAACAGAAGCATGCGATAGAGTTCCGGTGTGAAATCGGGCCCGAAGACCTGCTTGAGGAAATCGAGTTCGCGCAGCGCCTCGGTGCCGCCGATCATCACCATCGCGGCGACGGCGATGCCGACCAGCGAGCCCATGCCGCCAAGGACGACGATGGCCAGGATAATGGCCGATTCCAGGAAGACGAAGGATTCCGGGCTGACAAAACCTTGCCGGGCGGCGAAGAAGGAGCCGGCAAAACCGCCGAACATGGCGCCGGTGGCAAAGGCGGTGAGCTTGGTCGTGGTGGTGTTGATGCCCAGCGAGCGGCAGGCGATCTCGTCCTCACGCAAGGCTTCCCAGGCGCGGCCGACCGGCAGGCGCCGCAGCCGGATGGTGACGAAGGCGGTTAACAGGCAGAGCCCAAGGATCAGGTAGTAGAGGAAGATCTTGTAGTAGGCGCTGGACGTGGCGATGTTCAGCACCTTGGCGATGTAGTTCGGGTCCGACACGTTGAAGGTCATCAGGCCGAAGAAGCTGACCTTGGGAATGCCGGAGATGCCGGCCGACCCATTGGTGACCTCGCGCCAGTTGATCAGCACGAGGCGGATGATCTCGCCGAAGGCGAGCGTCACGATCGCCAGATAGTCGCCGCGCAGGCGCAGCACGGGAAAGCCGAGCAGCACCCCCCAGAGCGCTGCCATGGCGCCCGCGGCGGGCAACAATATCCAGAACGACAGGCCGAAATGCGTGGCCAGAAGCGCATAGGCATAGGCGCCAAGCGCATAAAAAGCGACGTAGCCGAGATCGAGCAGACCGGCGAGGCCGACGACGATGTTCAGTCCCCAGGCCAGCATCACATAGATCAGGATCTGGATGCCGAAATTATCGACCCATTTCAACGAACCCTGCAGCCCTCCGGTGATCGACCAGGCGTTGAGCGACAGCACGGCGACCACGAGGATCGGGTACAGCACCAGGGCCGAGATGCCCAATTTGGTGAAGTTGGCATGGATGAAGGCGCGGAAGTAATAGATCACGCAGGCCAGCACATAGATGACCGACAGGGCACGCAGGAATTGCAGATAGCCGGCCGGCTCTGCCCCAACCCATCCGGCGAGAGAGCTGTTGAACACGAACAGCAGCACCATGGCGACCGCCGCTCCGATGAAGGCCGGCAGGGTAAAGAAGCGGGATGCCACGCTTGCCGGCATGAGGCCGGTGGTCACGTTGGCGACCTTCTGGTTGGCCATGAAGGGCTGGCCGTAGGCAACGTAAAGGAAGCGTCCGACGGCGGTGGCGATCACCACCGCGGCAAGCAGGCCCCAGCGCTGCACCACGACCAGTTCGTTGGACATGTTCTGGTCGGTCTTGAGGCCGATGAACAGCACGAACAGGCCAAGCGCGATGGCGCCGGCATAGAAGGCCTCGCGCAGGGCGCGCTGCACGGGACTGGCGACGGTGTCGCGCTCTGGAGATACGGTTACGGCCATGGTCTCAGACCTTTTCGACTTCTGGCCGGCCCAATATGCCGGAAGGCAGGAAGATCAGGACGATCGCCAGGATCGAGAAGGCGGCGACATCCTTGTAGTCGATCGAGAAATAGGCCGACCACATGCTCTCGATGAAGCCGATCAGCAGTCCGCCGAGCACGGCCCCCGGAAGCGAGCCGATGCCGCCAAGCACCGCAGCCGTGAAGGCCTTCACACCCGGCACGAAGCCGTCGGAGAAGGCGATGACGCCGTAGTACATCAGGAAAAGCGTGCCGGCGACGGCGGCAAGGGCCGCACCCATGATGAAGGTGATCGAGATGGTGCGGTCGACGTCGATGCCCAGCAGTGCCGCCATCTTGCGGTCCTGCTCGCAGGCGCGTTGCGCCCGGCCAAGCGAGGTCTTGTTGACCAGGTACCAGAACACCGCCAGCAGCAAAGCTGTGACGATGACGATGATGATCTGCTTCAGCGACACACTGACGCCGTTGATGTTGTAGACTTGGCTGACCATCGGCGGGATCGGCTTGTTGCGCGGCCCTTGCGTCACCTGGACGAAGTTCGACAGCGCGATCGACATGCCGATGGCGGTGATCAGCGGCGCCAACCGGAACGAACCGCGCAGCGGCCGGTAGGCCACTTTCTCGATCGTCCAGTTGTAGAGGCTGGTGAGCAGCATCGCCACGATCATCATGACCAGCAGCGCGATGACCACGGGCACCGAATAAAACAGCGCGCCGAGGATGAGGAAGACGATCAGCGCCGTGAAAGCGCCCACCATGAAGATGTCGCCATGGGCGAAATTGATCATGCCGATGATGCCGTAGACCATCGTGTAGCCGATCGCGATCAGCCCATAGATCGATCCCAGCGTCAGCCCATTGATAAGCTGCTGGACGAAGTACTGCATGTGTACATGGCTCCCCTGGAATGTCGCCCATGCAGACGCATTCCTTTTCGTATTTCCCCTAGTCGTAAAGTTTCGAGGCCGGATTGCAACGTGATTTTTTTTGATCGCTCCGCGTGTTTCCAACCACGCCTTCCCGATCGCCCGTTTTTTCCACCCAGCCCCTGGACTATCGCGGACCCTATCATTGGCATAACGCAATGTCTTTGACGATTGCGCCTCATCATGCGCTCCGTTTCGAAGAAATCACCGTCAAAATTAGGTGATGAGAAGAATCGTTGCGTTCCTGACACGGTTCGTTTTTTCGTCACACTCCTTTCCGTAGGGTCAGGATTCTCCCTACTTGACCACAAAACCATGCGCGAACGGATCGCGGTCGTCGATGAAGATGGTGTTCAGTCCGGTCATCCTCGCCCAACCGCCAATCGAGGGGATGATTGCCTGCTTCCCGGCCAAGTTGACCTCCTTTTCGACCTTGCCCTTGAACAGCGACCCGATGATCGATTCATGGACGAAAGCGTCTCCGGCCTTGAGCTTGCCTTTGGCATGGAGCTGCGCCATGCGCGCCGAGGTGCCGGTGCCGCAGGGCGAGCGATCAATCGCCTTGTCGCCGTAGAAGACGGCATTGCGCGCATCCGCGCCCTCGACCGTCGGCTTGCCGGTCCACAGCATGTGCGACAGCCGGTTGATCCCTGGGTTTTCCGGATGCACGAAGGTATATTTCTCGTTGAGCCGTTGCCGCACCACCGGGCTCCAGGCGATGAGGTCGCCGGCCGAATAATCCGCCATGTCGCGATAATTCGCCTGCGGCTCGACGATGGCGTAGAAATTGCCGCCATAGGCGACATCCACCGTAATCTCGCCGAGGCCTGGACATTCGACCGTCAGCCCTTCGGCATGGAGGAACGACGGCACGTTGGTGATGCGCACCTCCTCGACATACTCGCCGACCTGTTTGTATTCGGCGATGACGAGGCCGGCCGGCGTGTCGAGCCTGAGCACGCCAGGCGTCTTCGGCACGATCAGCCCGTGCTCGATGGCCATCGTCACCGTGCCGATGGTGCCGTGGCCGCACATGGGCAGGCAGCCTGAAGTCTCGATGAACAGGATGGCGATGTCGCAGTCCTCGCGCGTCGGCGGATAGAGGATCGAGCCCGACATCACGTCATGGCCGCGTGGCTCGAACATCAGGCCGGTGCGGATCCAGTCGTATTCGGCGAGGAAATGCGCGCGCCGTTCCATCATTGTCGAGCCCTGCAGCAGCGGGCCGCCGCCGGCGACCAGCCGCACCGGGTTGCCGCAGGTGTGACCGTCGATGCAGAAGAAGGATTTCTTGGCCATGTCGCTCCTCGAAAATCAAAACCCGAAAAAATCAAAATCGTTGTGGGCTGAAGGGGACCAGATCGACGGACGAAGTCTGCCCCAGAACGAATTCCCTGATCAACCGCCCGGTTGCCGCAGCCTGGGTCAGGCCGAGATGGCCGTGGCCGAAGGCATAGATGACCGACCGGCTTCGCGCTGCCTTGCCTATGACGGGGACCGAATCCGGCAGCGAGGGCCGGAACCCCATCCATTCGCGTCCGCCCGTGGGATCGAGCCCCGGCAGGAATGCCTGCGCCTTCCGCAAGAGCGCTTTCGCCCTGTTGAAATTGGGCGGCCGTTCGATGCCGCCAAGCTCGACGGCACCGCCGACGCGCAGGCCCGTGTCGAGCGGGGTGATGACGAAGCCGTGGCCGGAGAAGATCAGTTGCCGCCTCACGTCGAACGCGGCTCTCGTCAATGTCGTGTTGTAGCCGCGTTCGGTTTCCAGCGGAATGCGGTCGCCGAGCTGCCGCGCCAGCAGGTGCGACCAGGCGCCCGCGGCAATGACGAGGTGCCTGGCCTGCCTGTTCGAGCCGTCTGCCAGCGTCAGTGTCGCGCCGTCTTGACCGGCGGCGACCCGGTCGATGCGGGCCATCTCGAAACGGGCACCCTTGGACTGCGCGTAGGCCCACACGGCCTTGCCGAGCAGTTTTGGATCGGCGACCGTCTTCCATCCCGGCACGAAGGTGCCCCTGACGAAACGCGGTGACAGCCCCGGCTGCAAGTCCGCCAGGTCCTTGCCCTCGACGTGCCGGAAGCCGATGCCGAAGCGCTCGCGCGCCGCCCAGCCCGACATCGAGGCGCGAAACTCGGCTTCGCTTTCATAGAGCTCGAGCGAACCGTCCTCACGCAGCATCGGCCGCGTGCCGGAACGATCGAGCAGATCCATCCACTCGGCCTCAGCAAGCTTCATCATGCCGGACTGCGCCGCCAGGCTCGCCTCGTATTTCCCTGGCGCGCCGGCGCGCCAGAAGCGAACCAGCCAGGGTAGCAGCTTCGGCAGGTAGACGGGCGGAATGCTGAGCGGGCCGAGCGGATCGGCGAGCCATTTCGGCAGCTGCCGGATCATGCCCTTGTGCGCCAGCGGCAGCACGTCGGAAAAGGCGAAGGCGGCGGCGTTGCCGGAACTCGTCTCCTCGCAGATACCGGTGCGGTCGAAGACCGTGACATCCAGTCCCGCCTCGGCAAGGAAGGCCGCCGCGCAGATGCCGATGATGCCGCCACCGATGATGGCGATGTCGATTACGGCATTGTTACTCATGGCGGCGCACAGTGCAAAACGCCCTCTCTCGCTTCTCCGTGCCAGCCCCCTCATCCGGCCCTTCGGGCCACCTTCTCCCCGCTGGGGAGAAGAGGCTGACGCCAACGCTGGCGAACTCTTCTCCCCTTGGGGAGAAGGTGGCCGCGAAGCGGCCGGATGAGGGGGCCTGGGCCATCGCCAATTCAGAACTGCGGCAGCGTCGGCCGCACCGCGAGCGCATCCTTGACGATCTTCTCGACCGCTTTGCGGCGTTCGCCCGACAGCGGCATGCGCGGCATGCGCACGCGGTCATTGGTGTTGATGGCGAACACTTCGGCAAGCTTGATGTTCTGCACCAGATAGGTCGAGACATCGAGGTCGAGCAGCGGCCGGAACCAGCGGTAGATGGCGAGCGCCTCTTCGCGGCGTCCCTGCTTCATCAGCTGGTAGATGGCGACGGTCTCGCGCGGGAAGGCGGTGACCAGGCCAGCCACCCAGCCGATGGCGCCCACCGACAGCGCCTCGAAGGCGAGATTGTCGACGCCGGTGAACAGGTCGTAGCGGCTGCCCAGGCGGTTGATGATCTCGGTCGAGCGGCGGATGTCGTCGGAGGATTCCTTGATGGCGACGAAACGCTTGTCCGACGCAAGCTCCTCCATCTGGTCGACGGTGACATCGACGCGGTAGGCGAGCCGATTGGAATAGATCATGACCGGTAGGTCGCCGGCCTCGGCCACGGCGCGCAGCGCCGCCACGGTCTCTTCCGCGTTGGTATGATAGATCGGGCTCGGCACCACCATCAGGCCGTTGGCGCCTTCCTTGGCGGCGCGCCTGGCGATGCTGGCGGCCTCGCGGGTGCCGGCCTCGTTGACCGTCAGCAGCACCGGCTTCTTGCCAGCGACCTTCTGCGCGGTCTTCAGCACCTCGATCTTCTCGTCAGGCGACAGCATCGGCCCCTCGCCAAGCGAGCCGCAGACGATGATGCCGTCGCAGCCGGCCTCCATCTGCAGGCTGAAGCAACGCTCCATCTCGGCATGATCGAGCCGGTCGTCGGCGGTGAATTTGGTCGTGACGGCGGGGAAAACTCCGGTCCACATGACTATCTCTCCATCTGATATATCAGCCGTATATCTGTTAGGAAAGCCGCTGTCAATGCGGAATCTGTTATGATATATTTTAGATATATCAGGAGACCGCCTTTGATATCCATGGAAGCAAGCACCGTGTCCGAGCCCGCGGCGACCAGGGCTTATCGCGTCCTCGAACACATGATCGTGACGCTCGAACTGGCGCCGGCGAGTTTTGTCACCGAGGGCTCCCTGATCGAGCGGCTGGCGCTCGGCCGCACGCCGGTGCGCGAGGCGATCCAGCGGCTGGCCTGGGAGGGACTGCTCGATGTCAGGCCGCGTGCCGGCATCGCGATCGCACCGCTGCATCCCGGCGACTGGCTGCGCGTGCTCGACGCAAGGCGCGGCGTCGAGGTGGTGCTGGCACGATCGGCCGCACGCTTCGTCACCCGCGAAGCCGCCGACCTGTTTCACGAGGCCGCGCTTGCCATGCAGAAGGCGGTGATCTCGGGCAATGTGCTTGCCTTCATCCAGGCCGACAAGGCGCTCGACGAAGCGCTGGCGCTGGCCGCCGACAATCCGTTCGCCGCCCGGCTGGCCGCCCCGTTGCAGACCCACAGCCGCCGCTTCTGGTTCCGCTACAAGGCGGACACCGGGCTGGCGGAATCCGCTGAGCACCATGTCGCGTTGATCCGCTCGATCCTCGACGGCGACGAGGAGGGCGCCGCCAAGGACGCCAAGAAGCTGATGGCGCTGCTGCGCGGCCATGCCGAGGTGGCTGCGACACGATAGGCTCGGTCAGGCGTCGGCGGAGCCCTTTTGCGCCGCCCATTTCAACAGGGCATCGAGAGCCGGGCACAGGGCCTGACCCCAATCGGTCAGGCAATACTCGACCTTTGGCGGTACTTGATGGTGAACGATACGGCGGACAATCCCGTCGGCGCCCATCTGCCGGAGCTGCTGGATCAGCATTTTCTGCGAAATAGCCGGTATCGCCCGCTCGAGGTCTGAAAAGCGCAGCACTTTGCCGCCGAACAGATGGAACAGGATCACCAGCTTCCAACGGCCCTCGAGGATGCGTAGCACGTTTTCCACACCGCTCGCTGCGGAGAGCGGCGTCAGCGTCTCAGCCTCACTTTCGGGTAAGTACCTTACTTTTTCGTCGGTTCTTGTCATTTCTCCAGCATACCTCATCTTAGCGGCCGACAACAGCCGCCCCCTCCCACAGACGGCGGCATCCAATTGGAGACAAACCGTGACCGTGACCCTTCCTCCGCCGCTGGCGGATTATTTCGCCGCCAACAACCGCCACGACATCGGCGCGATGCTCGCGCCTTTCACGCTGGACGCCATCGTCAAGGACGAAGGCGAGACCCATCGCGGAACCGAAGCGATCCGCAGGTGGATGCAAAGTACGACCGACAAATATCACGCGACAGTCGAGGTGAAGGAGGCCGGTGTCACAGCCAACGCATGGCGGATCGCCGGTATCGTCTCCGGGGACTTCCCCGGCAGCCCGATAACGCTCCACTACAATTTCACGCTGGGCGGCGACCGGATCGCGAAACTGGAGATTGGCCTATGACCATCCGGCAGACATTCGCGATCGATGACCAGGAGTTCCGGGGCAGGCGCGTGCTGGTCACCGGCGGCACCAAAGGCGCCGGCGAAGCTATCGTTCACCGGCTTGCCGCAGCAGGTGCAACGGTCGCGACGACAGCCCGTTCGCCCGACGCCGGATCACCGGCGGAACTCTTCGTGCAAGCTGACGTCGCCACTCTCGACGGTGCGGCAAACGTGGCCGCCGCCATCATCGACCGTCTTGGCGGCATCGACATCGTCATTCACAGCGTTGGCGGGTCGAAAAGCCCAGGCGGCGGTTTCGCGGCGCTGTCCGACCGGATCTGGCAGGATGAACTCAATCTTAATCTGCTTGCGGCGGTGCGGCTCGACCGCCTGCTTGTCCCGCGCATGATCGAGCAGGGCTCCGGGGCGATCGTACACATCTCGTCGATCCAGCGCCGGTTGCCGCTCCACGAATCCACCATCGCCTATGCGGCGGCGAAGGCGGCCCTTTCAAATTACAGCAAGGCGCTGTCCAAGGAACTCGGCCCACAAGGCATTCGCGTGAACATAGTGGCGCCGGGCTGGATCCACACCACCGCCTCGGAGGCAATGGTGAAGCGGCTGGCGGCCCATTCGGGCTCGGATGAGGAGACCGCCCGCCAAGGTATCATGGACGCGATGGGCGGCATCCCGATCGGCCGGCCGGCATGGCCGCAAGAGATCGCGGAACTGGTGGCCTTCCTCGTTTCGGATCGCGCATCCGCAATCCACGGCGCCGAGTACGTCATCGATGGCGGCACAATTCCGACGGTCTGAAGGCCGCCGCCGGGAGGTCCCGCTGCAGCGTCGCGCCGTCAAGCGCCCGGCATCGCCGCGGTGATGGTCGGGCTGTCCCAGCCTTCGCCGACCGACAGAACACAACTCTGGCCTTTGGTGTCCGAGGCCAGCACGGTCCAGCTACCCTTATCCGAGATGAAGATCTCGAGGACGACGTTCGGATTGATCAGGCCGCGCCCGGCCTCGGTTTCGTGGAATTTGTCGCCGAGCGCCTTGATGATGTCCGCGCGCGCCGCGCATTGCGCCGCCGCGTTCGCTGGCGCGATTCCACCGGTCATCGCGGCCGCCGCCAAAAGTGTCGCCATAAGAAATCGTGTCATCTGACACCTCCTTGCGCCAGACGAGAACCCCGGCTGCCACCGGCGCTGTTTGATTGCCTGCACGCGTGGCAGGAATAAAGCCTAAGGCGGATGGTGGTCTGTTGGTTCCATCACACGGCGATGGAATTATTAGAATGTGGAGATGCTCGCGGGGCGCGAGGCATTGGCATAATGTACCTGACGTTGCGCTCGCGGCGGCGCAGCTGGACGGCGCAAGGCTTAAGCGGACGAAAGCCCCCACATTCCCGACGCCCATGAAAAAGGAGCGCGGTTTGCACCGCGCTTTCTCAACTTCGGTTTAGGGGAGCGTCAGGTCAGCTCATCGTCGGGATGACGAACTCGGTTCCGTCCTTGATGCCGGCCCGCGCGCCCGCAGCCGAAGGCGAGGACGCGCAGCCAAGAAACCGTCCGGCTTAGTTCATCGTCGGGATGACGAACTCGGCACCGTCCTTGATGCCGGACGGCCAGCGCGAGGTCACCGTCTTGGTCTTGGTGTAGAAGCGGAAGGCGTCCGGGCCGTGCTGGTTGAGGTCGCCGAAGGAAGACGCCTTCCAGCCGCCGAACGTGTAGTAGGCGATCGGCACCGGGATCGGCACGTTGACGCCGACCATGCCGACCTGGACCCGGCTGGCGAAGTCGCGGGCGGCATCGCCGTCGCGGGTGAAGATGGCGACGCCATTGCCCATCTCGTGGTCGTTGGCGAGCTTGATCGCATCCTCATAGCGCGGCGCACGCACAACCGAGAGCACCGGTCCGAAGATCTCTTCCTTGTAGATGCGCATGTCCGCGGTCACGTTGTCGAACAGGCAGCCGCCCATATAGTAGCCGTCCTCGTAACCCTGCATCTTGAAGCCGCGGCCGTCGACCACCAGCTTGGCGCCTTCCTTGACGCCGGTGTCGACATAACCCTTGACGCGCTCCAGCGCCTGGGCGGTGACCAGCGGGCCGAAATCGGCGGCCGAATCCGTCGACGGACCGACCTTCAGGCTCTCGACGCGAGGGATCAGCTTTTCCATCAGCCGGTTGGCGGTGTCGTTGCCGACTGGCACGGCGACCGAGATTGCCATGCAGCGCTCGCCGGCCGAACCGTAGCCGGCGCCGATCAGCGCGTCGACGGTCTGGTCCATGTCGGCATCGGGCATGATGATCATGTGGTTCTTGGCGCCGCCGAAGCACTGCACGCGTTTGCCGGCCGCCGTGCCGCGCGAATAGATGTAGTGGGCGATCGGCGTCGAGCCGACAAAGCCGATGGCCTTGATGTCGGGATCGTCGAGGATGGCGTCGACGACATCCTTGTCGCCATTGACGACGTTGAGGATGCCGGCAGGCAGGCCGGCCTCGATGAACAGTTCGGCAATGCGCATCGGCACGCCCGGATCACGCTCCGAAGGCTTCAGGATGAAGGCATTGCCGCAAGCGATCGCCGGCGCGATTTTCCAAAGCGGGATCATGGCGGGGAAATTGAACGGCGTGATGCCTGCGACCACGCCGAGCGGCTGGCGCATCGAATAGACGTCGATGCCGGGGCCGGCGCCGTCGGTGAATTCGCCCTTCATCATATGCGGCGCGCCGATGCAGACCTCGACCACTTCGAGGCCGCGCTGGATGTCGCCCTTGGCGTCGGCGATGGTCTTGCCGTGTTCGCGCGCCAGGATGTCGGCCAGTTCGTCATAGTCGCGGGCGACCAGTTCGAGGAATTTCATCAGCACGCGCACGCGGCGCTGCGGATTGGTGGCCGCCCATGCGGGCTGCGCGGCCTTGGCATTTTCGACCGCCGCGCGCAGTTCCGCCTGCGAGGCCAGCGCCACGGTGCCGCGCACCGAGCCGTCCATCGGCTGCATGACGTCCTGCTTGCGCCCGCTGGTGCCGGCGACACGCTTGCCGCCGATGAAATGACCGTAGTCGATCATGATTTCTCTCCCTTGTTTGTGATGGCGCATTGTCCGCCTTTGTGGTGGCGAAGGCAACGCGAGGGAGAACGCAACCGTTGTGCGGAAAATAGATAACGGTGGGTGCCTGTGCATCAATTGTCGCAAATGGTAGGGTGAGTTTGTCATCGCTGGAATCGTTAAGTTGAGTTCCCTCACACGCCCCTCCGTCCTGTCGGACCACGCCCTTGAACTGGGATGACGTGCGCATCTTCCTCGCCGTGGCGCGCGCCGGCCAGATCCTTGGCGCCGCGCGGCGGCTGGAGCTCAACCATGCCACCGTCTCGCGCCGCATCGCGGCCCTGGAGGAAGCACTGAGGACAAAACTCTTCCGCCGCCTGACCACCGGCAGCGAGCTGACGCCGGCAGGCGAGCGCTTCCTCGACATCGCCGAGCGCATGGAAGGCGACATGATCGCCGCCCGCTCGACCATATCGGGCGAAGGCGACGACGTGTCCGGAACCGTGCGCATCGGTGCACCCGACGGCTTCGGCGTCGCCTTCCTGGCCAAGCGGCTGGGCGAACTCACCGCCCTGCACCGCGAACTCACCATCCAGCTCGTGCCGGTGCCGCGCTCCTTTTCGCTGTCGCGGCGCGAGGCCGATATCGCGATTACCGTCGAGCGGCCGACCGAAGGGCGGCTGGTTGCCGGAAAGCTGGTCGACTATTCGCTCGGCCTGTTCGCGTCGCGCGCCTACGCCGAAGCCAATGGACTGCCCAGAACCGCCGCCGAACTCGGCCGGCACACCCTCATCGGCTATGTGCCGGACCTCATCGTCAGCCCGTCGCTCGACTACGCGGCCGAATTCAGCGCGGACTGGCGCACCAGCTTCGCCATCTCTTCTGCGCTCGGCCAAGCCGAAGCCGTGCGCTCGGGCGCCGGCATCGGCATCCTGCACACCTTCGTCGCCCGCTCGATGCCGGAGCTGGTGGCCGTCGACGTGGTCGCGCCCATCCGCCGCGCCTACTGGCTGGTCTACCATGAATCGGTGAGGCCGCTGCGCCGCGTCCAGATCGTCGCCAGCTTCATCACCAAGGCGGTTGAGCGTGAGCGGGGCCTCTTCCTGTAGAAGCGCCGTCACGGCACAAACACGGCCGGTCCCCACACGCCGCCTTTTCCTTGCCACAAAACCAGCCAGTGTGGCATCAGGCGTGCGGCCCTCGGCCACGCAAGGCGGGCGCCGGGTGGGGACATCTTTCAGAAAGCTGGCGCGGATAGACATGCGAGCCGTTCTTGCCATCCTGCCGCTGCTTCTTGTCTCCGCATGCGCCAATCCATGGACAAAGGTACCGGAAGCCGAATTGCCCAGGCCGATCCGCTACGCCATGGCGCGCCCCTCGCCTTTCGTCATCGGCAATTACTGCGGTCCCGGCACCCGCACCGGCGATCTGTCGGCCCGGCCGGTCGACCGCCTCGACGCCGTTTGCCGAACCCATGACGCCTGCTACATCGCCCGCCGCGACCATTGCGACTGCGACGGCGCCCTTGTCGCCTCGGCGCGGGCAATCCGCGACGACAAGACGGCACCGCGCAAGACGCGCAGCGAGGCCGAACTGCTGATCGCCACCTTCGCCATACCCGTCTGCAAGGTTTTTCCGCAAGGTTTCATGCCGCCGCGCGACCCGGCGCAGTTGAGCGCCATGAAGGCCGGAGCCAACGGGTGAATAGCCGCACGATCGTCATCCTCGCCCTGTTCGGGCTGGCTGCCCTTGCCGGTTGTGCCGGTGCGGGTAGCAATGCCTGCGACTTCCTGGCGGGACAGGAAGCTTGCGCGCGGCCCTCGCTGTCGGCCGGCACGCCCGGGCCACAGGTCGCGGCGGCGTGGTTCTTCGGCAATGCCATCGACAGCGACTACGAAAGACGGTCCCTGGCGCTGCTTGCCAACAACCAGCTCGGCGCCATGGACCGAGCCAACGGCACCGGCCCGTTCGGGCGCAACCGCCGCGATGTCCAGAACCGCGATTTCCAGGCAACGTATTCGACACTACGGCAACTGGCCGGACCGGTCGCCAACGCACATCTGCCGCCGGCCAGTGGGGGCGGCGGCGACGGCCATTTCGACGGCCGCTGGCGGGTGTCGCGGCAGACGCTCTACATCGATGCGGCGGCGCGGGCCTCGGCTTCCAAGACCTTCGATTTTTCCGGCTTGCAGGCACGCAGCACCGAGATCGTCGTGCGCCAGGCCGGCCAGCAGCCAGCCGATATCGAAGGCAGTTGCGACGGCGCATTGGCGATCCGCGCCGCCGGAGCCTCACGCACCATTGCCGCCGGCGCGGCATTCCGCCTTCGCCTGTCGAGCGAGAACGACACGGTCAGCCTGTTTCCGGCCGATGACCTGAACCGGTGCACGGCAAGGATCCGCTCCAGCCTCGCGCCCACCGGCGCGCCGCTCACCATCCGGCGCGAAGAGACCGCCGATCCGGCGCTCGCCAGTTTGGATAGCCGCTACCAGCGCTGCCCGGTCCCCGACGGCGTCGGCCTCGACGCCCTCGAGCGCGCCTTCTATGCCGGCCGGTGGCTGTCGCAGACCTGCGCCATGCCGATCGGTGAGCCCACGCTGCTGCGCAAATCGCGCGACGGCTTCAACGCCAAGGTCGAGGCGCTGATGGGCGCGCCTCTGTCCGATGCGGCAATAGACAAGGGCGATCCGGAATTGCCGCTCGATTTCTCGAAGGCGCCAAGGCTGAAGCTGATCTATCTGTCCTCGCTCGAATTCAAGGCCGACTTTTCCGGGCGCATCATCGAACGGCTGATCCGCCATCATGCAGCGCTTGGCGCCAAGGTGCGCATCATGGTCACCGACGTGCTTGAACGTGACAAGGACGACGCCATGCTGCAGCGCCTGGCGGCCGAATTCCCCAATGTCGAGCTGCAGGAATACCGCTGGCTGGCGGATCATGGCGCGCCGATCGACGAGCAGATTTCACAGCTGCACAAGACCCATCATATCAAGATGCTGGCGACGCTGGCGCAGGACCCCGCGCGTTCGCGCGTGATCATCGGCGGCCGCAACATCCATGATGGCTTCCTGTTCCATCGGCCGATCGACCTGTCCCGCTATCCGGACCTCGAGCAATACGGCAAGACCGATGGCCTTTCGCTGAACTACTATTCGAACTGGAGCGACTTCGACATCGAGTTCGCCGACAGGGCGATGGTCGAGACGCTCGCCGCGCATCTGTCGACAATATGGCTGCGCGACGCCGACACAAACCTGGCGCGTCCCTTCTCCATCCCGTTCCACGGAGATGGCCTGCCATCTGGCAATGCCCGGCATTTCATTTCGGTTCCCTATGAGGATGACCACGCGCTGGAGGCCTATTTCGTCGAGCTGGTCGACGCCGCCCAGCACCATATCCAGATCGTCAACCCTTACCTCAATCTGACGCCGAGCCTCGCCCGGGCCTTCGATCGGGCGCTCGCCCGAGGCGTCAAGATCGACATTGTCGGCCGCATCGACCTCAAGGGCGATATCGGCGGCAGGTTCCTCACCGCGCTCAACAAGCTGTTCGTCGAGAAATATGGCGACCGCATCGACATCCGCGAATTCAAGGCACCTGACGTGGTGCTGCATTCCAAGATCATGCTGATCGATGAAAAGCTGGTCGCCATCTCCTCGGTCAACCTCAACAACCGCAGCTTCTTCCACGATTCCGAGAACGGCATGATGGTGCTCGACCCCGCCTTCTACGCCAGGATGAAGCCGGTCTATGACGACTATCTCGCCCACTCGAACCCGGTTTCCACCAAACTGACGATCCCGTGGGCCTACCGGCTGCTGTTCGACGAGGCCTGGGTCAGGCAGGCGTTCTGATGCAATTCCAGGAAAAGTGCGAAGCGGTTTTCCGCCCGGAACTGCATCCACCCAAGAGATGTCGCCCAAAAGTGGCCCCGGTTTTGGGCAACGACATGCATCAAAGCAAGGAACAGAGCGCGCCGGCGAGACGCGCGCGGGCTATTTAAGATAACGCTCCTGCGCCAGGGCACGCACGTCGATGTCGGGTACCCGGTTCGAGATGATGTCGGCCAGCACCTTGGCCGAGCCGCAGGCCATGGTCCAGCCCAGCGTTCCATGGCCGGTGTTGAGATAGAGGTTGGACAGTTCGGTGCGGCCGATCAGCGGTGGTCCATCCGGCGTCATCGGCCGCAGCCCGCACCAGAACGTCGCCTCGCGCATGGCGCCGGCGCCCGGAAAGAGATCGCCGACCGAGTGTTCCAGGGTGCGGCGTCGCGATTCGTGCAGCCTGAGATCGAAGCCGGAAATCTCGGCCGTGCCGCCGACGCGGATGCGGTCACCAAGCCGGGTGATCGCGACCTTGTAGGTCTCGTCCATTACGGTCGACACCGGTGCGGCGGCGGCGTCCTTGATCGGCACCGTGATCGAGTAGCCTTTGACCGGATAGACCGGGATCGACCGCTTCATCCGGCGCATGAAACCCGCCGAATAGCTGCCCAGCGCCATGACATAGGCGTCTGCCGCCTTCCAGCCAGCACTGGTGCTCAGATTGGCGACACGATTGCGGCTGCGGATGACGCGCCAGATGGTCACGTCGTACTCGAACTTGACGCCGCGCGCCACGCAGAGCTCGGTCAGCCTGTCGGTGAACATCTTGCAGTCGCCGGTCTCGTCATGCGGCAGTCTCAGCCCCCCGACGAACTTCTCGCGCACGCCGGCCAGCCCCGGCTCTGCCGCGATGCAGCCATCCTGGTCGAGGATTTCGTACGGCACGCCATATTTCTTCAGCACCTCGACATCGCCTCCGGTGCCGTCGAGTTGCTTTTGCGTGCGAAACAATTGCAGCGTGCCCTGGGTCCGCTCGTCATAGGCAATGCCGGTCGCTTCGCGCAGCGCCTTCAGCGTGTCGCGGCTGTATTCCGCCAGCGGCACCATACGCGCTTTGTTGATGGCGTAGCGCTCGGCGGTGCAGTTGCGCAGCATCTTGACCAGCCATGTCCACATATGCGGGTCGAAGGCCGGCCGCACCACCAGCGGGCCGTGCTTCATCAGGAGCCACTTGATCGCCTTGAGCGGAATGCCGGGGCCGGCCCAGGGCGAGGCATAGCCGGGCGAAATCTCGCCGGCATTGGCAAAGCTGGTCTCCAGCGCCGGGCCTTTCTGGCGGTCGATCACCGTCACCTCATGGCCGGCCTCAGCGAGATAATAGGCCGTGGTCACCCCGATGACGCCACTGCCCAGCACCATGATCTTCATCATTCACTCCTTACGCCGTGTCCTTCATGCCGAAGGACACGGCCACATCTGCGATTTGCGCACGATCGCCGGCGAAAATCGATTCCGATCTTCTCAACCATGCGCCGTGGCTTTTCACGCCGCCGACGGACCGGGATCGTCGTCTTTCCCTGTCTGCCGCATTCCTGCCGTCTCGCCAAGAGGCCGGATAGACGTGTCAGCGCTGTAGACGAGGGTCAGCCCATGTGGCCGCGATCCGCCAGCGGAAGCTCTTTCCCGGGCTGCCCGCCGCGCGGCTTCCGGCTGATAGAGCACCGCCTTGATCCGGATCGATTCGCGCCTGCCGTCGGGGTGTTCGAGCGATGCCGTCTGGCCTTGCGCCATGCCAAGCATGCACAGGCCGCGCCTGGTTGCCACCGACAGGCTGGAGCCGACCGGTCCGCGCACGTCGTTCTGCACCAGGGTGCGCGTCTCGGCCGCACCGGCATCGACGCAAAACACCACCCGGCTGTTCAGCGTCACGATATCGGGTTCGACCGACTCGATGGGCACGACGCCGGCATTGGAAAGCTTCTCTTCGATCATCGCGACCATCGGATCCGCGAATGCCCGCCGGCGCTCGAGCATTACTTCCAGGACGGCGAAATCCTTCGTCGTCAGGCGGCAGCTTCCGTTTTTCATTATCGCCTCCACGATCAGTGCTCGCCGCCGCCGGCGGGCGTATCGACCGCCTCCACGGTTGCCGACAGTTTGCGGCCGCCACGGCCGCTCCAGCACACCACCTGTCCGGTGCTGACGCCGACAAGCGCCGTTCCCATCGGCGTCAGCACCGAGATCCGGTTTTCGGCAATGTCGGCGTCGCCTGGATAGACCAGCGTGATGCGCCTGATATCACCGCCTTCACCGCGAACCGTGACTGTCGACCCCATTCGCACGACGCCGGCCGGAATTGCCGCCGCTTCCGTAATCACCGCCCGGTCCAATTCCGCGAGCAGCTCATCGGCCGTCTCGGGCGCGCGGTCGAGCACGGTCCGGGCCAGGCCGGCCAATCTGTCATGGTCGGTGTCGCTGATTAGAATCTGGGCGGATGGATGCAGTCCCGTTGCATGTTGCATGGCAAACCTCATGGATCGGCGCATCGAGCGGATGCGCGCTTGCCGCCGCGTTGACGGCGGCCTGATGAAAGCCGGCAGCCGCGGAGAGCGGTGCGGCTTGATGGCGATGGGTGGATGTATGGATGCCCCGGTACGGACGAACGCCGAAAGGCGGCCGCGCCGGGGCTACGATCCCGCGATCGGGCAGACCCTGAACAAGGTTCTGATATAAGCGAGGTTGCTCATGCGCCGAACCTTGCCGACAGGCGTCCGCTTGTCAAGCGCGGCCAAACCGCTCAACCGCCGACAAAGCGCCGGTGGAAGCGCGTGCCGAGACTGGCCAGGATTTCGTAGCCGATGGTGCCGGCATGGCCGGCGGCGTCGTCGACGGTTTGCGAAGGGCCGAGCAGTTCGACGAGATCCCCTTCGCGAAGCTTGCCGGGCGGCAGGGCGGAAATGTCGAGAATGATCGAATCCATCGACACCCGTCCGAGGAAGGGCAGGCGCACCCCCTCGAACCAGGCGGCCGACGCGGACCGGCGCAGCCAGCCATCCGCATAGCCGAACGAGATCGTCGCCAGGCTGAGCGGCGCTTCCGCGTGATAGGTGTGGCCATAGCCGATGCCGGTGCCCTGTTCGACGCTGCGCGTCTGCGCCACCTTGGCCTGCAGCCGCACCACGGGCAGCATCGGGTTGGGTTCGGCGGGCGTCGGATTGATGCCGTAGAGCGCGGCGCCAGGGCGGGCCAGATCATAATGGTACGACGGCCCGAGAAAAATGCCGGAGGAATTGGCGAGCGAAGCGGGTGCCTCGGGCAGCCTGGCGCGCAACCGCTCGAAGGCCAGCCGCTGCTGTTCATTGGCGGGATGGCGCGGCTCGTCCGCGCATGCCAGATGGCTCATCACATATCTGACGGCGATGCCGTCGAACGCGGCGGCATCACCGGCCATCGCCTCGACTTCGGCCGGCGCCATGCCAAGCCGCGACATGCCGCTGTCGACCTGGATGGCGGCTGGAAGTTTTCGGCCAACGCGATGCGCCGCCGCGCGCCAGGCTTTCAACTGCGCGCCACTGTTGACGACCGCGCACAGATCCGACGCGACCGCCTCCGGCTCGGAGCCTGGCGGCAATCCGTTCAGCACGTAGATCTCAGGTCCGGCCCCGATCGCCTTGCGCAGCGCGATGCCTTCGGCCAGCAGCGCGACGAAGAAGATGCCGCAGCCTTCCTTCATCAGCGCCGATGCCACTTGGCTCGCGCCGAGACCGTAGCCGTTGGCTTTGACCACGCCGGCGCAGCGTGCGCCGCCCAGCCTTGCCTTCAGCCGCCGGTAGTTTTCGCGGATCGCACCGAGATCGATGGTCAAGATCGCCCCGGCAGCCGCTTGGCTTACGGCGGCGACGTCATGGGGCAGCGACCTTGCGGGGGTGTCGTTCATGGCGACCCTCCTTGTAGCGGATTAACATCAATAGGACCGACGCGCCGGCACGGCAACCAAGGTCCTTCGAACCCGGTCGCAACTCGTCCAGCTACGGCACCAGGTGCCGGAACGCCGCCACCACATCTTCATAGACCTTGCGCTTGAACGGCACGATCAGGTCGGGAAGATCCTGCATCGGCCGCCACGACCATTTGTCGAATTCGGCGGTGTGGCCGCCCGGCGGCGGGTTGATCTGGATTTCGCTGGTATCGCCGTGGAAGCGGAACGCAAACCATTTCTGCGCCTGGCCGCGATACCTGCCCTTGAAGGCGATGCCGACGAGATGATCAGGCAGATCGTAGTTGATCCAGTCCGGCGCTTCGGCCAGCAGCGAGACCCTGCGCATGCCGGTCTCCTCATAGAGCTCCCGCTCCGCCGCCTGCAGCGGCTCCTCGCCCTTGTCGATGCCGCCCTGCGGCATCTGCCAGAGCTGCGTCGTGCCGGCGAATTCGCTGTCGGGTTCGGCAATGCGATGCCCGACCCAGACCAGGCCATCGCCATTGAGGATCATCAGCCCGACACAGGGCCGATAGGGCAGCGTTTCGCGGTCGATCGTCTTTTTGGACATTAGTCAGTTTCCAGCTGTTTTGAGAATCGCTCCGACGACGCGGTGCGACTGGGCGGATCGAGAACGGAGCCTACCCAAACTGGGCTTACACCGGAAGCGCGGAAACTGCGCCGCGTTCGAGTTGGCTGTCACCCGGCCAGTTGCCGCTGTTGCGGTCGAATGCGAAAATACATCTTATGAAAAATATCCAAATCATCGACGGCGCTCTGAACGCTACCTTCAGCATATTCCAGGCAACCGAGGAGGAGTTCGCCGCCATCTTTCCCGACGGGCGAGATATGGAATTGGCCGAAGACCTCTTCGAACGGCTAGGCGAAGAGGAGGCTGGCCGCGTGCTAGCTCCGCTTTGGAGCCGCCCTATCCTTAAGCGCGATGCGCTCGGAATCCATGGGACACTATTCTACAACAATGAACATCGGCAAATCCCGCGATCTAAGCGCGAGGTCGATTGGGATAGCGCGCTCAACGAAGCACAGAGAAAGCTCTTCTCTCGCCATCGCTGAAATCGTCACAAGCTGATTGTCCACATCGTCTATCCTTTTTGCGGATCGACGGCCACCGCTGAAACCGGCACGATCTCGATGCCGCGCTTCTTCGCTTCAGCGATCCAGGCGGTGACGGTGTCAACCGTCAGGTCGAAGGCCGAGCCGATACCGACAGCGGTACCCTTGGCACGCGCGGTCGCTTCGAGACTGTCGAGCTTCTTCAGGATGGCGCCGCGATCCTGCACCGCGTCGATCGCCGTGTCGCCGGCGACGAAGGGCACGCCATCCTTCAACGCCATGTCCGGAGCCAGGCTGCGCGCCGACGAGCCGTCGTCGATATAGGCGAGGCCCCTTTTGCCGAGCTCGGCCATGAACGGCTGCATCGCCGCCGCGTCGGAGGAAAAACGCGCGCCCATATAGTTCATGACGCCGGTATAGTTCGTCGTCCGCGACAGCGCCCAGTGCAGATTCCTGAGATTCTCGTCGGGGGTCGCCGCCACCGTCAGCGTGTTGCGGCCGGGGTTGACGTTGGGATAGTCGAACGGTTCGAGCGGCACCTGCATGACGATCTCATGGCCGCTCTGCCTCGCGGCCTGCATCCAGCGGCCGATGCTGTTGCCCTGCGGCGCGAAGGCCAGCGTCACTTCCGCCGGCAGTTTGGCGATCGCCGCCTGGGTGCCGGTCTGTGAAACAGCGAGGCCGCCAATGACGATCGCAACACGTGCGCCACGCGTGCCGGACCATGGCCGCGCATAGACGTCGAACGGCCGCCGGCCATCGGCGGAGCGCATCGGCAAAGGCCCGGTTTCACTGGTTTCGATCAGCGCCCTGTCGGGAATATGCGCGATCTTGAGGTTCTGGCCGACTGTCGACGGATCGCGAATGACGATTGCCGCCTTGGGAGGGCCATCGCCTTCTTCCGTCTGCACATGGATGATCTGCGGACCGCCGCTCTTGGTCGACAAGTCCTTCGCCGGCGTCTCCACCTTTGGCGTCGCTGCCGGGGCCAATGCGGGAGGCGACACGGCGGGCTCCGCCGCCGCGGTCACTTTCGGCGTCGAAACGGCGACTTCCTGCGGTTTTCGAAACGGCTTTTCCCTGAGCGCGATCGCGGCCGAGACTCCGACCACGGCCAGCACGACCGCGCTCGCCGCGATCACGCCTACGCTGATCTTGCCGGCGGCACGCGGCGCCCGGACCGTCTGTCCAAGCGGGCGTTCGATGTCCTTGCCGATATCAGCCAAGCCCTGTCCCCGGTGCACGGTCCGAAGGCGACCTCCTTCGGGAAGACATGCACGAATTCATCAATCCTGGCGCCCCCCTTGGCGCCGTCCCTGGAGGCCTGGTCCTGCCCCGAATCAAACTGCCGGAACCTCACGGTCCCGGCAGCATCGCATTGCTTCGTTCAACCGGCCAGACCGGTTGCCCGCCTTACTGGTTGAGCACGGCCTTTTCCGGATTGGGCGGGAAGGCCGGATCGGTCTTCTGGCCGCGCAGCAGCTGCTCGGCATAGATGAGCTGCAGGTCGTCCTTCGGATCCGGCGGCACATAGGCTGCGGAGCCGGAGCCGGTCTTGCTCTCGTCGGCGCCCTTGATATGACCCTTGAGATCGGACTCGCCACGCGTCAGGTCCCTGCCCTGCAGTTCCGGCGGCAACGGCTGGTCGACCTTGATGTCGGGCGTGATGCCCTTGCCCTGGATCGACTTGCCCGACGGCGTGTAATAGAGCGCCGTCGTCAGCCTGAGCGCGCCATTCTCGCCGAGCGGGATGATGGTCTGCACCGAGCCCTTGCCGAAGGACTGCGTACCGACCACCGTGACGCGGCGCAGATCCTGCAGCGCGCCCGCGACGATCTCCGAAGCGCTGGCCGAGCCACCATTGACGAGCACGATCATCGGCTTGCCGTTGATGTCGTCGGTCTGCTTGGGCTTGGCGTCGAAGCGGGTGACGTCCTTGGGATCGCGGCCGCGCGTCGAGACGATCTCGCCGCGCTTGAGGAAGGCATCCGACACGCTCACCGCCTGGTCGAGCAGGCCACCCGGGTTGAGGCGCAGGTCGAGCACATAGCCCTTCAACTTGTCGTCCGGCACCTGCTTCTTGATGGTGTCGATGGCGTTCTCGAGGTCGTCATAGGTCTTTTCGGTGAAGGAGGTGATCTTCATGTAGCCGATGTCGTTCTCGACCCGGAACTTGACCGCCTTGACCTTGATGATGTCGCGCACGACCGTCAGTTCGATCGGCTTGTCGGCGCCCTGGCGCAGGATGGTCAGCTTGATCGGCGTATTGACCAGGCCGCGCATCTTGTCGACCGCGTCGTTGAGCGTCAGGCCGCGAACCTCCTCGCCGTCGATCTTGGCGATATAGTCGCCGGCCAGCACGCCCGCCTTGGCGGCCGGCGTGTCGTCGATCGGCGTGATCACCTTGACCAGGTCGTTCTCCATGGTGACCTCGATGCCGAGGCCGCCAAATTCACCCTTGGTCTGCACGCGCATGTCCTGCGCCTGTTCGGCGTTCATGTAGGAGGAGTGCGGATCGAGCGAGGAAAGCATGCCGTTGATGGCGTTCTCGACCAGCGACTTGTCGTCGGGCGGGGTCACATACTGCGCCCGCACCCGCTCGAAGATGTCGCCGAAGATCGCCAGTTGCTTGTAGGTCTCCGACCCCGCAGCGTTCGCCGCCGAGCCGGGTGCGCCATAGACAAGGCTCATGGCGGACGCGCCCATCAGCGCACCGGCAAACAGAAGCGACAGTTTCCGCATCATTTCACGTCCTTCCAGAAAAACGGTCCGCCCACCATGGGGCCGGATCGACGGGTTTTCCATCCTTGCGGAACTCGACATAGAGTTCCGGCGTGGCATTTCCATTCTTCGAAACCGAGGTGCTTGCCACCCGGGCTTCTCCCATCGCGCCGACCGGCTCTCCTGCGAGCACTGACTGGCCAGTCGCGACGCTGATTCTGCTCATCCCAGCCAAGACGACATGATAACCGTCGCCGGCATTGAGGATCAAGAGTTGACCATAGGAGCGAAACGGCCCCGCATAAAGCACATTCCCATCCGCCGGCGCGGTAACGATGGCTCCCGATTGTGTCGCAACCATGTCCCCAAGCATCAAGGCGCCGTTACCGTCGTCGGCGCCGAACCGGCGTTTGATGCGGCCTGTGACCGGCAGGGCGATCTGTCCCTGCAGCGCCGAGAAAGGCGCTGCCGCCGTCAACCGGTTGCCCTCGGGAACCGGCAACGATGCCGTCTGGTCGCCTCCGGGCTCGGTACCGCCGGCCTGGCTCGCGGCGGCTGCCTTCGCCGCATCCGCGGCCTTGCGGTTCTTGTCCGCCTGCGCTTCGAGCGAGGCGATCAGATCCTTCAGGCTGCTGGCCTTGGCCGCCAATTGCTCGGAACGCTGCTGTTCGGCCGCCATCTGCGCCTTCGTGTCGGCCTCGAGCTTCTGCTTGGCTTCGAGCAGCATGCCAAGACGTCTCTTCTCCGCCGCCTGGTCGCCGACCGCGGCCGTCAGCCGCGCCCGTTCGGCCTCGATCGAGGCCGTCACCCGGGTCTGTTCCTTGAGATCGGCCAGCAGCGCATCGGTCTGCTGGCGCAGTTCCGGCACCACGGCGCCGAGCAGGATGGCGCTGCGCACCGACGACAGCGCGTCCTCCGGCTTGACCAGGATCGCCGGCGGCGGATTGAGCCCCATGCGCTGCAGGGCGCCCAGCACTTCGGCCAGCACGTCGCGCCGCGCCGACAGTGAAGCGCGTATCTTCTGTTGCTGGCCCTTCAGCCCCTCCAGCTTGGCGCCGATGTCCTCGATGTCCTGGCCGAGCTTCTGTTCGGTCATCGCCGACTGGATCAGCGCGGCGGTGATCGAGGCGTGGTCCTTCTTGACCGCGGCGATATCGGCGGCGAGCTTGGCCAGCCGTTCCGACGACAGCGTTATTTCCTTGGAAACCTGCTCGTATTCGGCGCGGCTCTGGTCCGGATCGGGCGCCATGTCGAGCGTGTTTTCCGCCCGCGCCGCATGGAGCGACAGCAGCATCACCGCCGCCGCGATGCCGCAGCGCGCGCTCCAGGAGCCCCCGGTCGATGAGCCCGTCGTCGATTTATAGCCTTCAGACATTCGCGATCGATCCTATCCGCGGCTTCGTTAACGAATCATCAACCATGTTAGCGCCCGTCGCCCAAAGGGTTCGCAAAAACGCCCTGCAAAGCAAAAGCAGCCCCCAGATGAATTTACGCGGCATTGGGGCTAAATTCGGTGCGACCCGGCGCTTTCAGGACCTGTGATAGGGATGGCCCGACAGGATGGTCGCCACCCTGTAGAGTTGTTCGCCCAGCATCACGCGCACCAGCTGATGCGGCCAGGTGAGCGCCCCGAACGACATCACCAGCTCGGCCTGGTCACGCAGCGGCGGATCGTGGCCGTCGGCGCCGCCAATGGCGAGCACCAGCGCCTTGCGCCCACCATCGCGCAACTGTCCGATATGGCTGGCGAAATCCTGGGAGGACAGGCTCTTGCCTCGCTCGTCGAGCAGGATGAGGGCAGTGCCTGGCTGCAGCTGCGCCTGCAGGCGCGAGCCTTCGTCGCGCTGGCGCTCGCTGGCGCTCTGCGCGCGGCCCTCGGCGATCTCGGTGATCCCGGCGAATTCGAGCCCCACGGCGGGCCCGCTCTTGGCGAAACGCTCGAAATAGCGGTCGGCCAACTCCCGCTCGGGGCCGGCTTTCATTCGGCCCACGGCATGAACTGAAATCTTCATCCTCGCCTCTATGAGCCGCTAATGCATGTCACCCAAGTGGGAACCGGTTTAGGCAACGACATGCATCAGACAAAATCGGCTTAGTGGAGGGTCTCTTCCTCGAGATCCGGCGCCTGCCACATCTTTTCGAGATTGTAGAATTCGCGGACTTCGGGACGGAAGACATGGACGATGATATCGCCAGAATCGATCAGGACCCAGTCGGCGCCGGACAGCCCCTCGACGCGCGCCGTGCCGAGGCCGGCATCCTTGAGCGCCTTGAGGAGATGGTCGGCGACAGCCGAGACATGACGGTGCGATCGGCCCGACGCGACGACCATATAGTCGCCGAGGCTCGATTTCCCCTGAATGTCGATTGAGACAATATTTTCGGCCTTGGAGTCTTCCAGACTGGCAAGGACTGTCTTGATGGCACGGGACACGGCGTCGTCTACGCTGATCCTGGCCGGCGAAGGCATGATATCGGCCTTCTTCCGCAGTGCTGTTCTCAGTGTATTTCCTTTCGCAGCAAGAACAACCAAATCACCCCTGAAAGCAGGTGACACCACTTAGATAGGCAGAGTTCCGTTGCAGTTTCAAGACGGAGCCCCAACTGACGCGAACTTGCCGACTGGCATATTGTTCCGCGCGACACGAAAAAACATCGGAACCCAGGCGTCCGGCAGCGGTTATCGGCTGACCGACCAACCGGAATCCCGCCATGCCGATCGACCCGCAAAACACCCTTCTCACCGTCCAGGCCGGCCTCGCTCAGCTCAGTACGCTGATCGTCTCCTATTCCTTCTCAGCCATCGGCGCCGTCATCCTCCTGGTGGTTGGCTACATCGTTGCCAACCTAGCCGAGCGCTCGATCTCGGCTGGCCTCGGCCACATCCACGGGTTCGACGCGACGCTGCGGCATTTCTTTTCCAAGATCGTGCGCTACGCCATCCTGATCCTTGTCGTCATCATGGTGCTCGGCCAGTTCGGCGTGCAGACCGCATCGATCATCGCCGCGATCGGCGCCATCGGCCTGGCCATCGGTCTCGCCCTGCAAGGCACGCTACAGAACATCGCGGCCGGCATTATGCTGCTCGCGCTGCGGCCGTTCCGCATCGGCGAATCCGTCGAGGTCGGCGCCATTGCCGGTTCGGTCGAGGAAATCGGCCTCTTCGCCACGAAGCTCAGGACCGCCGACGGCGTCTACATACTGGCCCCCAATTCGACGCTGTGGAATCAGCCGGTACGCAATTTCACCCGCAACGGCGTGCGCCGCACCGATATCACGCTCAGCATCGGCTCCTGGAACGACATAGATGGGGCGCAGAAGACATTGCTTGCCATTGCCGGCGCCGAGAAGCGCATCCGCCGCGAACCGGCGCCGATCGCCTTCGTGGCCGCACTCGGCGACACGACCGTTTCGCTCACCTTGCGCTACTGGACCGCGGCGGCGGACTATTTCGCCACCCAGATCGACATGACGAAACGCGCCAAGCAGGCCTTCGACAGCGAAGGCATCTCCATCCCGCTGCCACCCCCGGAAGCGCCGCCACCCGAGGCCCGCAAACAATAATCAGCCGCCCCTGTGGCGGACCTCTTCGTCCGGCGCGAAGGCGAGTTCCACCGGCAACGGTGCTTGCGCCGACATCGGCGCGAAGCTGCCCGTGGCGCCCGCCGGAACGGGCCGCGCCGCGATCACCCGCCAGAGCACGAACAGGCAGAATACCGAGGCGATGACGATGCCGACATAGATGAAGGTTGCCGTGCCGAAGGCGGCCGAAAGCGCCGTGACGATGCCCGGCACGATGAAGCCGGCGAGCGACCAGGCAAACAGCATCGAACTCGACAGCGCGAGCAGTTCATCCTTCCTGGCGCGGTCGGCGGCATGCGCGCTGGAGAGAGCGTAGATCGATTCCGCCGCCCCGTCCCAGATCAGGTAGATCACCAACAGGACCATCAGCGCACCGCCGTCGAAGGCGATGGCAAGCACGCTGGCGACGACCGCGAGCGCCGCGGCGCCGGCAAGCACGTAACGCCGGTCGGTGCGGTCCGAAAGCCAGCCGAGCGGTATCTGCAGGATCAGCGTACCGACCGGCATCGCCGACAGCAGCAGCGCGACATCAGCCTGGCTGTAGCCCTTGGCGGTGGCGTGGATGGGCGCGAAGCCGGAAATGATCATCGACAGGCCGCCGACCGCCAGCATGCCGGCGACGCCGACCGGCGAGATCCGCCAGGCCTGGCGCAACGCCACCGAAGCCGCCTGCGGCGCCGGCGGCTGGGCAAGCCGCGTCATGCCGACAGGCAGGATCGACAGGGCGGTAAAGGTGATGCCGATCAACGACGCCGCGGCCGTGTGGATGTCGATGACGGCAAGCGTCGCGTAGCCGACGCCGAGGCCGGCAATATAGGCGACGTAGAACACAGCCATCACCCGGCCGCGTATGGCGTTCGGCAGCGCGTCGTTGAGCCAGCTCTGCGCGACGATGAACAGGCCGCATATGGCAAAGCCGTAAAGCGCGCGCGCCACGATCCACAGCAGCGGGTGCGGTCCGGCGCCGATAGCGGCATTGGACAGCGCGATCAGCGCCGACAGCACCATGAAGGCGCGTGCATGGCCGACCCTGCGCACCAGCGGCCCGGTCAGGATGCAGCCGGCAAGGCCGCCCGCCGACAGACCGGTGACGATCAGCCCGGCCCAGACCGGATCGAACCCCTCCACGCCGAGCCGCACGGGGATGTAGGCGAACATCAGCCCATTGCCGATGGCAATCAGCGCCATCGATACGATGACGCTGGCAATCGCGATCAGCGGCGCGGGCGTGTCGCCCCGCTCGGGATCGACTGTGGGGTGGGTCTTTTCCAGCATGCCTTATCAGCATCGCCTATTGATTGGGCGGATGCCGCCGCAAAAACGACATCGCTGGCCCGAGGAATCCGTTATCCGAACCGGCCGCTCAGCCCTTCGCCATCTCGCGGATCGCGCTCGACGACAGCGATGAACGCGGACCGTGGATGAAGGTCCAGGCCGGCGCCTTCATGCGGGCGAGCAGCGGCGCGTCGCCCTCGTCGATGCGGGCGTAATCGAAGGTCTTGGCAACCACCGACGACAGGAACGACAGCGTGGCGCCCGGACGGTCGATGACCGCGATCGGAAAGGTGAGCACAATCTCGCGCCAGCGCTGCCAGCGGTGGAAATCGCGCAGCGAGTCGGCGCCCATGATCCAGACGAAGTCGACGCCGGGATTGCGCGCCTTGACCAGAGCCAGCGTGTCCGCGGTGTAGCGCACATTGTGTGCCGCCTCGAAGGCCGTGACCTTGATCTTCGGGTTCTTGGCGATCTTCTCGGAAAACGCGATGCGCTCGCCCAGCGGCGCCAGTTCGCGTGTGCTCTTCAACGGATTTCCCGGCGTCACCATCCACCACAACTGATCGAGTGCCAGGCGCCGCAAAGCGATTTCGGCAACCAGCGCATGGCCGGCATGCGGCGGGTTGAACGAGCCGCCGAACAGACCCACCGCGAGGCCCTTTTCGGCGTGCGGCATGCGAAGATAGTGGGAGGGTACCGCCGGTTCGGAAGAAGCCAGCATCGCTTCAGGCTCTGGCGACGAACAGCGTCAAGGTCTCACCTGTCCGGACCCGCGTACACGGTATTTGAACGAGGTCAGCTGTTCGACGCCGACCGGCCCGCGCGCATGCATCTTGCCGGTGGCGATGCCGATCTCGGCGCCCATGCCGAATTCGCCGCCATCGGCGAACTGCGTCGAGGCGTTGTGCAGCAGGATCGCCGAATCGATCTCGTTGAAGAACCGTTCTACCGCCTGGCCATCCTCGGCGACGATCGCCTCGGTGTGATGCGACGAAAAGGTCTCAATGTGGTCGATCGCGCCACTGATGCCGTCGACCAGCTTCACCGCGATGATGGCGTCGAGATATTCCGTCACCCAGTCGGCATCGGTCGCCGGCTTGGCGTCGAAGAACAGTTTCACCACTTCGGCATCGGCATGGATTTCACAGCCGGCGGCGCGCAAGGCATCGAGGATCGGCACCAGATGGGTGGTGGCGACCGCGCGGTCGACCAGCAGCGTCTCGGCGGCACCGCAGACACCGGTGCGCCGCATCTTGGCGTTGACCGCGATCCGCACCGCCATGTCGAGCTCGGCGGAACGGTCGATGTAGAGATGGCAGATGCCTTCGAGGTGGGCGAAGACCGGCACGCGCGCCTCGCTCTGCACCCGCCCGACCAGGCTTTTGCCGCCGCGCGGAATGATGACGTCGAGATTGCCACCAAGCCCTTTGAGCATTTCGCCGACCGCGGCGCGGTCGGTGGTCGGCACCAACTGGATGGCATCCTCGGGCAGACCGGCCGCCTTCAGCCCCTCGACCAGGCAGGCGTGGATCGCCGAGGAGGAATTGAGCGAATCCGAGCCGCCGCGCAAGATCACCGGATTGCCGGCCTTGAGGCAAAGCGCGCCGGCATCCGCCGTCACGTTCGGCCGGCTTTCATAGATGACGCCGACGACACCGAGCGGCGTACGCACGCGCTCTATGTGCAGGCCGTTGGGGCGATCCCATGCGGCAATGACGTCGCCAACCGGATCCTTGAGCTCGGCAATTTCGCGGATGCCATCCGCCATGGCGCGGATGCGCGCCGGATTGAGTTTCAGCCGGTCCATGAACGAGGCCGACAACCCGGATTCCTCACCATTCGAGACGTCGACGGCGTTGGCGTCGAGAATGTCCCGTTCCCGGGCGAGGATTGCCTCGGCCATGGCGACAAGCGCGGCATTCTTGGCGGCGGTGGTGGCGATGGCCAGCGGTCGCGCGGCAGCGCGGGCACGGCGGCCGATATTGGCCATCAGCGCCACGGTATCGTCCCCGGATTTTTCATGCAGCTTCAGCATGGCTCATCCTCCGCTTATGTCGCCTCCAGCGTGACTCACCACGAGATCATCGCGGTGGATCATCGCCGAACGCGCCTCGTAGCCGAGCACGGTTTCGATCTCGGCCGTCTTCAGGCCTGCGATCCTTACGGCATCGGCGGCATCGTAGGCAACCAGCCCGCGCGCGATCTCGCGGCCCTCGGGCGACAGGATCGCCACCGTATCGCCGCGCGAGAAATTGCCGCTGACCAGTTTCACGCCGGCCGGCAGCAGCGACTTGCCCGAAATGAGCGCGCCGATGGCGCCGGCATCGACGGTCAGCCGCCCGGCCGGTTCGAGCTGGCCGGCGATCCAGGTCTTGTAGCCCTTGACCGGATTTGCGCTCGGCTTGAAGAACGTGGCGCGCTCGCCGCGCTCGATCGCCATCAGCGGCGACAGCCGGGTGCCGGAGGTGATGATCATTGCCGTGCCGGCGGCCGTGGCGATCTTGCCGGCATCGAGCTTTGTGCGCATGCCGCCGCGCGACAGCTCGGACGCCGCCGCACCCGCCATCGCCTCGATGTCAGGCGTGATGCGGTCGACCAACGGAATGAATTTGGCTTGCGGGTCGCGCGCTGGCGGCGCGGTGTAGAGCCCGTCAATGTCGGACAGCAGCACCAGAAGGTCCGCCCCCATCATCGTCGCCACCCGCGCGGCCAGCCGGTCATTGTCGCCATAGCGGATTTCGGAGGTCGCCACCGTGTCGTTCTCGTTGATGACCGGCACCGCCTTCATCTTCAAGAGCGTCGATATCGTCGCGCGTGCATTGAGGTAGCGGCGGCGTTCCTCGGTGTCGCCGAGTGTTAAAAGGATCTGGCCCGATTTCAGGGCGCCTTTGCCGAGCGCATCCGACCAGGCGCCGGCGAGCGCGATCTGGCCGACGGCCGCCGCTGCCTGGCTTTCCTCGAGCTTCAGCGCCCTCTTGCCGAGGTCGAGAATGGTACGGCCAAGCGCGATGGCGCCCGACGACACGACGAGGATCTCGGCGCCGCCATTGGCAAGCACGGCGATATCGTCGGCGAGCGAGGCGAGCCAGTCGCGCTTCAGGCCGCTGGTGCGGTCGACGAGCAGCGCCGAGCCGATCTTGACGGTGATGCGCCGGTATTTCCTGAGCGACTGCATGGCCCTACTTTTCCCAGCGCGTCTCGACCGGGGCGGCAATTTGCGCGCGGGCTTCGGCGATCACCGCCATCAGCGCGCGCTGCACCGCCTCGACACCCTCGCCGGTGACGGCAGACAGCAGCATCGGCGCACGCCCGGCGGCGCGCTTGAGTGAAGCAACCTTCTTCTTGCGTGCGTCGGCGTCGAGCGTGTCGACCTGGCTCAGCGCCAGGATCTCGACCTTGTCGGTCAGGCCGTGGCCATAGGCTTCGAGTTCGGCGCGCACGGTCTTGTAGGCCTTGCCCGGATTTTCCTCCTGTGCCGAAACCAGATGCAGCAGCACACGCGTGCGCTCGACATGGCCGAGGAAGCGGTCGCCGATGCCGACGCCTTCATGCGCGCCTTCGATGAGGCCGGGAATATCGGCGATGACGAATTCGCGTGCATCGATGCGCGCGACGCCGAGGCCCGGATGCAGCGTCGTGAACGGATAGTCCGCGATCTTCGGCTTGGCCGCGGTGACGGCCGCCAGGAACGTCGACTTGCCGGCATTGGGCAGCCCGACCAGGCCGGCATCGGCGATCAGCTTCAGCCTGAGCCAGATGTTGAGCTCCTCGCCCGGCAGGCCTGGATTGGCGCGGCGCGGCGCCTGGTTGGTCGAGGTCTTGAAATGCTGGTTGCCGAAGCCGCCATTGCCACCCTTGGCGAGCAGGAAGCGCTGGCCGACCACGGTCAGGTCGCAGATCAGCGTCTCGTTGTCTTCCTCGAAGACCTGCGTTCCGGCCGGCACTTTCAGTGTGACGTCGGCACCCTTGGCGCCGGTCATGTTGCGGCCCATGCCGTGGACGCCGGTCTTGGCCTTGAAGTGCTGCTGGTAGCGATAGTCGATCAGCGTGTTCAGCCCATCGACCGCTTCCAGCCAGACATCGCCGCCGCGGCCGCCGTCGCCGCCATCCGGCCCGCCGAATTCGATGAATTTTTCGCGCCGGAACGACACCGAACCGGCGCCGCCGTCGCCGGAGCGGACATAGACCTTGGCTTGATCGAGAAATTTCATGGGATCGCAGTTTCTTTTATTGGCCTTGCGGCATTGCTCTAAACCTTGGGCCTTGCTCTAAACCAAGGCGCGGCCAAGGGCGAGGCCGTTTTGTGACAATGGCCGTGTGGGGTCGGCCGGAGATGTCGGAATGAAGCTTGTAACCTACAACATCCAGTACGGCATCGGTCTCGATGGGCGCTACGATGTCGGGCGCATCGCCGATGCCGTGCGCGGCGCCGACGTGATCGCGCTGCAGGAGGTCACCCGCAACAATCCCAGGAACGGCGGCCGCGACATGGTCGCCGAGATCGGCGAGGCGCTGCCCGATTATTTCGCCGTCTATGGCAGCAATTTCGAGGCCAATATCGGCTCGCGCATCGAGAACGGCCGCGCCATCACCACCACCTTCCAGCTCGGCAACATGGTCTTGTCGAGGACGCCCATTCATCTGTCGCGCAACCTGCTCTTGCCGCGCAGCCGCAGCTTCGAGATGATGAACTTCCAGCGCGGCGCACTCGAAGCGCTGATCGAGACGCCGCTTGGTTTCATCCGCTTCTATTCCATCCATCTCGATCACCGCAGCCCGGTCGAGCGCGCCAGCCAGATTCAGTTCCTGCGCCAGCGCCTGTTGAATTATGCGCTCGAAGGCGGCGCATTGTCCGGCGTCGCCGAGATCGGCCTGCCGGAACTGCCCCATCCGGAAGCCTTTGTCGGCATGGGCGATTTCAACATGCTGGCCGGCTCGCCGGAATATGTCGAACTTGCCGGCCAGCCGGACCATGAATTCGGCATGCCGTTGACCGCCGACTTCGCCGTCGATGCCGCCGTGCGCCTCGATGTCGCCGGCGAGGATCTCGTCTCCTGGGTCGATCCCAAGGACCCCACCAACGCCAGCCGCCACAAGCGCATCGACTATGTCTTCACCAGCGCGTCGCTTGCCCGCTCGCTGAAGCGCCTGTGGGTCGACCGGCAAGCCGTCGGATCCGACCACCGGCCGGTCTGGGTCGAACTGGGCTGAGGCCAAGTCTGGTCCGCAGTTGATCAAGTCTGGTCCGCAGTTGATTTTGTCGTGTTCCGCACCACGCACCGAGATTCAGGTCAGGCCGAGCCGAAGATGATGGCTTCCGAGAACCGGAGCGGAGCGTACTGAAGCACGCGAGCACCGGAAGCGCAGGAAGCCGCCATTCGCAGGCCGGCCTGACCTGAATATCGACGCGCCTAGAAATGGATCCAGTTGCGCAGGCTGGTCCAGGTCTTCCTGTCGAGCCGGTAACGCTCGACAGGCACCTGGCCGGCGACGATCGAGTTCAGCATGCCCTGGCCGGCATACTGGAAGCCGCACTTGTGGATCACCCGGCGCGAGGCCGGGTTGATGACCCGCGTCGAGGCATGCAGCACCTGGATCGACGTCTTCTGGAAGGCGAGATCGACCAGCGCGTGCGCTGCTTCGGTCGCATAGCCGCGCTTCCAGTGGGGCTCGCCGATCCAGTAGCCGAGTTCCAGCCCGCGATCGGTGGTGTTCAAGCCCGCGCAGCCGACGAAAGTGTCGGTGCCGGCCAGCGTCAGCGCATAGGCGATGCCGGCGCGGCGCGCCTTGGTCATGGCGAGGAAGGCACGCCCCTCGGCTTCGCCATAGGGGTGCGGCATGCGGGCCAGCATTTCGGCGACGTGACGGTTGTCGGCAAGCTCGACCAGTTGGGCGATATCCCGCTCCTCGGGAGCGCGCATGACCAGCCGCTCAGTAACCAGCACCGGACAATCTATCGCGTAACTTTCGTCTTCTGAGTCTTCCGCTTCGGCAACCATTTCAACGTCCTCCAGGCAAAAGAAAAAGGGGAGATGGAAACCCATCTCCCCTGATCCTTTTCCTGGCTTTGCCAGACACCGGTTCCCGAGATGGGCGCCGGTGTTCTAGTGCGGAACCGGCTACTCCGCGGCTTTGGCAATCGGGTTGACCGATACGTAGGTTCGGCCGTTGGCTTTTTTGTTGAACGTCACGGCGCCGGTTTCGAGCGCGAAAAGCGTATGGTCCGTGCCCATGCCGACATTGACGCCGGGATGCCAGGTCGTGCCGCGTTGACGAATGATGATGTTGCCCGGGATGACGGCTTCGCCGCCGAACTTCTTCACGCCCAGACGCTTGGAATGCGAGTCGCGACCGTTGCGCGACGAGCCGCCAGCTTTCTTGTGTGCCATCTAACTAACTCCGTTGCGCCGCAAGGCGCCTAAAAGGCCTTATGAACGCGTTCGCGTTCCGTTTCAAGTCCGATCCGGCTGATGTTTCGCCGGAAAAATTACTTCTTCGCCAGTTCCTTGGCCTGTTCGCGCCAGTCCTTGATCTGGTCGGCGCTGAACGGCATGTGCTCGTCGATCTTGGCGACATCCTTGTCGCTGAGCTTGGCGAGCTGCGCGAAGGTGATGATGCCCTGCTCGGCGAGATCCTTGGCGGCGACCGGGCCGATGCCCTTGATCACGGTCAGGTCGTCCGGCTCGCCCTTCGGCGCCTTGAACAGCGGCGCGGCGACGGCCTCGGCCTTCGCTTCTTCCTTGGGGGCGTCCTTCTTGGCCTTGGCTTCCTTCGGCGCGGCCTCGGCAGCAACCTCAGCCTTGGCTTCCGCCTTGACGGCGGCCTTCTTGGCGGGCTTGGCGCCACCCAGCAGGATCTCGGAGATCCGCACGGTGGTCAAAAGCTGGCGATGGCCGATCTTGCGGCGCGAATTCTGGCGGCGGCGCTTCTTGAAAGCGATGACCGTGCGGTTCTTGCCCTGCTCGACGACTTCGGCGGTGACCAGAGCGCCATCGACGAACGGTGCGCCGAACGTGACATTCTCGCCCTCGCCATGCGCGAGCACGTGGCCGATCTCGACGATGTCGCCGACATTGGCTTCGACTTTTTCGATCTTCAGAAGATCGTTGGCGGCAACGCGATACTGCTTACCGCCCGTTTTAATGACTGCGAACATTTTTTGCCTTTCGCTGTTCGGTCGGCCTTGATGAACCGCCTCTGGCGGTTCGGCCGTCTTTTTGTCAGTCTGCGGGTTCAAAAAACAAGCGGCGCGGAAGAACCCTCCACGCCGATTGCGCGCTGTCCCTAACCGAAGGTTGCGTGGGAGTCAAGGCAAACAGCCCGATTCCTCGCCCTGGCGGACCAGCCGACATTGCCTGCCGGGGACGGGCGGCATCGGTCCAGGCAAGGTCCGGGACGGCAAGCTGAATTTCCGGCGGATTTGGCCTTGTAACCTGCCCGATCAGCCGTTATCTAGTGCGCCGCGCCGGCAACGGCGGACCATGACCGCGGAGAGGTGGCAGAGTGGTCGAATGCACCGCACTCGAAATGCGGCATGGGTGCAAGCCCATCGGGGGTTCGAATCCCTCCCTCTCCGCCATTTAGCTTCCATAAAAATCCTTTCCTTTCAAAAGCTTCCTTGTTGCGCTTGACCAGCACGAAGCGAAACATATCTTAGACTGTGTAACAAACTGTGTAACATTAGAGAAAGATAATGCGACGTTCCGCAGCGCCAAAGCCGCATAAACGTGAAGGCATCTGGTATCTCGTCCGCAGGGTGCCGAAGGAATTCGCGGCGTTTGATCGCCGCTGCCTAGTACGCATTTCCACGGGCGTCGCCGTGGCTGACGATCCCCGCGGTGTACGGGCGCGAGATGCAGTGCAAAGCCTCGGCGCGGGGCTGGAGGCGTATTGGCGTAGACTGCGGGAAGGCCAATCCGCCGAGGCGGGGCTGCGTTTCGAAGCCGCGAGGAAGCGCGCGCGGTCATTTGGATTGGCCTATCGCACTAACGAGGAACTAGCAGCGGGGCCGCTCGACGAACTCATGGCCCGTATCAAGCTGCTCCTCGACAAAAAATCGATCGAGGACGCGCAGGACGTCTCGGCCGTCATGGGTGGGGAGAAGCGGCCAGCGGTCCGCCTGAGCGGTCTTATCAAGGAATTCGAGACGATCGAGCAACAGAACTTGCTGACCATGTCGCCCAACCAAATCAAGAAATGGCGTAACCCCAAAAAGCGCGCAGTTGCCAATCTGGTTGGAGTCATTGGCGACAAGGAGATCGCAAGCCTCACTCGGGACGACGCAATCGCGTTCCGCGAGTGGTGGCAAAAGCGGATCGTTGAGGATGGACTTGATATCGGTACGGCCAACAAGGACATCGGCCATGTTTCGAAAATGCTGCGCGTCGTCGATCTGACTCACCAGCTCAAGCTGGAGCCGGTTTTTCGAAACCTGCGTCTTTCCGGCGCCGTCCCCGGGCAACGCGCTGCGTTCACAGCGGAGTTCATTCAGGAGAAGATACTCGCTGAAGGCGCGCTCGACGGACTCAATGACGAAGCCCGCCATCTAATCTATGTGATTGCCGATACCGGACTCAGGCTTTCTGAAGCGGCAAACCTCACCACCGAAACAATCCACCTCGATCGAGAAATCCCGCATGTGCGGGTGCGCCCCAATGGCCGTCGCTTGAAGACCGGTCATTCAGCCCGTGACATTCCCTTGGTTGGCGGCGCACTTGCAGCCATCAAGCTCCATCCGGACGGCTTTCCTCGTTATCGCGACAAGGCCGCGTCACTTTCAGCGCTCGTCAACAAGGTGCTCGCCAGCAAGGAACTTCTGCCGACTTCCGAGCATAGTCTTTATAGCCTGCGACACACTTTCGAGGACCGGCTGACGGCAGTTGAGGCGCCGGAGAAGGTAATTGCTTCTCTGATGGGCCACAAATGGATCCGGCCCAAATACGGCGCGGGACCTTCGTTAGCGCAAAAGCGCGAGTGGCTCCAAAAAATCGCTTTTACCCCGCCCGGGCGAATGTGATTGCGGCGCCATCCAGGCCTTGAGAACCAACCTCACGGCTCCAGCTGTCCGAGCCATTTAGGTTGAGCGTGGCCAGCACGCGCTGCGCTCGCTCGCGATTTCCGAGCTTCCGCCGCATTTGTTCGACCTCGTATTCCAGCCTTTCGAAGGTCGGTATATAGGCATCTCCATGCCGGATGACCAAGTAGGCGGCAACAGCTAGACACCATTCTAGCTCCGTGGCCGATGGATCGGAAAAAGGGGCGACGCCATACCAAGACGAGCAACGCCTCTCGAGGGCTTCCGAACTAGGCAAACGGCCAGCATGTGGCATGGGAAAGAAACCTATGCCTGATCGACGAACCTAAAGTGCTCACGAAGCTTGACCGGTACGCGGGCCATCGGAGGGTTCTGCCTAAAACCGCCAAAAATTTTGAAACACCCATTCATCCGGCTCGAATTCAAAGGGATCGGCGATTTTTGGGTTATGGCTTGCAAGCATAGTTCAGCCCAGACAAGAACGCCTGATATCTTGTCGTGCACTGTCACCCTGCCAAATATGGTGCCGGCGACAACGGCAGTTTGGCGAGCAGAAGAATTCCCGAGACTGAGACGTTCTACGGCTTGGCCCATGTTCGCGCTCCTCCTCGATTGGAGACAGGATGGGCCATATGGAAGCGAATAAAAGGAGGTTGGTGACGAGTCTCGGTAGTGGAGTAGAAACGGGTGGAAAAGCTTGCGCTATTCGCCATCGGCGCCGCTAAGCGCATTTGAGAGAAGGGGCCGCGATCGCCAAGAGATGACGTCCGATCGCAAGCCGGCTAGAAATGCGACAGTGACGCGCCTTTTTTGGCACGACCTTAGCACCCGATCGGGCCTCAGCTGGTCGTCGTTGCGCAGCCGATCGGGTGCGATTTTTATAAAGCTCTCTTGGCTTTAGCTTTGAGAGCCCGTCATCGAGACAAATGCAAGGGAACGGTCCGCCCCCTGGGGACATTCGACATGCCGTGGCAGCTTCCTATGGTGAGCCAGCGCATTCCGATACACGTTTTCCGCGCTCTACCGTTGCTCCAGCACCTGTGCTGAGGCTGAGCGCTTGATCAGGACCCGACCGCTGCTGTTGCGGGATGGTGACTGGGTTGAGGTCGCGAAGACCTTGACCGCGGGTACGTTGTTCATCCCGATGAGCGCTGAGCCGAGAAGCAGCCAAGAACGCTTCCCGTAATCGAATCCTACGGGAACCGCGAAACCAGCGTCCAAAGGACGCAATTCTCCGACGTCGTTCACTCAAGCTCATCTCGCAACTTGAACGCTTGTATGAAGCCGCTGCATGTGCGCCGGTGGACCGGATTGCTGCTATCCAAACCACGTGCTCAGTTTCGCCCCCGTAATAACTCTACCGTCCGAAACGGCTTTCGCGCGTCAGGTCCACCCCACATGAAAGTTCCGCGAGCAGCACGGACGGAGAGGCCGGTCACAACTCCTTCGCGTGCTCTTTTACTACCGAATCAAGTGCCAAATGGAGAGGCACTGCCTTAGAGAACAGGAAGCCCTGCGCGGTTCTGCAGCCAAGCTTGTACAGAGTTTGCCGATCTGCCTCTGTTTCAACGCCCTCGGCCATGACCTCGATCCCGAGCGTCCTACCAAGATCAATCACCGCTTTGACAAGCAGCCGATTCTCCCGGGACTTGGCTAAGCCGCGAACGAAGCCCTGATCTATTTTCACCTTCCTGATCCGACTGTCCTTGAGCGATGCCAACGTCGAAAAACCGGTGCCGAAGTCATCGAGCGCGATAGAAATGCCAGCATGTGAAAGCCGGGCGAGCTTTTCATCCACTCTGTCCGGATCCACTGGGGCTTCTTCGGTAATCTCGATGTCGAACATCGTTGCAGGGAGGTCTTTTGCCGCCAGACCATTAAGAATCATCTCGTCAATATCGCCAGCTTCCAACTCGCACGGTGAAACATTCATCGCCACACGAACATCACGACGGTCAGCTTTGACCAAGCCCTCGATAAGAGCGCAACAGTCGGCGAATACCGTTTGAGTTAGCAGCTGAAGCATTCCAGTTTCGCGTGCCGCTGTCATGATCTCGGGCGGAGAAATGGGACCGTGAAGCGGGTGAGACCATCTTAGCAAGGCTTCAAAACTGACGACGGCTTCAGTTTCGAGTCTTACGATTGGCTGAAACCAAGCGACCAAGCTTCTCATCGTTATCGCCGAATGAAGATCGCGTTCGATTGACTGGCGGCGTTGCAACTCCCGGGCTAGCTCGGCATCGAACAGACAAAATTCATTCCTGCCGCGGCGCTTAGCTGTGTAAAGGGCGATGTCGGCCCGCAACAACATTTCCGTTAGTCCGGGGTTTTCAGCCAAGTAGATTCCTATAGACGCTCCAATGCGGACTGATGCGATCCCAGGATAGGGGCGAGCAAGCTTGGCTATGAGATTGGACGCGAGATTGGTGGGAGAAGGAGAATTCTTTCGCGAAGAAAAAACCAGCACGAATTCATCCCCACCGATGCGGGCGAGCGTTGAGCCCTCCGGTGCTTCTTCCTCTATTCGGCGGGCGATCCTGGCAAGCAGCTCGTCACCCGTTCTGTGACCGTAGGTATCGTTGACAGATTTGAACCCGTCCAGATCAATCAGCATGGCCACAAAGGGTCCATCGGTGTTCTCAAACTGATCGATTGCATGTTCGAGGCCCCGCCTGTTGAGGAGCGCGGTAAGATGGTCCTCCCTGGAATTGCGCTCCATTTCCGCGGCAAGCCGCTCGGCTTGATGTCTCAGGCGGCTCGCGTCACGGAAGCGCGCTTGTCCAACGAACGAGGATCGAACCAGGCCGCCCTCGAAAAGCAGGACGGCAAAAGCCAGAATGTAGTTTTCCGGGGCTCCCTTCGTCAGCAAACATGCGGCGGCAATGAGGAGTGGCGGTGTGATGAAGCATATCGCTGCCGCAGCATATGAGCTGCCGTACGTGACCGCGCCAGCTGAAATGCCCGCCAGAATTATTAGATGCAGCGATGCTTGAGACGTCGTGTATCCAGCCGTTAGGACGGCAAGGAATGACCAGGTGAATCCCGCCAGAAGAGCAAGCCTGCCAAACCAGCGAAGCCGCAGCCAAACCCGTGTCAGATCATCCTGGACTCCGGGTTCCTTCAGCTGATGACGGGCGAGTGCAAGGCGGGCGGCATTTATCGCATTAACGACCGAAAACCAGGCCGCGCCAGCAAGACCGTTCCCGGAAAGGGCCTGCACGGTCAAAATCAGCCCGGACAGCACAATGCTTATCGGCATTGAGACGAAAAGGCCTGCCCTCAGATCAGCGAGCTGGTCCTGAAGGATTCTCGCCTCCAGCGGATCTTCTTTTTCCAAGGCTGGACGGGTCAGCTTGCTTACTCCTGCTTGTCCGCAGCCTATGCAGCCCCCCTGAAGGACGGGTTAATTCTTCAATCGGAGATCAGCGTCGGGGAGCAGGATTACTCCGGTGCATCATGCACTCTCTCATCGCTCGCCCAGCACGCGCAAAAATGCGACTGCTGGTGCAGTATCACCGCTGGAGCTCCGCCGAAATCCCATGCCGGACAAGGGGAACATGTTGGGCAAAGCGAAGCCCCAGATGCCTTGCAAGCCGTGCCGCCAGGTGGTCTCTGGAGTAGAGTCCAACCAATATGTTCGTTGCATGGTAGAGCGGCGCCGCCGACAGGCGCAGCCGCCTTTCGTATATATGCAGCATGTCGGGGTCGCCAACATTGCGGCCGTCGCGGCACGCAGTCATGATTCCACGGGCGAGTTGCTTCTGGCTGCTGAGACCGATGTTGAATCCGTGAGCGGTCACCGGGTGCATGCCGATGGCAGCGTCGCCGATGAGTGCGGCGCTCGGCGCCCGGAATTTGTGCGCCCAGGTCGTGACCAGCGGATAGGTGTGGCGCTTGCTTGCCAAGGTCATTTTTCCAAGGCGCCCTCGACACCGTTTCGTCAACTCCGACAGGAACAAATCATCATCGAAGGCAAGCAGTCTATAGGCCTCGTTTGAGCGCAATGTGAGCAGCAGCGACGACATGCCCTCCGCGAGGGGCAATATCGCTATCGTCTGATGGTGATCGAACCATTCGATGGCGAACTGGTGGTGGGCGCGCTCGTGCCTCACTCGGCAAATCAGCATCGAGTGGCCAAGCCGGTTGATATCGGCGCCGATGCCTAGCAGATCACGCGTGGCGGACAAACGCGAATCCGCGGCAACAACCAGCCGAGCAGTTAAACGCGCGCCATTAGAGAGCGTTACGACTGCTCCTTCTTGGCTGTTTGTTGCATCGACGACCGAGTGGCCGCACAACAGCCGGGCGCGATCCTGCAAGCGGACGATTTTGAACAGCGCCTCGCGGATCCGGCAATTTGGAACCAAAACCCCCAGCGGTTCTCCAGAGTTGCTGGGAGGATCGAAACGAAGAGCGAATGCGCTCGAGCCGTTGAGCACGCGCGCGCCTTGAAGTGCTGATTTGTCCGAAGCCGGGATGACATCCCAGGCGCCGAGCTCGCGAAGGGTTCTGATCGAAGCGTTGGTCAGCGCGATTTCGCGACCATCGAAAGCCGGATTCGCCAGACTATCGAATGTGTTCTGTTCAACAACTGCCACCTTGAGTTCGCTTTGGGCAAGCGACGCAGCGAACGAAAGGCCGACCGGGCCGGCTCCAACGACAACGATGTCAAAATTATCGTCAGAGCCCATCAGCGTGCCGCCATCCGGTCGCCTATCCTCGTGTAACGGTGGAACTGAGCCGAGTGACATGAGCTCCGTGCCCGCCGCATTGCCTAAAGGCGCTGGGCCGGGAGATTCGCATCGATCGGCAACGAAGCACTCAAAGCGCTCAGAGGTGGATGCGGCTAACCGATCCCGCCCTTTCGCCGCGCAGCCGCGCAGATCGCCGCCAGCAAGCGAGACACTCGCGACGCTGGTCAGCGACGGCCGCGCCGCATCGATCGCCACATTCCACCTGGAACCCTTGCGCATACTACTCACGCTCCACGACGTCGAAGCGGGCTCTCTTGCGAGGGTGAGGGTATCGAACGTAGCGCTCTCTCTCGTCATCCCAGCCAAGGTAGCGGAAACTTTTATCCACGACCGCGCATATCTCATCAAGAACCTGCTGCATGGCTTCGATGTCGATGTCCTTGCAATTCAGTCGCCGATAGAGCAAAGCCCACGCGGCGACATAGTCGTCGAAATAGCGCGCGTCACTCGAACCAATGATCAACTTCGGACGGTTGATCGATTTCGAAAACGCACGTCCCAACCCCGATGATGCTCCGCAGCACGTTGACATCACGAGGATCTTCGGCGCTGGATGCGAGCCCTGGAACATTTTTACGAAGTCAGCCCAAAGAAGGCCACTTCGCCCACTGGACGAAGCGATCCCGTCACCATTGCCGTGCCCGGCGATGTGAAGCACGTCGCACTCCGCCTCCATCGCTCGTACTACAGCCTCACCAAATTTCGTTCGGTTCAACGCCATGTGGAGCTCCGCGCGGATGTTGACAGCCTTTAACAAGTGCTGCACGATCGGTCCCTCTTGCCTGTCGGCGAAGTAGTCATTTGCATTGTGGCAGTCGATGATGTGTACGGTGTTCATGGTACTCCAGCCGCTTGTTCGTTCATCGTCGTGACGAGCGGACACCACGCGCGCGGAACCGCGTGACGTGCGCTGGGTTCCGGTACCGTCGCATAGCCTCAAGGCGCGGGCCGGGAATCGGGATGGATCGGCAACGACGCACACAACCCATCAAAGGCGAAAGCTGTTGATCGGCCCCCTGTCCGCGCAGCCACGCGGATGGTCAGCCAGCAAGCGAGATACACACGACGCCGGTCAGCTAATGGCTGCGCCGTAAGCACAAGGCATGGCCGACCACACGACAGAAAACCCAGAACCGTGAAGGTGCTGATAATGACGACCAATCTTTCCGTAAGTCATGCATTTCTCCGTCGAAGACTGGTCAATAGACCACGCCGATGAGTATGACCCTGATCTGGATCAGCCAGACATGACCAATCGGCACTGGCGGTTCACGGTCAGGTGATCGACCGTGACGTTCCACTTTGGAACCCGTGCGCACATTGCCAAGCTCTCGTCCGGCCACGCGAGGTACTCTCGTGGCATCACACGCCTCATACTGGGTGCAATGGGAGGCAGTCCTTCGCACGACAGAGGCTTTTCACAAATGTAGTGTGCAGCTTAGGTCAAGATGGTCATGGAGCATGGAGCATGGAGCATGGACAGCTTGTTCCCGACCGAGCCGGCTCGACTGACGAGCGCGATCCGCGCATCTTATGCACAGCGGATTGAAATCAGCGTTCCGGTTTGTCGTCCCGATCAATTAGTATCCGCTCGGCGGCTCCGTCGAGATCTTCGTATTGACCGCTTCGCAATGCCCAGACGAAGCCGGACACACCCAGTGCACCCAGAAAAAGGGCCACTGGTATGAGATAGAGCAACGTCGTCACGAGGATTATGCCGAATAGCTGACTGCGGAGCGTCCGACTTTTTGAATAACTTGCAGCGTCGCATTCGCCCCGAAGCCGTGCAAGCGCAATGCGTTTCCAATAACAAGCACCGATGAGGCAGACATGGCAATCGCCGCTAACAAAGGCGTGGCGTGGCCCAGGATGGCGATCGGCACGGCGACGGCATTGTAGACGATCGCAATCGCGATGTTCTGGCGGATCAGGTGTCCCGCCTTGCGCGAGACGTCCAGCGCGAGAGGCACTGCCAGAAGGCTTTCGCGCAGGAATACGAAGTCGGCGGCATTGCGGCCAATGTCGGCGGCGGTGGCCGGAGCGATCGAGACATGCGCCGCGCTCAGCGCCGGCGTGTCGTTGAGGCCGTCGCCAACCATCAGAACCTTGTGTCCGTCTTTCGCCAGGGTCTCGATGCGCTCGACCTTGCCCGACGGCAGCAGGCACGGAACGAAGTCCTCGACACCCAGCATTCTTGCAACTTCACCGCAGGCACCTGCGGTATCGCCCGACAGCATTTGCATCGACACCCCAGTATCGTTCAATCGCTTGATCGCCGCCGCCGCGTCGGCGCGCAGCGCATCCTCGAAATCGAAGGTCGCGACAATGAACCCGTCTTTTGTCAGCACCGTTCCGCCATAGCCATGGTTGCCTTCACCACCGGTCCGGGCCTTCCATCCAGCCCATCCGCGTCGACCCAGCCGCCAGATGCTTCCGGCGACAGTGGCTTCGATCCCGAACCCCGGATGCTCTGTGACGGCATCGAATTTGTGTTGCCCGCCAGGAGCGGCAAAGCCGGTTATGGCCTTTGAAAACGGGTGACGCGAGTGCGCGGCCATGTCTGCCGCGATTGCCAGCATGGCCGGATCGATCGACGATGCATTGAGGAGCCGGGGTTGTCCGAGCGTGAGCGTTCCGGTCTTGTCGAACACTGCGTTATCAATCGTCGCCAGGCGCTCCATGGCCGAACCGTCCTTGACCATGATGCCGTTCTCGAACAGACGCCGCGCGGCGACCACCTGAACGATCGGTACGGCGAGGCCGAGCGCGCACGGGCAGGTGATGATCAGAACGGCAATGGCGATCGTCATCGCCCGGTGCCAGTCGCCCGTCGCCGCCATCCAACCCAGGAATGTCACGAAGGCGGTGAGATGAACCACGGGCGCGTAGAGTGCCGACACGCGATCAGCGATGCGGCGATAGTGCGCGCGACCGCCCTCTGCGGCTTCCATCAGCCGAACCATTTCGGCGAGGAACGAATCCTTCGCGGCGGCGGTCGCCTCGATCGTCAGCGGGCCGGTAAGATTGAGCACGCCGGCCTGCACGGCTTCGCCCGGCGCCACGTTTTTCGGCGCGCTTTCGCCTGAGGCCAGCGAGCAGTCGAGATCAGACGCTCCGTGGATGATCTTGCCGTCGACGGGGATCCTTTCACCGGCCGCGATCAGCAGCTGCATCCCCGGTTCGATCTCGCCAACCGGCAGATAGTCGCGCGCGCCATCGCCGCGCAGCACCATGGCGCCGCGTGCGGCCAGCTGCGACAGGCCTTTCACCGCGGTGCGGGCACGTTCGCGCATCACGTGATCCAACGTGCGGCCGATCAACAGGAAGAACAGCAGCGACACCGATGCATCGAAATAAGCGTGGTCGCCATGGTTGATCGTCTCATAGAGGCTCATGGCGTAGGCAAGGGATACTCCGACCGCGATCGGCACATCCATGTTCATGCGGCCGTGACGCAGCGCATTCCAGGCCGAGCGGAAGAAGATGCCGCAGGCGAAGGCGAGCGCTGGGATGGCGATCAATGCGGAGACCCAGTGAAACAGGTCGCGGGTAGCCCCTTCGGCCCCGGACCAGACAGAGACCGAAAGCAGCATGATATTGCCCGCCGCGAACCCGGCAACCGCGACGGCGCGGATCAACTCCGAAAGCGTCCTGTCCTTTTCATCAATCTCGGGGGCGAAGAGATGCGCCTGGTAGCCGAGCCGTCCAAGCGCGGCGACGAACGGTGGAACCTCGTCGCCACGCCAGCGGACCGAGACCCGTTTCGTCGACAGGTTGACGCGGGCGCTCTCGACGCGATCGAGCGTTCCCAACGCCGTCTCGATCGTCTGGATACAAGCTGCGCAATGAACGCTCGGCACCGAAAGATCGGTTTGGCGGAGATCATCTCCAAGCGATCGGCTCGCCAGCCTGATCTCTTGACTAGACGGCAGGACCGACGTGGTGCTGCCCAGATCAAGCGCCATTTCGGCGCCCGGTGCACAACAACTCATTGCAGCGCTCCATGGGAAATCATGATCCTGCGGACGTCGCGATACGGTTTATCCAGACCGGCGTCGGCGTCGACTTCGACAATCCAGACGCCGTCCTTCGGCATGTGCTGGGCTGCGAATTCCTGGCCCGAGGCGGGTGCGAGGGTGACCGACTTGTCCTCCTTCTCGTACGCGGGATGGCGAAACAGCATTTTGACGCCGTGCAAGGGAACCGGCTTGCCGGCGGCGTCGGTGAGGCCGTAGCGAACTTCGCCCCATGCAATGGTCAGCTTGCCGGTCCAGCCAAGGGCTGCCTGCGCGCGCCCCTCCTCGGCCTGCTTGTTGAATTGCTGGCTCGCCACATAGGTGTTTTCGACGACGAGGCCAGTCCAGCTTGTGCTGGCGAGCGTTGCCATGGTCAGATTGACCGCGATGACCACGCCGAAAAAGGCCAGGATGATGACCAGCATGTGCCTGCCGGTGAATTCACGAGGCTTTTGTACATTGGCAGTCATTTGGGGGGCTCCGGCGCGTTGAAGGTGGCGGTGTACTCGTTCGACTCGAAGCTGGCTCTGTCCTCGACGCGGAACTTGAAGGTCTGTGCCGGAGCGCGGATCTGGTCCGCCGGCTGGCGAACGAAGACCCTCAGCATTTTCAGGCGGTCGGGTTCGACCGGAATGGCGAAGGAACGGCCTGCGGGGATGTCGTCGCCGACGACGACCATGTCAGCGCCTTCAAGGCCCTGCATGGTTACGACGATCGTCCTCGGCTCGGGGATCATGTTGAGCAGCTTGACGGTATAGCCATTGCGGATGGATCCGTCGGTCAGCGTGACGAATTGCGGATTGCGGTCATGCAGCACGTTGACTTCGAGCCGATCGCGCGTCAGCAGCGAACAGAGCAGGCCGAGGCCGATCAGCGACCACAAGCCCATGTAGACGTAGGTGCGCGGCCGAAAGATCTTGCTGACATGGAAATGCGCCACCTTGTCGGAGAACAGGCCATCAGCGGTCCTGACCAGCGACGGATTGATTGAACTGAAGCCGCCCGCGGTCGCCAGCATCATGTTGGCGTTGTAGTCGGAGAGCGTCGCGTAGGCGATCAGCCCGCGCTCCTTGCCGAGCTTGTCCATGACACCGTCGCAGGCGTCTATGCAGAGCGCGCAGGTGATGCATTCGAGCTGCTGGCCGTCGCGAATGTCGATCCCCATCGGGCAGACCGCGACACAGGCATTGCAGTCGACGCAGTCGCCGACGGACTGCCCTGCAGCTTGCACCTTCTTCGCATGACGCGAACGCGGTTCGCCGCGCCAGTCATTATAGGTGACGGTGAGCGAACTTTCGTCGAGCATCGCTGCCTGGATGCGCGGCCATGGGCACATGTAGGTGCAGACCTGCTCGCGCATCAGACCGCCGAACGTGTAGGTGGTAGCCGTCAGCACGGCGACAGTGATGTAGGCGACGGGTGGCGCGGTGCCGGTGAAGAGTTCGCCAACCAGCGTCGGCGCATCGGCAAAATAGAAAATCCAGGCGCCGCCGGTCGCCGCACCGATGACCAGCCAGACGGCGTGCTTCGATAAGCGCAGCATCAGCTTGCGGGCGGTCCAGGGGCCTGCATCGAGTTTCATGCGAGCGTTACGGTCGCCCTCTATCGCACGTTCGACGACGAGGAACAGATCGACCCACACCGTCTGAGGGCATGCATAGCCGCACCAGGCACGGCCGACAGTCGAGGTGATCAGGAAAAGACCGACGCCCGCCATGACCAGGAGGCCGGCCACATAGAAGAATTCCTGGGGCCATATCTCGATGAAGAAGAAGTAGAAGCGCCGGTTCGCGAGATCGAGCAGGACTGCCTGGTCCGGGGCAAATGGACCGCGAGCCCAAGGCAGCCACGCAGCCAGGTAATAGATGCCAAGTGTGATCGTCATCACCAGCCATTTGAAGCGACGAAAGTTGCCCGAGGCGCGCTTCGGAAAGATCTTTTGACGCGCGGCATAAAGCGGCTTGCGGGTTTTGGCGGAATTGACAGTTTCTGTTTCGAGCCCTGTCAACTGCGTCTTGTCACGCATGTGCAACTCCACTTTCCCAGCCAATGTCAGGGGCACCTGTCGTAAAGCCTCGCCGTAGGATAGCCTTGCCGGGTTGTGCAGATCGCATTAGGGATGGTGTCGAGGCCCGGCTCACGCCGGGCCTCGTCCGCTTGGCAGGGGGGACCGAAGAATAGGACCTTCCATTCCTATTCTCCGCCGCCAAGCGAATGGACATAAACTGCAAGTTCCTTGACCTTGATCTCGCCGAGACGGCCAACCCAGGCCGGCATGACGCCCTGTTTTGGCGCACGGACCTGTGCGGCGATGGCTGTCTCACCGGATCCATAGAGCCAGATCGCATCGGTCAGGTCGGGGGCGCCGAATTCCCTGTTGCCTTTTGCATTGTCGCCGTGACAGGCCACGCAATTCTCGGCAAAGACCTTGGCGCCGGGTTGGATCAGACTTGCATCGCGGACCTTGCCGGAAAGGCTGGCCACGTAGGCGCTGACTTGTGCGATCTGGTCGGCGGTAATGATGTCGCCGAAGGCCGGCATTTCCGACAGGCGCGTGTCCGGATCGGATGCGAAGCGGATGCCGTGCGTAATCGTCTGCTGGATCTGCTCGGCCTTGCCGCCCCACAGCCAGTCGTCGTCGTTGAGATTGGGAAAGCCCTTGGAACCCTGGGCGCCGGAGCCATGACATTGTACGCAATTGACCTTGAAAGCGGCGCCACCGGCGGCGATTGCGAATTCGCGCAGGCCGTCGTCCGCGGCGATTTCCGAGACGCTCTTGGACTCCACCGCCGAGATATATTTGCCCTTGGCGGCCTCAGCCGCGGTCAGCTCGTTCCTGACCTCGTTGCGGCTGGAATAGCCGAGCACACCCGTTGTCGCCGAGTGCAACAGAGGCCATGCTGGATAGGCAATGGTGTAGCCTATCGCCCAGACAATGGTGACGTAAAAAGTGATAACCCACCATCTGGGAAGCGGGTTGTTCAGCTCCCGGATACCATCCCATTCGTGACCGGTGGTCGAGACGCCAGAGATTTCATCGATATGCTCGTCGCTCATGATCACTCGTCCTCGAGCGGAATGCGGGCCGCTTCGTCGGCCAGCCTTCGGCTGCCGGGGCGTAGGGCAAAGGCGATGCACCCCACGAAGAACAGCGCCATCGCAACCAGGCCCCAGCTGTCGGCAAACGCCCGCATCAAATTGTAGGTCATCAGCGTTCTCCTCAGCGGTAGCCGGCGGCTTCGTCGTAATTTTTGAAGTCGACCAGTGTGCCAAGCATCTGCAGGTAGGCGAGCAGGGCATCCATTTCGGTGACCTGTTGCGGGTTGCCGTCGAAGTCGCCGATCTTGGCTTTTGGGTAACGCGCCTCAAGGCCTGATGTGTCGGCATTGGGATCGGCCTGCGCCGCCAGATCCGCATTGGCGTGGGCGATCATGTCATCGGTGTAAGGGACGGCTACAAGCCTGTTGGCGACCAGATGCGTCGAGAAATCCTTCACGTCGATCGGCGTGTCTTTCAGGAACCCATAGCTCGGCATGATCGATTCCGGCACCACCGAGCGCGGGTCGGTAAGATGCGCGACATGCCATGCATTCGAGTAGCGGTCGCCAACTCTGGCGAGATCCGGCCCGGTGCGCTTCGATCCCCACTGGAAGGGGTGATCGTACATGGACTCGGCAGCCAGGCTGTAGTGGCCATAGCGCTCAACTTCGTCGCGGAACGGCCTGATCATCTGGCTATGACAGAGGTAGCAGCCCTCGCGCATATAGATGTTGCGCCCGACAAGTTCGAGCGGCGAATAGGGGCGCATGCCTTCCACCTTCTCGATCGTGTTGTCGAGATAGAAGAGAGGCGCGATCTCGACGATGCCGCCGACCGTCACCACGAGCAGCGAGCCAACGAGAAGAAGCGTGGCGTTCTTCTCGATGATTGCGTGTTTGTCCATCAAGCCCATTACCTGGCTCCTGATCGCGCAGGTCGGATGGCGACGGGGCTCGGCATCGGCTCCTCCTCGCGCTGGTGGCCGAGGATGGTCCTGGTGATGTTCCAGGCCATGATCAGGGCGCCGGAGAGGTACATGGCGCCGCCGATGGCGCGCATGACATAGTAGGGGTGCATGGCGGCGACGGTTTCGGCGAAGGAGTAGACCAGGAAGCCCTGCTCGCCATATTCGCGCCACATCAGGCCCTGCATGATGCCGGACACCCACATCACCGCGGCGTAGACGACGATCCCGAGTGTCGCCAGCCAGAAGTGCCAGGTGACGAGCCTCAGCGAGTAGAGCCGTTGACGGTTCCAGAGCTTCGGGACCATGTAGTAGATCGCGCCGAACGAGATCATGCCGACCCAGCCGAGCGCACCCGAATGGACGTGCCCGATGGTCCAGTCGGTATAATGCGACAGCGAATTGACCGCCCGGATCGCCATGATGGGGCCTTCGAAGGTCGACATGCCATAGAAGGCGACGGCCATCACCATCATGCGGATGATCGGATCGGTGCGCAGCTTGTCCCAGGCGCCGGACAGCGTCATCAGGCCGTTGATCATGCCGCCCCAGGACGGCATCCACAGCATGATCGAGAACACCATGCCGAGCGTCTGCGCCCAATCGGGCAAGGCGGTGTAGTGCAGGTGATGCGGCCCGGCCCAGATGTAGAGAAAGATGATAGCCCAGAAATGGACGATCGACAGCCGGTACGAATAGACTGGCCGGTTCGCCTGCTTGGGCACGAAATAATACATCATGCCGAGGAAGCCGGCGGTGAGAAAGAAGCCGACCGCGTTGTGGCCGTACCACCATTGCGTCAAGGCGTCCTGGACCCCTGAAAAGGCGGAGTAGCTCTTGGAGCCCAGGAACGAGACTGGTATGGACAGGTTGTTGACCACATGCAGCATCGCGATGGTCACGATGAACGACAGGTAGAACCAGTTGGCCACGTAGATATGCGGTTCCTTGCGCTTCAGGATCGTGCCAAGGAACAGAATGAGGTAGGCGACCCAGACGATGGTCAGCCAGACATCCACATACCATTCGGGTTCGGCGTACTCGCGGCCCTCGGTGATGCCGAGCAGGTAGCCGGTCGCGGCCATGACGATGAACAGCTGGTAGCCCCAGAAGACGAACCAGGCGAGATCACGGCCGAAGAGGCGCGCGCGGCAGGTGCGCTGCACGACATACAGAGACGTGCAAAGCAGCGCGTTGCCGCCGAAGGCGAAAACGACACCGGATGTGTGCAACGGCCGCAAACGACCGAAATTGAACCAGGGCTGGATGTTGAGATCGGGGTAGGCGAGCTGCAGCGCGATCACCACGCCGACCAGCATGCCGACGACACCCCAGAACACGGTGGCGATCGCGCCGTAGCGGATCGGACCATCCATGTAAGCGGATGGGTCAATCGGAGCTGCTGGCCTGAACTCCGTGTTGCGCAACAGGATCGCAGTGAAACCAGCCACTGCGAAGAACAACACCCACATGTGTCGGCGGAAAGGTTCATCCACGCCGAAGCCGGCGGCCACCAGGGCCGCAAAAGCGAACACGCTTAGAAGGACGATCTCTGTGCCGAATTTCATTGCAGATCCCGATCTCGAATCTGGTGGATGCCAAATCCGCAGCGCACTAATCGCGCAGCCGCCGCCCCCTCGCCCTGATCTATGTCAGGCCGCACGATTTTGTGCGGCGCAATCAGCAGGTGGCGAATGAACGAGGAACGCAGCGCGGGCTCACTCCCTCATGGAAGGCGTTCCCTGGGTTGGGCGGGCGCAGACGCGATCGCTGAGGCGAAAGCTGAGGCTCTGCGCGCGTTGGATGCTATTGCCGATGCCCTGCCAAACGTTGTTCGGATCCCATTGGAAACGAACGCGATCGTTCCGCCGAGCCGTGGCAGATTAAGGACCATGCTTCGCCGGTATGTGCCGAAACACACCTGGCGATTGGTCACGTTCCTATCAAAGCCCGAAAGCTGTTTGTCTCGACAACCGTGACGCCGCTTCGTCGAAGGCGCGGCGACATCGCATTAAAAGGCAAACACGGCCCGCCCCGGAGTCATGCGACATGGCCTCGCCGCTTAGGGCCGCTCGCGTCCGCCGCCACAGCGCTTCTCCAGACGGCTTATGCTGTCCACCGTCACATGGCGTGCGTTCTCAATCCGAATCACCCCGTCAGCCCGCAATCGCGTCAGTTGGCGGCTCACGGTCTCGCTGGTGATTCCAAGGAAATCAGACATTTCGGCACGCGTCAGCGGCAGATCGAAGGAGGCCGACCCGGAAGCCGCATCGAGACTGGAATCGATATTCCGGGCCATCATGAGGAGAAAAGTCGCCACCTTTTCCGGAGCTGTCTTGCGCCCCAGCGTCACCATCCACTCGCGCGCCTCATCGAGTTCATTCAGCGTCTGTTTGAGCAGGCGATGCTCGAATTCCCGTGACGCCTTCATCATCCGTTCGACGGCCGCTCGCGGAAACGAACACAGCGTGACTGCTGTTGCCGCTTCCGCATTGATCGAGCTTTCCTCCTTGAAAGGACGTCCCAGAAAATCCGGTGCAAACTGGAGACCGACGATCTGCTGGCGCCCATCCGACAGGCTCTTTGATAGCTTTACCACGCCTGAAAGCACGTTGGAGTAGCTGTCGACGTTCTGTGCCTCGCCGGTCAACTCCATTCCTGACTCGATCCGGCGACGCGAGCAAGTCTTGGCGAGCCCAACCAAATTGTCTGGATCGAGCGCACCGCAGACACCGCGACGCCGTGCCTCGCAAGGGAAGCAAAGAACAGGAATGCCGGAACTATGAATGTCTTGCCGAAAGGTCATGCGTTCGCCTTACCCGATCCTAACTGCCGGCAGGATACCCATCCAGGGTAGAGAAATCCTGCGGCGGTTTGTCCATGAGCGCGGCTGATCGAGATCAGGGTCTGCTTCAGCGATGCGTGCAGTGTTCCGGCGGGCAACACGGTGAACGCGAGATGCAATCGGAAATAGCTGTCAAACTCAGCGAGAACGTCCCACGCTACACCAGCTATCCGACGGCGCCGCATTTCCATTCGGGGATCGATGCTGCCATTTACCGTGGCTGGTTGGAGACGCTGGAAAGCGGCGACGAAATCTCGCTGTACCTGCACATTCCTTACTGCGACAAGCTCTGCTGGTTCTGCGCCTGCCACACCAAGCAGACGCACCAATATGAGCCGGTGGCCGCTTATCTGCGCTCGCTGAATGCCGAAATCGTCACGATTGCCGGTCTGGTGAGCGGCAAGGCACATGTCCGTGCAATCCACTTCGGTGGCGGTTCGCCAACTATTCTGAGGCCCGATGATATGGTTGCTCTTGGAGCGGCCTTGCGGGACAGCTTCGACCTTCTCCCGGATGCTACGGTCAGCATCGAAATCGAAACCAACGACATGGACAAGGCGCGCCTTGATGCACTTGCTCAAATCGGCGTAACGCGGGCGAGCCTCGGCGTGCAGGATTTCGATCCGCAAGTGCAAAAAGCAATTAATCGTGAGCAGAGTTTTTTGCAGACCAAGGCAGTCGTCGACGGGGTTCGTTCGCGGGGCGTCGAATCGGTCAATCTGGACCTGCTCTACGGGCTCCCGAATCAGACACGCGAGACGATCTGTTCCACGGTGGCGCAGGCACTGACCTTGGAGCCAGACCGGATGGCCCTGTTCGGCTACGCACATGTGCCCTGGTTCAAGAAGCATCAGACGATGATCGACGAGGCATGGCTGCCGAGTCCCACTGAGCGTTTCGCCCAATCTCAACTCGCGGCGCGGGCAATTGTCGCCAAGGGATATGAGGCAATAGGACTCGATCATTTCGCGAAGCCCGACGATGCGCTGGCCATAGCGGCCCGCGCAGGGGTTTTGCATCGCAATTTTCAGGGCTACACTGAGGATCGCTGCCCGACACTGATCGGACTTGGCCCTTCGTCCATCGGTCGTTTTCGCCAAGGCTACGTGCAGAACATGGCTTCGACTGCCGGGTACGGGCGCATGGTTGCGGATGGCGGGTTGGCTGCCGTCCGCGGCGTTGCCCTTTCCGACGACGATCGCGTCCGTGGCTGGATCATCGAGCGGCTGATGTGTGATTTTGCCTTCTCGGCAGTCGACCTGGTGGAGCGGTTCGGCAAAGCCGGCGAGCAGCTCCTTCATCGCTCGAGGTCCATCGCACTCCACGATCCTGCCCGAGCGCTTGAATTCGATGGTGACAGTTTCCTCGTACGGACTGAAAGTCGCCCCTTCATTCGAACCATCGCGGCCAAGTTCGATACATATTTCAAAGGGGGAACGGCGAGGCACTCGGTGGCGGTCTGAGCAAAGCACAGTGCGCTCGCCGTTTGGTCGATCGGCGAACCAGCTGCGTTCGTTTTGACCGCTCATAGGCGACTACCGCATCAAATCGTCGACCGTGAACAATCCGAGCCCTAAGCGGCGACCGGCTTCGGCCGGATTTGAAGCAGGGCAATCAAGAGCGACAAAAACCCCTTCAGCCACCTGAGCAGGAGGGAGAAGTTGTAGCCGGCGGCGGCCAGGATGGCGTTGAGGGTGTCGCCCTGCTGGCCGGCGAGGTAGTTGCGGCCCATTCTGTGTTCGCTCTTGATGTGGCCGATGACGGGCTCGACCGCCGACCGCCGTCGCATCTGGCGCTTGATGGCTGGGGTGACGCGGCGTTTCTGGCCCGCGGTGAAGACCCTGAGCTTGTGGCTCTGCGGTGCGTTGTGGCCGCGATAGCCGGCGTCGGCGAGGATGCGGCCGATCTCGTTGCCGATGGTCTTTTCCATGTCGGGGATGACGCTTGCCAGCGTGTGGCCGTCATAGGGATTGCCGGGCAGTGCTTTTGCATGCAGGGCGAACTGGCCGCCCCTGGAGCGCTTCAGCGTGGTGGCCACCGACACCTTCACCCCGAACTCGTAGGGCGCATGCGCCTTGCCCTTGCCGATGCATTCCACCTCGTGTGCGTGCAGGCTGTAGATCTTGCGGCCGCGCTGGCGCTGGCGTTGCTCGAGAACGGTGGCGGCCTGGTAGAGCGGCCATTTGAACAGCGCGTCCAGCCCCTGATCGCCGGCGATCTGGCGACCAATGTCGCGAATGGTCCGGCCGAGATAGGTCTTGAGCTTGCGTAGCGCCTTGTTGGCCCGCTTGAACTGCTTGGCGTGGGCATAGCGCTGGTGGCTGATCAGCGCCAGCTTGCCGACCCGCACATAACTCTGGCGCAAATGGAGACCCGTCCTCTTGGCCAGCCGCACCA
>NZ_SRUN01000079.1:0-430 GCF_004791595.1 Mesorhizobium sp. M8A.F.Ca.ET.202.01.1.1 | reverse complement strand
GCGAAACCGGCAGGACGCGCGCCATCTCCAAGCGTGAGCTCGAATGCCTGAAGCTGACCGCCAACGGCAACACCAGCGAAGAGATCGCGAAACTGCTGAAACTGTCGGTGCACACCGCCAACCAGTATCTCACCCAGTCGACGCAGAAGCTCAACGCCGTCAACCGCAACCAGGCGGTGGCCAAGGCGCTGCGTCTTGGCCTGATCGAGTAATTGGCTCAGGCCAAATCCACTCCCGAATTTGACGTCAGGGATAGGCGAGCGGCTCGGTCCTGCGGATGCGCGCCTGGTCGATGGCGTCCTCGAGCAGGGCGGTGTTGTGCTCCGGCGTCTCGCCCGGCTTCTCGAACGACCCGTAGTTGACGACCACGGCTGACCCCTGCCCGGTCAGCGTCAGCTGAAAATAGCCGGTGCCGCCGCGCGGCCGAAGG
>NZ_SRUN01000078.1:0-442 GCF_004791595.1 Mesorhizobium sp. M8A.F.Ca.ET.202.01.1.1 | reverse complement strand
GCCGCGACCGTTTCAACCAACAGATCAGCGAGCATCGCGGTGGTTGCCGCATTGTCAGCCAATGACCGGATTTCAGAGGAATTCATGTTTGGTGCTTTCCAAGGGAATAAGGCGTCGGGAACAAGGTCATTCGAAATGGCTGATCCGCCTTCGCCGTCGCGCTCGCCGGATTTCGTTGATGCGCTCGGCATCCTCCTCGCTGAGCTGGCGGCCGCGCTCCAGGATCTCGAGCGTATATTCCTCATAGGTCAGTCCGAGCTGCTCTGCCCTTTCCAGCCGCATCAGCATGACGGCATGGCTTGGCGCCTTCCAGGCCTTGTCGTGGGCGGCCCGCCAGGCGAGGAAAATATAGGCGTCGCCCTTGCCCCAGGGCGGGCCGTCATAGTCGTCGAGCGGCGGCCCGCCATTGTGCGAGCGTTTCGGCCGGCGACGCATCGGGCTC
>NZ_SRUN01000077.1:0-442 GCF_004791595.1 Mesorhizobium sp. M8A.F.Ca.ET.202.01.1.1 | reverse complement strand
AGACGGTGCTGATGCGGCAAGCCCGCAATGAAGAGGCACGCGTCGAAGGGGCTAGCGACGAGGGGACGCGCGGCTTGGCCGGCATGGCGCCCGCCACGCTCCACGACTGGCGCACATGGATCGGCCGACCGCTGCTCGGCACGCGGCGCGCGGCATTGCGCGACATGCTGAAGCGCCGCGGCATCGGCTGGATCGAGGATCCGACCAATGTCGACCAGCGTTTCGAGCGCCCGCGCCTGCGCATGTCGCTTGCAGGCGGCGACGGCGAGGCGCGCGCTGAGCAGGCGATCACCAAGGCCGGGCAGGCGGCCGCCGAGCGCGAGGAACTCGGCCGGCGGGCGGCCGCGCTGATCGGCGCCCTTGCCAGCAGCCCGGCTTCAGGGCTCATCCGCCTCGATCGCGTTTTCGCCGACGGCGAGGACGGCGAAGCGGCCGTCTATGC
>NZ_SRUN01000076.1:0-443 GCF_004791595.1 Mesorhizobium sp. M8A.F.Ca.ET.202.01.1.1 | reverse complement strand
GTGATCAATGCCTGCAGGCGGGTGAGATATTCCGGCAGCTTGCCGGCGAAATCGGCCATTTGCGTCGCCAGCACCGGCACCAGGATGACGAAGGCGAGCACAACGACGACGATGAAGGCAATGAGGATCACCACCGTCGCCATGAGCCGGGAAAGGCCGAGCCGCTGCAGCCAATCGGCCACCGGATCGAGGAAATAGGCGAGCACCATGCCGGCGACGAAGGGCAGGAGAATGCCGGAGAAGATATAGAGGAACAGCGCCAGCAGGACGGCCGTGGCCAGCCAGAAGCAGACCTGGCGGCGGAGCCCGCCCGAGCCGTCGTCGGCCGCGATCACCGCGCCATCAGGCGTCGGCGCCGGAGCCGCTCGACTTGCCGATGCCCGACTTGGTGTCGCCGGTCTGGGAGTTGCTCGTCCGGGAGCCTTCGCCATAGCCGCTCATAT
>NZ_SRUN01000075.1:0-452 GCF_004791595.1 Mesorhizobium sp. M8A.F.Ca.ET.202.01.1.1 | reverse complement strand
ATCAGACCACCCCGCGCTGGCGCGGCGTGACGCTGCTGCACGAGATGAAGGCGCGCGGCATCAAGGTGGCGGTCGCCTCCGACAACACGCGCGATCCGTTCTACGCCTATGGCGATCTCGACATGCTGGAAGTCTACCGCATGGCGACGCGCATCCTGCATTTCGACCATCCGATCGGCGACTGGCCGAAGGCTGTAGCGGCGACGCCAGCCGAGGTGATGCGCCTGGAAGGCGTCGGCACGCTTGCCGTCGGCGGCAACGCGGACTTCATCGTCTTCAAGGGGCGCAATTGGACCGAATTGCTGTCGCGGCCGGAATCGGATCGCATCGTCGTGCGCGACGGCCGGGCGATCGAACGCAAGCTGCCCGACTATGCCGAACTCGATGAACTGATGGTGGAATGATGGATATCGCAGCGCTGAAGCGCGATCTCGAAGGGCTGAAGATCGACG
>NZ_SRUN01000074.1:0-458 GCF_004791595.1 Mesorhizobium sp. M8A.F.Ca.ET.202.01.1.1 | reverse complement strand
GTGCTGACGAAGGCGGCGTCGGCGCCGATGGCCTGGGTGTAGAAGGCGTCGAGCTTCAGCGCCGCGTCGATGCCGGCCGGCAGCCTGAGGTTCTCATCGGTCTCGTCGGCCCTGGACTTGAGCCACCGCTCGGCAAGCCCGCGCGTCGTCGCAACAAGGTTCGGGCCGTCGTCGCTGGCAGTGTATCTCAGCCCGTCGAGCATGCCGAAACCGATATCGGAGTCGCTGAGGCTCTGCAGATTGATCGTGCCGGCTGCCGGAAAATCCTTTACCGCCAGCGGGCCGAGCAGGGCCGAAAGACGCGTCTGGAGATCGGCCATCGCCTTCGTATTCTGGGCATCGAGCGTTTCCACGGCAGCGTTCGCGCTTTCCTGTGCTGCGATGTCGGCAATCGCCTTGTCGCGCGCGGCGATATAGTCGTCCTCCGGCGAGGCAGCGAGTGCCGCGCTGCCCGCAAG
>NZ_SRUN01000073.1:0-458 GCF_004791595.1 Mesorhizobium sp. M8A.F.Ca.ET.202.01.1.1 | reverse complement strand
CTATAAGTAGCACTATAGATAATATAAGACCTGCAGTTACCAATCCACTTAACATATTAATAACCGCTTCTCCATTTTCATAAGTGATCGAACTATCGTCTTCCATCATTGCTTGTATCATTGCATTTTTATTGTCACCATTTCCAACTAATGGTAAGAATATCGCAAGTACAATTACACCTAGTAGTTGTATGCCAATACCAATCCAGGCAAGTATACGTTCAGCTGTTCTTTTCATTATTTGTCACCCCTAATCAAAAATTTATATTTTTTCAGTTAATATCTGTTTAGAATTATATCATTTAGTATACGCATCCTGTTGCTACAAGTCCATGTATAACACATTTAAATTCCTAGGTAATTATTTACTTTTTCTAAAGGCTTCATCTATTCGTTCCAATTGATTTACAAAATCTTCTATTTCTTCAAGTGAAAATTGGTCACCTAAGCGATTTTTT
>NZ_SRUN01000072.1:0-459 GCF_004791595.1 Mesorhizobium sp. M8A.F.Ca.ET.202.01.1.1 | reverse complement strand
CTGCAATCGTCGCGGCACGCTGGCTTCCGGCATTGTAGGCATGGCCGAATTTGAGTTCCGCCACGCCTGCGGTCAGGAATGCCGCGGCCGTGTCTTCGACAAAGGTTAGATCGCGGATAGGGCTCGTATCCCCGACCATAATAGCCGAACAGTTTTTGTCGAGGGCCTGCCTGATTATGGTCGGCACTATAGCCCTCTCGCTCTGGCGTGGGCCGTAGGTGTTAAATGGCCGCAGAGTTACGACGGGAACGTCAAATGACCTGGCATAGGCTTCGGCCATCATGTCGGCGCCGATCTTCGACGCAGAATATGGTGACTGGCCCTGCAGCGGATGAGATTCTTTGATAGGCATCGTCAGCGCGGTGCCGTAGACCTCGCTGGTCGAGGTGTGCACGACGCGTTCCGTATCCCACTGTCGCGCTGCCTCGAGAACATTCATCGTGCCCAGGACGTTGGTTT
>NZ_SRUN01000071.1:0-461 GCF_004791595.1 Mesorhizobium sp. M8A.F.Ca.ET.202.01.1.1 | reverse complement strand
CGCTAATCGAGGGCGGCAAGGCAGCGCCACGGCCGCTGCGCCTGATCGGTGTCGCCGCCGTGCTGGCGAACCCTTGGGCGGGACGGGGTTTCACCGAGGATCTTTCGCCCGAGATCCGCGCTTGTGCGCCGGTGCTCGGAGAGACCCTGACGCGCGAGATCATCGCAGCCGCCGGCTCCGGCGAAGCGATCGAAGGCTACGGCAAAGCCGCCATCTGCGGCACGTCGGGCGAAGTCGAGCACGCTTCGGCGCTGATCCACACGCTGCATTTCGGCAACCACTACCGCCGCGCCGTCGGCGCCAAGACCTATCTTGCCTTCACCACTCTGCGCGGCGGGCCAAACACGCCGATCATGATCCCGCTTATGGACAAGAACGATGAGGGTCGCCGCTCGCACTATCTCACGGTGCATTTCCAGATCGGCGACGCACCGCCGCCCGACGAGTTGGTGGTGGCGCTC
>NZ_SRUN01000070.1:0-461 GCF_004791595.1 Mesorhizobium sp. M8A.F.Ca.ET.202.01.1.1 | reverse complement strand
CTCGCTCCGCATCCATTCCCATGGCGCCTCTGCGATCGCCGGGTGCCTCGCGCGGGCGGCCAGCTCCGCGAGGATTATCGCGTGCGCACTGGCAAGATCATCAGGAAGCTGATCGGCTCATCGGCCATGACGAATATTCGCTCCTCCGTGCAACGACTTTGCTCATCCCGCCGAGTCGCGCTCCAGGTTATTTGCGGCATGCGCCAGTTGAGCGGGCGTGATCACCAGGGTGCCGTCGGCCACGTGGCCAAATAAAACGTCCATTTCGTAAAAAGGCAGGCCCACTGGCCGTCATGCCAGATCACCTTGATCAGCCCTCCCTGACGCCCGAGCAAGTGTCCGCTGTGCGGATCGCGCTTCAAGATCTTCTGCACCATCAATGCAAGGCCGGGGAAGCCCTTGAGCACATCCGTATAGCCAGTGGCAAGCCATCCGGCCGAGCGCCTCGCTATCGATGTCAC
>NZ_SRUN01000006.1:173017-329759 GCF_004791595.1 Mesorhizobium sp. M8A.F.Ca.ET.202.01.1.1 | reverse complement strand
AAGCTCTCCCGCGGCTGTAACCTCAGGTGGTACGGGCGACTTCGCCAAGCCAAGGTCCGGGCGGCCGCCCGGACCTTGGCTCAATCGCTTCAATCCCACGAAATCTCTCTCGTGTAGATACAAGGTGGCGCCGCGAAGCGGCGACGGAGTGGGGGAAGCCGGTCACGCAACGCGCAGCCGCCGAAAAGCAGGCACAACCCCGCGAGCGCGAAAACTCCGGCAAGCCGGCAATCAGGCGGAAGCACTGCTTTGGCTTGAACTGAAAGCACGCAAGCTTGGCGGCTATCGCTTTACCCGTCAGCTCTCCATCGGCCCCTTCTTTGCAGACTTCGCCTGCCGCGAAAAATGGCTTGTCGTTGAGGTCGACGGCCACCAACACGCCGACAGTCCCTATGACCGTCGCCGCGACGATTTCATGCGCGCCCAAGGCTATTCGATCCTGCGTGTCTGGAACCATGACGTCCTGAAACATCGTACGTCCGTCTGTGAAACCATCCTTGCCGCGCTTGATGGCAGGCTCGCCGAAAACACGGCTGTATCCGACCTCCGCCTTGTTTTCACGCCCCGCTCATTCGATTCAATCTCTTCAAAAACGGACCTATCTTCATGAAATCCCATGTAAAAGCGGTTGTCATCGGCGGCGGTGTCGTCGGCTGCTCGGTGCTCTATCACCTGGCCAAGGCCGGCTGGACCGACGTCATGCTGATCGAGCGGTCCGAGCTGACCTCGGGCTCGTCCTGGCACGCGGCGGGCGGCTTTCATACGCTGAACGGCGATCCGAACGTCGCCAAGCTCCAGGCCTACACCGTCCAGCTCTACAAGGAGATCGAGGAGATTTCGGGCCAATCCTGCTCGCTGCACCTGACCGGCGGCGTGATGATGGCTGATACGCCCGAGCGCATGGATTTCCTGCGGCTGGCCCACGCCAAGGGCCGCTATCTCGGCATGGACACCGAGCTGATCACGCCGTCCGAGGCCAAGGCGATGTTCCCGCTGATGGACGAGACCAATTTCGTCGGCGCCATGTGGGATCCGGTCGAAGGCCATCTCGATCCCTCGGGTACCACCATCGCCTACTCCAAGGCGGCCAAGAAGCTCGGCGCCGAGATCGTGCTGCGCAACCGCGTCGTCGACCTGACGCAACAGCCGGACGGCACCTGGAACGTCGTCACCGAACAGGGCACGGTCCATGCCGAGCATGTTGTCAACTGCGGCGGCCTGTGGGCGCGCGAGATCGGCCGCATGGTTGGCGTCGAACTGCCGGTGCTGGCGATGGAGCACATGTACCTCTTGACCGAGCCGATGCCGGAGGTCGAGGAATTCAACAAGTCGACCGGCCGCGAAATGATCGGCGTGCTCGACTTCAAGGGCGAAATCTACACCCGCCAGGAACGCAACGGCATCCTGCTCGGCACTTATGAGAAGGCCTGCAAGCCGTGGTCGCCGGTCAACACACCGTGGGATTTCGGCCATGAACTGCTACCGCCCGATCTCGACCGGATTGCGCCGTCGCTGGAGATCGGCTTCAAGCATTTCCCCGGCATCGAAAAGGCCGGCATCAAGCAGATCATCAACGGCCCCTTCACCTTCGCGCTCGACGGCAACCCGCTGGTCGGCCCGGTGCAGGGCCTGACCAATTTCTGGTGCGCCTGCGCCGTCATGGCCGGCTTCAGCCAGGGCGGCGGCGTCGGCCTGGCTCTCTCCAATTGGATGGTCCATGGCGATCCGGGCTTCGACGTCTGGGGAATGGATGTCGCCCGCTTCGGCGAGTGGGCCGGCCTGCGCTACACCAATGCCAAGGTGCGCGAAAACTATTCGCGCCGCTTCTCGATCCGCTTCCCCAATGAAGAGCTGCCCGCGGCCCGCCCGGCTCAGACGACACCGCTCTACGACACCATGCTCGCCAACAACGCCGTGATGGGCGACTCGTGGGGCCTCGAAACCCCGCTCTGGTTCGCGCCCAAGGGCAAGGAGCCGAAAGACATCGTCTCCTTCCACCGCTCCAACGATTTCGGACCGATCGGCGAGGAAGTGCGCGCCACCCGTGAAAGGGTTGGCGTCACCGAAATCGCCAACTTCGCCAAATACGAAGTGTCGGGACCGGGTGCCGAGGATTTCCTCAACCGGCTGATGACCAACCGCATGCCGAAGACCGGCCGCATCGTGCTGACGCCGATGATCAACGAATTCGGCAAGCTGATCGGCGACTTCACCATCGCCAAGGCTGGCGAAGACCGCTTCATGATCTGGGGTTCATCGGCCGCGCAGAAATACCACATGCGCTGGTTCGAGAAGCATCTGCCGAAGGATGGTTCGGTGCGTATCCATCGCTTCGACCAGACGCTGGTCGGCCTGTCGATCGCCGGGCCGAAGTCGCGTGACCTCCTGCAGAAGCTGGTCGATGTCGACATTTCGACCAAGGCTTTCCGTTTCATGGATTTCCGCGAAATGGCGGTCGGCGGCGCACCGTGCCTGGTCAACCGCATTACCTACACCGGCGACCTTGGCTACGAAATCTGGATGGCGCCGGCCTACGAGCGCCTGGTCTATAAGGCGATCAAGGAAGCGGGCGAGGAATTCGGCCTGGTCGATTTCGGCATGCGCGCCTTGCTGTCGATGCGCCTGGAAAAGAACTTCCCGACCTGGTTCCGCGAGCTCAGGCCAATCTACGGGCCATTCGAAGGTTCGATGGACCGCTTCATCAAGCTTGAGAAGAACGATTTCATCGGTCGTGAAGCCGCCGCCAAGGAACAGGCGGAAGGTCCAAAACTGCGCCGCGTCTCTTTCATCGTCGACGCGGCCGATGCCGACGTGATGGGCGACGAGCCGATCTGGGCCAAGGTCAGCAAGGATTACGGCACCGTCGAAAAGCCGCATGGCTACGGCGCGCCGCGCTTCGACACTTCAGGCAAGGAAATACGCGGTTCAAAGGCCGCCGAAGGCGCGTCCGCCGTGCGCGGCATCGTCGACGGCGACTGGCGCGTGGTCGGCTGGGTGACGTCGGGCGGTTATGCGCATTACGTGCAGAAATCGATGGCGCAAGGCTATGTGCCGGCGGCACTCGCCGAGGATGAAAGCGCCGGCCTGTTCGAGATCGAAATCCTCGGTCACCGGCGTCCGGCCCGCATCAATGTCGAGGCGCCCTTCGACCCGAGTGGCGAGAAGATGCGGAGCTGAGGTTTCGCCATGGACAGCGCGGCGCCAAAGGGAAGCTTCGGCCGCCACCGCAAGATCATGCCTTTTGTATCAGGCTCGATCGAGGCGCTGCGCGACGCCTCACGACAGAAGGCCGCTGGGCTCAACCAGCATGTGCTGGGTTATGGCGCGGTGGCTGAAGCGGAATGGGCCGCGGCAGGCATTGTAGCTCCCGACCTGCCCGCCATGCGGCAATATCGGCTCGACCGCATTCGCGCCGAGCTGAAGTGCCGCGGCTATGCCGGCGCCCTGCTCTACGACCCCGTCAATATCCGCTATGCGACCGACAGCACCAACATGCAGCTGTGGGTGGCGCACAATCCGACACGGCATTGCTTCGTCGCCACCGACGGGCCGGTGATGCTGTTCGACTACTTTTCATGCGAGCATCTTTCCGACCACTCCGGTGTCGTCGATGAAGTCCGCCCCGCCATTTCATGGATGTATCTCTATGGCGGCGAACTGACCGAGCAGAAAGTCCGCCGCTGGGCCGCCGGCATCGCCGATCTGGTCAGGGAGCACGGCGGCGGCAACAACCGCATCGCCGTCGACCACATCAATCCGGAAGGGGTTGAAGAGCTCCACCGCCTGGGGATCTCCATCGGCAATGGCGAAGCGGTGATGGAAAATGCTCGGCTGATCAAATCACCGGACGAAATCCTCGCCATGCGCCGCGCCATCGTCGCTTGCGAGGCGGCGATGGGCGCGATGGAACAGGCGTTGAAGCCCGGCATTTCCGAGAACGAATTGTGGGCCGAACTCCATCGCGGCAACATCGCGCGCGGCGGCGAATGGATCGAGACGCGGCTGCTGACGTCGGGACCGCGCACCAATCCGTGGTTCCAAGAATGCTCGTCGCGGATCATTGTATCAGGCGATCTCGTCGCGTTCGACACCGACCTGATCGGCCCCTACGGCTTCTGCGCCGATCTCTCGCGCACCTGGCTGTGCGGCGATACAAAGCCGACCAACGAACAGCGCGACCTGTTCCGCATCGCCGTCGATCAGATCGAACACAACACGGCACTGATGCAGCCCGGCATATCGTTCCGCGACCTTGTCGAACGCTCAGCGGTGCCGCCGGGGGACTGTTTCCCGACCCGTTACGGTGTTCTCTACCACGGCGTCGGGCTGGCCGACGAATACCCGACCTTGCCGCATGCCGGCGACTGGACATCCGATACGCCCGACGGTGTGCTGGAACCAGGCATGGTGCTATGCGTGGAGAGCTATATCGGCCGGCTGGGCGGCGGCGAAGGCGTCAAGATCGAGGAGCAGATCCTGATCACAGAGACCGGCAACGAAAAACTTTCAACCTACCCGTTGGATGAGAGGCTGCTCGGCTAGGCCGGCAAGCGCCTCGCGCATCGCGCGCACGGTCTTTTCCGGCGTCGTTTTCGCGGTGATGAACGGCAGACCTTTGCGCCGTGCTGTCCAGCCGACGATCACGACCTTGCGCGCCGCCGGCTCGAAGCGCTGTGCCAGCGCCCAGCTTTCGCAATCGATCGCGGCGACATCCGCCCTGCCTTCGGCGACCGCCACGATCGAGCCGCGATGGCCGCCGCTTTCGCCACTCGATGAAAATATGTCCAGGTTTTCGCCGGCCGCTTCCAGGTCGCGCGTCAGCGCGATGATGCCCGACATGGAATCGAGGCTGTTGAAGGTGAAGCGCTTGCCTCGGATGAGATCGAGCGGCAGCAGGGCCTTGCCGTCGGCGGGTGACCGAACCTCCGGCTCCTCGCCCGAGCGCATCACCAGCGCGCTCGAATAGAGTTCGCCCTGTCCGCCTTCATAGGCGTCATAGCTTGGCTGGCCGACCACCTGCACGTGCGGGGACAAACCGAGTTCCATCGGCCCCCAGCAGGTCTGCGCGAACAGCAGCGCCGGATGCAGCCAGAGCTTGTGGAAATCGAGCTCGTCCGGCGGCAGGGTCGCCGGATCCGGAGCGATCAGCCCCCCCTGGGCGTCGTGGATACCGCCCGGCACGGCGGGCAGGTCAGCGTTGCGCCGCACGATGGACCGCGGCGCATCGATACCCCTCGGCCGGAAAGCCTCGCGCAACGACGCCCATTGCGCGTCGACCTCGTCGCGCACTTCGGGCCAGTCATACATCGGCAACGCCGCAATCAATTCGCTCATGCCGATATCAAACCACCATGCCTGGGAAAAAGATCGCAAAAACGCGGCGCCCAATCAGAATTGGCCGACGCGGTATCCACACTATCGGCGGATACTATTCCTTGGGCGGCTCGGCCGGGACCGGCACCGTGCCAAGTCCATTGATGTTGCGCGCCCTGACGCGCGGCTTGAACGCCCTGCCCGGCTCGGGCGCGCGCCGCAGAACCGGATGCACTATCGGCTCCTTGGCCTTGAAGGCATAGGATTTGAGCAGCGCGAAATAGTTCGGGTAGGCATAGCCATTGTTCATCCGCAGCCATTCCTCGCGCCGGTCACGAAACAGCTTCGGCAGCCGGTACCAGGCGATCGTCGGGCTCTTGTGATGGACGAAGTGCAGATTGTTGTTGAGGAACAGGAACGACAGCGGCGAGCGCTCGACGATCACCGTGCGACCTTCCGGATGCTCCGACCACTGATGCTCGGCATAGGTGCGGATCGAGATCAGCGACTGGCCAAGCCACACCGGCACCAGCACATAGAGCCAAACCGGCATGCCGAACCCGAACTGCACGACCGGCAGCACCACGGCAAGGCCGATCGCATGCAGCAGCCAGGCCTTGCGGATCGCCTTGTCGCCGGCGATCACATGCTTGGCATCGTCGATGAAGAAGCCGATGCAGGACAGCCACGGGCCGAGCACCAGACGACCGGCCATGGTGTTGTTGACCTTCAGCACGAATTTCATCAGTGGCGGCATTTCTTCGTGCATCCAGAGCGCCTTGTAATAGCTCTCGGGATCGTCCAGCGGGTCGGTCAGGCGCTCGTCCGCATGGTGGCGCAGGTGAATGGTTTTGAAGCGGCGGAACGGCCAGGCGAGGCCAATCGGCAGAAAAACGAAGGCTTCGTTGATGAGAGCGTTGCGGGTCGGGTGACCGTGCAGCACCTCATGCATGATCGAGGACTGCAGAGCCAATGTAACGGCCATGACGATAAGGGCCAGGATGGGATAGGATGGCCAGAGGAAGAGGCCGGCGGCGAACCATGTGCCGTAACAGAAGAAAGCGAGAACCACGGTCGGCCATTCGATGACCGGTTTGCTGCTTCGACGGATGCTCTTGCCTGGTATGCTTGCCATGCTATCGACCACTGTCCCTCAGTCGCCGGAACCCCAATTGGTTCCTGACAGCATTGTGTCAGGAGAAGTGATTCCACTCAACGCGACAAAGTGCACAAAATGTTGCGATTGCGCATTTTTGACTGCATATGTTGTACATTGTAAACAATCTTAGGGATTCATTTACGCCTGGGAGCCCTGCTGCAGGGGCTTCGGCGCAAATTTTTCCTCCGGAAGACGGGAGCAAGGCCATGGACAAGCGCGATCTGTCGACGATCTTTCGGGAGCGTCTGAAGCTCCTCCTGACACGCTCGGATCTCAATCAGTCTGCGTTCGCGTCAGCGGTCGGCATCGATCGGTCGGCGCTGTCGCAGCTCATGTCAGGCGCGTCGACACGCCTGCCGCGAGCCGAAACGCTCCTCAACATAGCCGCCGAATTCAAGGTGTCGCTGGACTGGCTGCTGGGCTTGAGCCAGGACGAAGGGGTGACCGGCGAAATCCGCGAGAGCCTCGAAATCGAAGAAGCGCCCGACGGGTTCGACCGCACGCTGCTCGCCAAATGGTTCGCTGAAGCCGCTGGCACCAAGATCCGTTATGTGCCGGCCGGCATTCCCGATCTCCTGCGCACCCGCGCGCTCGTCGACTACGAGGCCAACATCACCAACAGGAGCCGCCTGGCGCAGGCCAGCGAGACGCAATACCGCATCGAATACAACCGGCGTCCGGAAACCGACATGGAAGTCTGCATGCCGCGCCACACGCTGGAGATCTTCGCCCGCGGCCTCGGCGTGTGGGACCGTTTCCCGGCAGCCGACCGCCAGCAGCAACTTGCCCATATGGCGACGCTGCTCGACGACCTCTATCCGACCTTCCGCCTGTTCCTCTATGACGGCCGCATGCGCTATTCCATCCCGCTCACCATCTTCGGTCCTTATCGCGCCGCCATCTATGTGGGAGACATGTATGTGGTGCTGAACGCCACGCAGCCGGTCCAGGCGCTGACACAGCATTTCGACAATCTGATCCGTGCCGCCGACATCAACCCGCACGAAGCGGCCGCCTTCGCCCGCAACCTGGCCGGCATGTCGTTCGCATCAGGCTCAGCCTGAGCGCGTTCTGCATCGCAATTTCATTGACTAGACATAAAGACTTCTTTATATCCTTATTCGAATTTCAAGACATGAAAGCCAATCCGATGACGACGAGCAATCCGATCGAAGCCCTGCTGGCTGAAAAGGGCGTGCTGCTGGCCGATGGCGCCACGGGCACCAATCTGTTCGCCATGGGTCTGGAGGCCGGCGAGGCGCCGGAACTGCTGAACGAAACGGCGCCCGACACCATCACCAGCCTGCACCAGAATTTCGTCGACGCAGGCGCCGACATCATCCTGACCAACTCCTTCGGCGGTACCCGCCACCGGCTGAAGCTGCATCATGCGCAGGACCGCGTCCATGCGCTGAACAAACGCGCCGCCGAGATCGCCCGCGCTGTCGCCGACAAGGCCGGCCGCAAGGTGATCGTTGCTGGTTCGGTCGGCCCGACCGGCGAATTGCTGGTGCCGCTTGGCGCCATGACCTATGACGAGGCGGTCGACGCCTTTGCCGAACAGATCGAGGGTCTCAAGGAAGGTGGCGCCGAAGTCGCCTGGATCGAGACCATGTCGGCGCCCGACGAGATCCGCGCCGCCGCCGAGGCCGCCATCCGCGTCGGCCTGCCCTACACCTATACCGGCTCGTTCGACACCGCCGGCCGCACCATGATGGGCCTGCTGCCGAAAGATATCCACGGCGTCGCCGATGGCCTGTCGCAGGCGCCGCTCGGCGTTGGCGCCAATTGCGGCGTCGGCGCCTCCGACATCCTGGCTTCGCTGCTCGATATGACGCAGGCGAAGCCGGAGGCGACCGTCATCGTCAAGGGCAATTGCGGCATCCCCGAATTCCGTGGCACCGAAATCCACTATTCCGGCACGCCGGAATTGATGGCCGACTATGTCCGGCTGGCCGTGGATGGCGGAGCCAAAATCATCGGCGGCTGCTGCGGCACCTCGTTTCAGCATCTGGCCGCGATGCGCAAGGCGCTCGACGCCCATACCAAGGCGGATCGTCCGACGGTCGAAAAGATCGTCGAGCGCATCGGTCCGATGCGCAACAAGGTGGCGACGGCAAACACCGCCGAGACCAGCGAAGCCCGCCGCGAGCGGCGCCGCGGCCGGGCCTGACGCGATTTCTTTTGCGGCTATTCGCTGTTGTCGGCGTAACTCGACTGCGCCGACCTGAAATCGACGACATTGTCGCCGCGCATTGTCGCCAGCACACCCGACGCGCCCGGATCGGTAATCTGCTCCAGCATGGCGCGGAAGCGGTCATTGGTCAGCGCCGACATGGCGGTGTGACGCGCCTGCGCGACATCATCGCTGATGCGTCTGGATTCGGCTGACGGGGCTGATGAAACCGCCGAAGCATCCCGTGCCGGCGGAGTCGAGTTGGCGATGGTTCTGATCTGCAATTCCGGCTCCCTCAAGCCTTAGACATGACCGGTGTAGCGAGAGGAAATTGCTATCCGGTACCGGAAATGCAGCGCAATTTAACGATCCGGCGCGCTGCCCTAGGATCTGTTGAGATTCAGGTCAGGCCGAGCCGAAAACAGTGACTTTCGAGAACCGGAGCGGAGCGTACTTAAGTACGTGAGCACCGGAAGCGCAGGAAGCCACTGTTTGCAGGCCGGCATCACCTGAATATCAACAGATCCGAAAAAAAGGCCGGCAAGGGAAAGTATCCCTCGCCGGCCTGCCTCACCCGCCCGTGGGCCGGCTATCAGAACGATCCCATCATCTGAAAGAAGCCGGCCTTCATCGCCACTACCGGTTACCGCCCAGCGCCGAGGCAAGGCGCACAAGCGAAAGGAACTCGGACCTGTACCCAAACGGGTCGGCTCCTCGGGCGGCAGTGGCAATCTCCATGATCTTGTCGTAGCCGAGCTTCGCGGTCGCATCCTCGTCGCGCAGCTTCTGGCCGAAGGCCGCCACCGCGACGGAGAAACGCTGGTCGGTGCTCGCCTGGTCGAAGGAAGCCACCTCGTTGGCAGAGGTCACCGGCGTGGTGATCAGCTTCGAGACGTCCTCGTTGGGCAGCTTGTAGCGTATCTTGACGAAGGCGTATTCGTCCGCATTGGCAACGCCGCCATTGTTGACCGTGGCCTGACCATAGCGCAGCGGATCGATCTGCTCGCCGCCACTGCCTTTGGGCGTGATCTCATAGATCGCGGTGACCGAATGGCCCGAGCCGATGTCGCCGGCATCGACGCGGTCATTGTTGAAATCCTCGCGGTTGAGCGCCCGGGTCTCGTAGCCGATCAGGCGGTATTCCGAGACCTTGCTCGGGTTGAACTCAACCTGGATCTTCACATCCTTGGCGATCGGGAACAGGGTCGAGGAGGCATCCTCGACCAGCACCTTCTCCGCCTCGGCCAGCGTGTCGATATAGGCGGCGGTGCCGTTGCCGTTCTGTGCGATGGTCTGCATCATCTGGTCGTTCAGATTGTCGTGGCCGAAGCCGAACACCGACAGGAAGACACCCGACTTGCGCTCCTGTTCGATCAGGCGCTTCAGATCATCGTCGTCGCTCTGGCCGACATTGAAGTCGCCATCGGTGGCCAGCATCACCCGGTTGACGCCATCCTTGACGAAGGATTGCTGGGCAAGCTTGTAGGCCTCCTTGATGCCGGCCTCGCCGGCCGTCGAACCGCCGGGCGTCAGATTGTCGATGGCGTTGAGGATCTTGTCCTTTTCGGCCGCCTTGGTCGGCATCAGCACGGTGCCGGCCTCTCCGGCATAGGTGACGATGGAGATCGTGTCGTCGGCCTTCAGCTTGCTGACCAGCAGGCGGAATGCCGATTTGAGCAGCGGCAGCTTGTCCGGCTCGTCCATCGAGCCCGAGACATCGATCAGGAAGACCAGATTGGCCTTCGGCTGCTCGGTCGGCTTGATGTCGAACCCTTTGATGGCGACATGCATCAGCTTGGTGTGCTCGTTCCACGGCGTCGGCATGACGCTGACGGTCGAGTTGAACGGCGTCGATGCCGAGTCCGGCCCCTTCCAGTCATAGGGGAAGTAATTGATCATCTCCTCGACCCGGACCGTGTCGGCCTGCGGCACCGACCCTTCCTTCAGCGAACGGCGCACGAAGGAATAGGAGGCGGTATCGACATCGATCGAGAAGGTCGAGACCGGGTCTTGCAGGGCCGCATGCACCGGATTGGTCTTGAAGTCCTCGATGCGGTTGCGGTTTTCCTCTTGCGGCGCGATCTGATCCGCCGGTGCGGTCGGCTGCGGCGCCATCAGCTTGGATTCGGCAGCCGGCATGCGGGCAACCCGCGACGGCGCGCTTGTCGTGCCGTCGACCGCGAACTCGCCTGTCGGGGCCGGCGCTGGCTTGTAAGCCCGCAAAGTGGCCGACTCGGGTTCGTTGACCGTTGCCGGGGCCTCATTCGGCGTCACGTCACGCGTGCGTCCGTCCTGCTGCGCCACGCCGCCTGCGGCAGTCGTCTGCGGCTGCGGCGGCGAGGCTGGTGGCGCAAGCGCGTCGCTGGCATCGCGGCTTTCCACATCCGCGTCGGCCTTCTTGTCTTTCGCCAGTTCCGTCGGGGCCTGCTTCGGCTCGGCGGTGGCCGGCTTCAGCGTCGCCGGCTTGTCGGCCAGCGTCTCGGTGATCTTCTCCTTGTCGCCGAACGCCGGCGGCTGTTCCCTCAGCATATGGAAGGTGGCGTATCCGGCGATCGGCAGGGCGACGAGCCCGGCAAGGGCCGGCGTGGCAATGAGTTTCTTTTGCATGATTTCGCTCCAGAGCTTTTGTGCTCGCTCTGTGAGACGAAGGCCGCCGACCGATCCTTGGGTGACAGCAGAAATATTTTCCTGGTCGTAGGCGCGCAGGGCGGCCTCGAAGGCACGCGCCTTCGCGCTCTCGCCGGGTGCGGGTATTGCTGCGTCGCGCAGCTTTCTGAGTTCGTTGTCGTCGACCATGGTCACACTTCCCCGGCTGAACGCATCAACGTCTTCAGCCGTTTCTTCGCTTCATGGATGTGCCAGGAAACCGTCGTCTCCGAGATCGCCATCGCCTCGGCGGCGGCCGCGTGGCTCAAGCCTTCGCCATAGACAAGCATCACGGCATCACGCTGCTTGTCCGGCAATTGCCGCACCGCCGCCCACAGCGCTTCGGCAGGGTCTTCGCTCTCGGCCGGGGCCTCACCCGAAATCAGCGCATGGACGCCATAGGCCTCGGTCTTGACCGTCTCGCGCGCGGTCTTGCGCATCATATCGCGCGCGGCGTTCATCGTCATGGTATAGAGCCATGTCGTGAACGCACCGCCGCCGCGATAATCGCGGATCGCCTTGCCGAGCCGGACGCAGACTTCCTGGGCGATGTCCTCGGCATCGGCCTTCCTGCCGCACCAGCGATAGGCGGCGCGATAGACGAAGTCGTAGTGACGCTCCAGCAATTTGCCGAAGGCCCCCCTGTCTCCGCCCTTCGCCCGCCCGATCAGTTCGGCGTCGGAGGCTTCGCTCTCATCCAGCATCATCGCCATCATTTGCCTGTTGGACGAAGGCTAATGGCTAATCCTTGGGGTGATGGAAAGATTTTTTTCGAACAGGGCCTTTGCACCTGTTGAGGTTCAGGTCAGGCTGGCCTCACCTGAATGTCAACACGCCTGGCCCGCCGCCCAGCCCGACGACCATGCCCACTGGAAATTATAGCCGCCGAGCCAGCCCGTGACGTCGACGACCTCGCCGATGAAGAACAGGCCGGGTATCGATTTCACCCGCATCGTCTTCTGGTCGAGCCCGTTGGTGTCCACCCCGCCGAGCGTCACTTCGGCCGTCCGGTAGCCTTCCGAACCGGCTGGCTTGATGCGCCAGTCGTTGACCGCGGCCTCCACGGTTTTGACCTGGGCCTCGGAAAGATCGGCAAGATTGCCATTGAGCCCGGTTCGCTCGGCTATCGCCTGGGCAAGCCGTTTCGGCAAGTGATTTGCCAGCACGGTCTGCACCGCCTGCCGGCCATTGCCACGCTTGGCGGCGCGGACGAGTTCAGCCACATCCGTGCCCGGCAGCATGGCGATGCGGATTTCATCACCCTCGCGCCAGTAGGAGGAGATTTGCAGGATGGATGGCCCGCTTACGCCGCGATGCGTGAACAGCATCGCCTCGGAAAACCGCGCCCTGCCGCAGGCAATCTCGGCGTCGACGGCGTTCCCGGCCAGGGGCGAAAGCCGATCGAGCGTTTTTGCATCGAAGGTCAGCGGCACCAGGGCAGGCCGTGTTTCTACGACGGCAAGGCCAAACCGATCGGCAAGCTCGTAGCCGAAGCCCGTCGCGCCCATCTTGGGGATCGACTTGCCGCCACAGGCCACGACCAGGGACCGGCAAGAGACCGAGCCGGCGGAGAGCCTGAGTTCAAACCCTTCCTCGGTTTTGCTGACGGTCTCGACTGAAGTCGACAATACCAGCTCGGCGCCCCTGCCCTGCATTTCCGAGACCAGCATGTCGATGATCTGGCGCGCCGAGCCGTCACAAAAAAGCTGCCCCAGTGTCTTCTCGTGATATGCAATGCCGTGACGTTCGACGAGCGCAATGAAGTCGCGCTGCGTATAGCGGCTGAGCGCCGAGATGCAGAAATGCGGATTCCTCGAGATGAAATTCTTCGGGCTCGTATGGATGTTGGTGAAATTGCACCGACCGCCGCCGGAGATGCGGATCTTTTCGCCAGGTGCCGCCGCATGATCGAGGACCAGCACCGAACGGCCGCGCTTGGCGGCCTCCACGGCGCACATCATTCCGGCGGCGCCGGCGCCAATGATCACGACATCATAGGATTGCATCAGGCTGATCGTTCCCGCATGACCCGCGCCGCTTTAGCGGGCGAGCCGGTCATCCCGCCTGATACCTCCAATGTGGCGCGCGGCCAACAGGGTGGCGAAGGCTCAGACCAGCGTTTCGGCGAACAAATCCGTCAATCGCTTCCAATGCCGCTCGGCACCGGTTGCATTGAAGACACTATGGTCGGGCACACACCAGCCATGCGCCATGCCGACATAATTCTCGATCGTGTGGTCGACTTCAGCATTCCGCAGCGCCTCTTCCAGCCTCGTCGACTGTTCCGGCGGAAAGCTCCGGTCGACGCCCGCCATACCGACATAGATGCGCGCCTTGATGGAAGCCGCCTTGCGGTGCGGACTGTCGGCGGCATCGCTGGCGAGGTTGCCGCCATGGAAACTGGCGGCGGCCCGGATCCTGTCGGGATAGGTCGCGGCGGCGTTGAGCGCCCGCGCGCCGCCCATGCAATAGCCGACGACACCAACAGGTCCGGCGATCCTCTCGGCGGCCAGAGCATCGAGGAAGGCGCTGCCGTCGCGGATGGTCATGCCCTGCGTCGTGCCGCCGCTCAGCATCAACAGCAGGGCCTTGGTCTTTGCCTCGGCAAAGGCGGTTTTGGGATCGAACGGGCCATACGGCGCATAGCGGTAGAAGAGATCGGGCACCAGCACGGCATAGCCATGCCCCGCGAGGCGCTCGGCCATCTGGTCGAGCACCGGACGCGGACCGAAAAATATCCATGTAGATGATGATGCCGGCCCTGGCGGGCGAGGCTGGACGAAACAGCCGTGCCTTCGCCGTGCCGTCCAGGGTCTTGATCTCGATGTCCTGCTTCGTCATTGCGCGCTCCGCCGGTTGCCAGGCGATAGATATCCGCGCCGCCCGCCAGGGCAAGCCGCAACCTGCCGATCTCGGTCAAGTTTCCGTGCGGTTCGGAGGAATGCCTATACTCCGGCGAACGCCGCCATGTGGAAAGCCTGGACATGGGCCGGATAGCGATGCTCAGCGCCGTAGGGACAGGCGTTGCGGTCGAGGCAGCCGCCGGCACGGCAAGGCGCACCATCCGTGCCGCGCACATGCGCCAGGCACGCCTGGTGCGCGAAGCCGTCCACCGAATAGGCGCCGACTGGACAGGATTTCAGGCAGGGTTTTTCGACACATGTGTCGCAAAGATGAATCGCTGCGTCAGCTTCGGGGGTTGCGATCTCCTGATCGAACAGCAATGCGCCGCGATAGGCGTGCCAGAGCCCATATTTCGGATGCATCAGGATGCCGAGCGGCGACTGTCTCAGCCCCTCGGCCCGCATCGCCCATCGCTGGAACGGCAGATACGGGCGGTCCGAAGGCGACACAGCGCGCGCGCCGAAATCGTCGGCAACGGCGCCGATGACCGCGCGCGACCATGTGTCGAGCGGATTGATGGCGGACGGTGGCTGCTTCTCACGCCACCGCAGGAAGTGCGGCCACGGCGCCGCGCCCGCCTGCCCGACCAGCAGCACCGACCTGGCTGGGACGCCTGATGAGCCTAGGGGAACGTCTTCGCCATCGACGAAATTGAAGCCGCCGCGGACAATTAGTCCATATCGGACCAGGGCCCCGCTGAGATGATCATAGCTACGGATCATCGGGCTTCAGCTTCGCTTTTAGCTCGCGAACTGCGTCGCTCTCGTTTTGGATCGTGCGGGTGAGAACAGCCGTAGACCTTGCGAATCCAAGCTTGTCCTCGGTCGTCAACGATCATCACAGCGCACGTGTATCCGGTTTCGTCCGCCGAGCACTGCCTGGTTTTCGGGAGATCGAACTCAATTTCAATTTGGCTAGAACAAACCCGAAGACCCTTTGCGGCAGTTTGAGTTTCGATCATTGACCGGTATTTGGCGGCTATCGAAGCGAATTCCGACAACGTACCTGATAACTGGCCTGATAAGTCAATCAGGATTTTGGCCGTAGAGTGCTCTCGTGCGTGCGCGTGAAGTTTGCCGATGGCCCAATAACCATCGGCGTCGTTGTTGCGGCTGATGAATGACGCGGCGACATCAGCCGCGATCCCCCTCAATGCCTTTCGACCCATCTCGATCTCCGACCGCCCGCCCGGAGAATAGCGGCGGCGTCGGCAAGAATCATCCCTTCCGGTCCGGATCGGAGAACGCGCTCCGCCAGACTTCCTTGTGGATGATGTTGGCGACTTTAGCCCCGCCTGACTCGGGCTCCTTTCAGGTGAAGGCGTCGGGCATCGACCCTTTCTTCTTGGCGATGAAGTCCTTCAGGGCTTCGTCGATACCTTCATCAAGGTGCGGCGCCTCGTAAGCCTCCAGCCAGCGGCGGGCGAGATCGTTGGCACGCTGCGGGGCGGTCTTCTGGCCTTCGGCCAGCCACTGCTCATAGGAGTTGTTGTCGGCGATCGACGAGCGGTAGAAGGCGGTCTGGAAATTGGCCTGGGTATGGTCGCAGCCGAGATAGTGGCTGCCCGGGCCGACCTGGCGGATGGCATCCATCGCCTGGCCGTTTTCCGACAGGTCGACGCCTTCGCAGAATTTCTGCTGCATGCCGAGCTGGTCGATATCCATCATGAATTTTTCATAGCAGGACGCCAGCCCGCCCTCGAGCCAGCCGGCCGAATGCAGCACGAAATTGGTGCCGGCGAGAATGGTCGAGTTCAGCGTGTTGGCGCTTTCATAGGCCGCCTGTGCATCCGGAACCTTGGACGCGCAGAGCGAGCCGCCGGTGCGGAACGGCAGTCCGAGGCGGCGGGCGAGTTGCGCGGCGCCATAGGAAACCAGCGACGGTTCCGGCGTGCCGAAGGTCGGCGCGCCCGACTGCATCGATATCGACGAGGCGAAGGTACCGAACAGCACCGGCGCGCCCGGACGGATCAGCTGCGTGAACGATGCGCCGGCCAGCACTTCGGCCAGGACCTGCGTCAGCGTGCCGGCCACCGTCACCGGGCTCATCGCACCGGCGAGGATGAACGGCGTGACGATGCAGGCCTGGTTATGCCGCGAATAGACTTTCAGGGCGCCAAGCATGGTCTCGTCGAACACCATCGGCGAGTTGGCGTTGATCAGGCTGGTCAGCACCGTGTTGTTCTCGACGAAGTCGTCGCCGAACACCAGCTTGGCCATCGCCACAGTGTCCTCGGCGCGCTCCGGCGCGGTCACCGAACCCATGAACGGCTTGTCGGAATATTTGATGTGCGCATAGACCATGTCGAGATGGCGCTTGTTGACCGGCACGTCGACCGGCTCGCACACCGTGCCGCCCGAATGGTGGATCGATGGCGCCATATAGGCGAGCTTCACGAAATTCTGGAAATCCTCGATCGTCGCATAGCGCCTGACGCCGTCCAGATCACGCACGAAGGGTGGACCATAGACCGGCGCGAACACGGTTGCATTGCCGCCGATCTGCACCGAGCGCTCCGAATTGCGGGCATGCTGGGTGTAGATGGACGGCGCGGTCTTCAGGAGCGAACGGCAGAGCCCCTTGGGAAAATGCACGCGCTCGCCCTTGACGTCGGCGCCGGCCTCTTTCCACAATTGCAGCGCTTCCGCGTCATCGCGAAAAATGATGCCGATCTCTTCCAGCACCGTGTCGGTGTTCTTCTCGATCAGCGCCAGGCCTTCCTCGTTCAGCACCTCGTAGACGTTGATCTTGCGCTTGATGTAGGTAAGCTGGGTGCCGGGGCCGCCGCCGGAACGCGCGGCCCGGCGGGCCGCCGCTCCACCGCTGGCGCCGCGCCCACGCCGCGCGTTGGACGCTTCCTGGTCGACTGCCGCGTGTTCGCTCATGATCGCTCTTCCCTGAATATGGCCTGCCTGACTATGGCCGGTCCGTAACCGTTGCGGCCGCATGGCGCGGCTTTCGCCGGATCGTAGCCATGCACCCTATTCGAAACGGCCCGTCCGCGCCAACGCCTGTCGCAAAATCGACAAGAAATCCGATAGATTTTCCAGTCGCTTTCCTTTTGCGGGAAGTCGCAAATCAGCTATGGATACCCGCCCGTTGCGGGTTAGGTATGAACGCCATTATTTTGTGCCTTGCGACACAGTCGCGATGCCGTGAGGAGCTGGATTAAAATGTCCGACGACGAGATCATCCTTTCTGAACTTTCCGACGACGAGTTGGTGCAGCAGATGCACGACGATCTCTATGACGGGTTGAAGGAAGAGATCGAGGAAGGAACGCGCATCCTGCTCGAGCGCGGCTGGGCTCCTTACAAGGTGCTGACCGAGGCGCTGGTCGAAGGCATGCGTATCGTCGGCGAGGACTTTCGCGACGGCATCCTGTTCGTTCCCGAAGTGCTGCTGTCGGCCAATGCCATGAAGGCCGGCATGTTCATCCTGCGTCCGCTGCTCGCCGCCACCGGCGCGCCCAAGCAGGGCAAGATGGTGATCGGCACCGTCAAGGGCGATATCCACGACATCGGCAAGAACCTCGTCGGCATGATGATGGAAGGCGCAGGCTTCGACGTCATCGACCTCGGCATCAACAACGCTGTCGAGAAGTATCTCGATGCGATCGAGCAGCACCAGCCCGACATCATCGGCATGTCGGCGCTGCTCACCACCACCATGCCCTACATGAAGGTCGTCATCGACACGATGAAGGAAAAGGGCATCCGCGACGACTATGTCGTGCTGGTTGGCGGCGCGCCGCTCAACGAGGAATTCGGCAAGGCCGTCGGCGCCGACGCCTATTGCCGCGACGCGGCGGTGGCGGTCGAGACCGCCAAGGATTTCATGAAGCGCAAGCACAACGTGCGCGCTTCGGCCTGATCCAGGCATCGGGATGACGAAAAAGAAGCCGCGCCTTGCAGCGCGGCTTTTTTGTTCCCAGATGAGGGACGTGGCTGCCGATCAATTGGCGACGGTGTCTTTGACCGCCCTCGCCGTCGATTTGACGTCCTTGCCGACACCCCGAATGGTGTTGGCGCAGGCCGTGAGTGCAAGCGCGCAGGCAAGGATGGCGATCGGCGCAATGCGTAGCAGTTTCATGGACGGTGTCTCCCTCGACAGATAATAGCCCCGCAGCGAAAGCCGGTTCTACTTGGTCAAGACGAAAAAAACCAAACCGAATCAGACAGGCAGGCTGCTCGTCATCGCCTGCGGAATGATTGCGCGTGAGGTATTGGCCGTCAAGGAACAGCTCGGGCTGAGCCACCTGGAATTGACCTGTTTGCCGGCGGAATTTCATTTCTATCCGGATCGCATCGCGCCGGCCATGGACAAGGCCATCGAAAAGGCCAAGGCGGAGGGTTACGAACACATCTTCGTCGGTTATGCCGATTGCGGTACGGGCGGTCTGCTTGACCGCGTGCTGGAAAAGCATGGCGTCGAGCGCATGGCCGGCCCGCATTGCTTCGCCTTCTACCAAGGCATGGACGCCTATGCGAAGGTCGCCGACGACGACATGATGTCTTTCTACATGACCGACTTCCTGTGCCGTCAGTTCGATGCCTTCTTCATGAAGCCGCTCGGCCTGGACAAGCACCCGGAGCTGATCAAGGACTATTTCGGCAACTACGAGAGACTGATCTATCTGGCGCAGACCGATGATCCTGAGCTCGACAAGGTTGCGGAAAAAGCCGCCGCCCTGCTCGGCCTCGCCTACGAGCGCCGCTCGACCGGTTACGGCGATCTGACGCCGGAGCTAGCGCGGATCGCATCGAACGCCTGACGGCTTCAGGCAGCTTCTTCCGCCGCCAGCGCCGTCAGCACATCGGCAAAGCTCGTCCTGCAGACAAAACCCAGCCTGTCCCTAGCCCGCGATGCGTCATAGACCCGGTCGATCGAGGAAAACATCGTCCAGCCCTTGCGCGCATAAAGGGCGGGAAATTCGGGATAATAACGCGCCACGACCGATGGAGCGTCGGCGATCAAGTCCGCGCAATCATCGGGCTGGAACGGCGTTGGCGCACAGGCGATGAAGATGTCGAAACCGAGCTCCGGCGCCTTCTCCAATGCCGCGACATGCGCCCGCGCCGCGTCGTCCACCGTCAGCCGCCGAAAGAGCAGTTCGTTTGCCTTGGTGTTGGCGTCCGACTGTTCGATCGCATGCGCCATGTCGTCGGCTTCGGGAAAGAAGCGCGCCGTGCGCAGCACGACCACCGGCAGGCCATGCTGAAGATGGTAGAGGCGGCAAAGATGTTCGGCCGAGAGCTTGGTCACTCCGTAGATGTTGCGCGGCTCGGGCGACATCGCTTCCGTCAGCCACGCCGCCCTGCGCGCACCGCCCTTGAAGCCGTCGCGTATCGCCTGCGAGATCATCAGCGAAGTCGTTGACGTAAAGACGAAGCGTTGCACATTGGCCGCCACCGCCGCATCGAGCAGGTTTAGCGTGCCTTGCACGTTGGTCGCGATGAAATCGCTGTTGGCATGGCTTTCCATGTTGGGCTTGTGCAGCGCGCCGCTGTGAATGATGGCCCCGATCCGGTTTTCCCCAACGGCACGCATCACGAGGTCACGGTCGGCAATCGAACCGACGATCCGCGTTTCGGCCGACGGAACGGGATCGAGGCCGGTGACGTCATGTCCAAGCCCGCGCAGGCGTGGCGCCAACGCGCTTCCCAGCCAACCCGATGACCCCGTAAGCAAGATTCGCATTCGTCACACCATGAATTTCGATCGTGACGCTGTTAAGCACGGATGACAGGCGCCAGCGACCCGGTAAGTTATGCACCAGACGGCAGCGGCGCCGTTCCAGACAAAACAGGGAATCCTTCGATGAACCTCCGCCCCTTGCTTGCCGTTGTCGGCCTGCTCTGCTGCTCCTTGCCCGCCCTTGCCGACGGTCAAGTGCAGAAACTGATCACCGCCTCCGACAAGGCGCGGCTCGACAAATATGGCGACACCCGCAAGGCAGCACTCGCCGAGGCAAAGGCGGGCAACCCCGCAGAGGTCAAGCAGCTCGACGCGCTGCTGGCCAAGCCGCTGGTCGCCTTCTCCGACAAGGATCTCACCGGCAACTGGCGGTGCCGTACGATCAAGGTCGGCGGACTGAGCCCGCTCGTCATCTATGGCTGGTTCAAATGCAGGGTGACCGATGATGGCTCCGGCTGGCGGCTGGAAAAGATCAGCGGTTCGCAGCGCACCCAGGGCCGCTTCTTCGACGATGGCGACAAGCGCTCGATCTATCTTGGCTCCGGCTCCGTCAACGACGACCGGGCAAAGCCCTATGGCAGCGGTCCGCAGACCGATCAGGTCGGTTACGCCTTCCGCAACAGCGCCAAGGAATGGCGCATCGAATTCCCCGCGCCCTACTACGAATCGAAGCTCGACATCATGGAGTTCAAACGCTGACCGGTCTTCATGCCCCGGTAAGGCTTCCGGCATACCAGGGATTAACCCGCCTGCCCTAAGGTCCGGCCACGTCAGCCGGTCCTCGGAGCATGGCAAGATCAATGGCAGCGTCGGAACCCAATCCGCGACCGATTGTAGTCGTCACCGGCGGCGGCGCGCATGTCTGGGCCATGATCAACGATCTCGCCGACCGCGTCGGCCCTGTCAGCGTCGTCCTCGAAATCTCTGAATCTAAAAAGCAATTGCTGCGCGGCCGCGCCCGACGCCAGGGCTGGATCTCCGCCATGGGCCAGCTCGGCACCATGGTGCTGAGCAGGCTTGGCAAACGGCTCAACGTCAAACATGCCGCCCGGTTGATTGCCGAGGAGAAGCTTGAAACGGAGCCTCGGCAAGGCCAGGTCGTCGTCCATGTGGAATCCGCCAACGGGCCGGAATGTCTGCAAGCGATCGAGACGATCAAGCCCGGCGTCGTGCTGTTGAACGGGTGCAGGCTGATTTCCAGGGAGATGCTGGCCAAAATGCCTTGCCCGGTACTCAACTATCATGCCGGCATCACGCCGAAATACCGCGGCATGAATGGCGGCTATTGGGCATTGACGTCAGGAGATCCGCAGAATTTCGGCACGACAGTCCATCTGGTCGATGCGGGCGTCGACACCGGCGGCGTGTTGAAGCAGGTGCGCGGCAAGCCGAAACAAGGCGACACCATCTCTAGCTATGCGCTGCGCCAGGCGGCGTTTTCGCGCGACATCTGCGTCGAGGCGGTCAGCGATGCGCTGGCCGGAAAACTCGCAACGTTCGATCCAGAGCTGCCATCGAAACAGTGGTACCACCCAACGATCTGGTTCTACGTCTGGACAGGGCTGAGAACCGGCATCTGGTGACGCATCCTGCCTCGGCAACAGCGCAAACTCGGCCGCCATATTGCTGCATTGACCCCGTCGCGACATGGGTCGCAAACGAATAAACCCACCTTTCATTTTACGACATCCAAATGCGTCGCTTTTGAATGCGCGCGCGTCGTCCCATAACAAGCAGCCTTACGACGCTTGCGGCAATGCTCGGAATATCGAGGAGCGAGAATTCATGGCCGATCTTATCGTCGTCTACTGGCGCGACATCCCTGCCCAGGTCATCGTCAGGAAAGGCCGGCAGAATGCCAAGCGCGAATTGCCGTTGCGCTTCACCGAGGCGATCGACATGTGCGCCATGCGTACCGGCGCCGGTGGCACCGACGACTATCTCGCCGAATGGCGCAAGGCCGAGCCGGTTCCGGTCGGCGACGATCTCGAAGCCGAGGTCGAAAAGGCATTCCACGAGCTCGACGCGAAATACGACCGCGAGCGGCTGGTCGCTCTGGTCAAGGCGGGCGGAAAAGAAAATGTCTGACGAGAACCCGACGGTTACCCAGGCCACGCTGGTCAAGAAGGCAGCGCCGAAATCCGACTACAAGCCGGCCGACGTCTCGCCGCAGCGCCGCGTGCAGCGCTCGTTCGCGGTGAGATTATGGTCTGTTCGGCACTCGCGTCTGCTCGAATGGTTTTATGCCCGCTTCGCCGACATGTTCCTGCTGCTGCATCCCCTGTGGAAGGGCATCGGCTATGGCCGCGTCGAGGCTCCGATCAAGTTCGTCGAGAAGCGCGTCAAGGGCTTCATGTTCGACTGCCGCATGTGCGGCCAGTGCATCCTGTCGTCCACCGGTATGTCGTGTCCGATGAACTGCCCCAAGCAGTTGCGCAACGGCCCTTGCGGCGGCGTGCGCGCCAACGGCAATTGCGAGGTCGAGCCCAATATGCCCTGCGTCTGGGTCAAGGCCTGGGAAGGTTCGCAGAACATGGTCAACGCCGACAGGATCCTCACCGTGCAGAAGCCGGTCGACCAGTCGCTGCGCGAAACCTCGGCCTGGCTGCGCGTCACCGCGCAGGCGGCGGCAACCCGCGAAGCCGCTGCCGCGCCAAAGACCGGAGCCGCCGCATGACCGGCCGTCAGCGTGACGAGAACCCGGCCGGCATTCACCTGCCGCTCGATCCCCTGCCCGGCCACACCTCGCGCGGCCGGCTGGAGCGCGTGCTGCGGCGCGGCGAATTCGCGGTCACCACCGAGCTCAACCCACCCGACAGCGCCGATCCCGAGGATGTCTACAACAGGGCGAAGATCTTCGACGGCTGGGTCGACGCCATCAACGCGGTCGATGCGTCCGGCGCCAACTGCCACATGTCGTCGGTCGGCATCTGCGCGCTGCTGACCCGTATGGGCTACGCCCCGATCATGCAGATCGCCTGCCGCGACAAGAACCGCATCGCCATCCAGGGCGACGTGCTGGGCGGTGCCGCCATGGGCGTCGCCAACATGCTGTGCCTGACCGGCGACGGCGTGCAGGCCGGGGACCAGCCGGGCGCCAAGCCCGTGTTCGATCTCGATTCCATGTCGCTGCTGGAGACCTGCCGCATCATGCGTGACAACGGCAAGTTTCTGTCCGGCCGCAAGCTGACGACGCCGCCGCAGCTGTTCCTGGGCGCTGCCGTCAACCCGTTCGCGCCGCCCTTCGACTTTCGCCCGATCCATCTCGGCAAGAAGATCGCCGCCGGCGCGCAGTTCGTGCAGACGCAGTATTGCTTCGACGTGCCGATGTTCAAAACCTTCATGCAGAAGGCGCGCGATCTCGGCCACACCGAGAAAGTGTTCATCCTGTGCGGTGTCGGCCCCTTGGCCTCGGCCAAGACGGCAAAATGGATCCGCTCCAACGTGCCGGGCATCCATATTCCGGATGCCGTCATCAAGCGGCTGGAAGGCGCCCAAGACCAGAAGAAGGAAGGCAAGCAGCTCTGCACCGACATCATCAACGAGGTGAAGGAAATTCCCGGTGTCTCGGGCATCCATGTGATGGCCTATCGCCAGGAAGAATATGTCGCCGAGATCGTCGATGAATCGGGCGTGCTGAAGGGCCGCCAGCCATGGAAGCGTGAAATCCGCCGCGACGACCAGATGGTCGCCGACCGGCTGGACCGCATCCTGCACGAAGATATTACCGAAACCCAGGTGGATATGGTGAAGACCGCGCATTGACCCGCGCGGAAGGCCACCATTCGCTTGATCGACAAGAGATAACGATATAAAGAACTCTTTATATCACGACGGAGAGATTTCATGACCCGGACCATCGTTGCCTCGGCGACACGAGAAATCATCATCGGCTTCGACCAGCCCTTCTGCGTGATTGGCGAACGCATCAACCCGACCGGCCGCAAGAAGCTCGCCGCCGAGATGGTGGTTGGCAATTTCGAGACCGTCATCAAGGACGCGCTGGAGCAGGCCGCCTGCGGCGCCACCATGCTCGACGTCAATGCCGGCGTCACCTCGGTCAACCCGAACGAAACCGAACCTGGTCTTTTGGTGCAGACGCTGGAAATCGTCCAGGGCCTGGTCGATCTGCCGCTGTCGATCGACAGTTCCGTCACCGCAGCGATCGAGGCGGCGCTGAAGGTCGCCAAGGGCCGGCCGCTGGTCAACTCCGTTACCGGCGAGGAAGAAAAGCTCGAGGCCATCCTGCCGCTGGTCAAGAAATACAACGTGCCCGTCGTTGCCATCTCCAATGACGAGACCGGCATTTCGATGGATCCGGACGTCCGCTTCGCCGTCGCCAAGAAGATCGTGCAGCGCTGCGCCGATTTCGGCATTCCCGCGCACGACGTCGTCGTCGACCCGCTGGTCATGCCGATCGGTGCGCTTGGCGATGCCGGCCGCCAGGTGTTCGCGCTGCTGCGCCGCCTGCGCGAGGAGCTCAAGGTCAACACCACCTGCGGCCTCTCCAACATCTCCTTCGGCCTGCCGCACCGCCATGGCATCAACGCCGCCTTCATCCCGATGGTGATCGGCGCCGGCATGACCTCGGCGATCATGAACCCGGTGCGGCCGCAGGAAATGGAGGCCGTGCGCGGCGCCAACGTGCTGAACGGCACCGACGAGAACTGCACCAACTGGATCCGCACCTACAAGGACTACAAGCCGGCCGAAGGCGGCCATGCGGTTGCGGCGCCGACGCAGGTCAATGCCCCGGGCGATGGCGCCGCCGGCGGTCGCCGTCGCGGTGGTCGTGAAGCCCGGATGGGCCGGGGATAAGCCATGCGCTTTGAAGCTAGAGATAGGGAAGCCTGATCAAAAAATGGGAGACCAACGAATCTCCATAGGAAAAGTCCAACTTCTTTTGCTTGGAACCCTCTCGGTTCCGGCCATCGTCATTTTTTGCGTAACGCGATTCTTCGTTTTTCCGGAAAGGCAAGATTTTGATTTGTTTTCTGCCGGTGTTCTAAAGTGGGGACCTTATATCCTCTACATGGATATCCTGTTCTTTTTACTCTTTGCCACTTGGGCCATTAGAGTACCCAAAATGCTTCCCCTGCATGTGAGATATGCCAGAAATTTCGTCAGATTTTTCTTTGCTTTCAATCTTGTAGCGTTTGCTGCTCTTACCGCCTATTTCAAACTAACAATCGACACTACGGGCGGCTAAACGACAAGCGATGAATTCACCTGCCAACATCACCGATCCACTCGTGCTGTTCATGCCGTCAGGCAAGCGCGGGCGGTTCCCTGTCGGCACGCCCGTGCTCGACGCGGCGCGCCAGCTCGGCGTCTATGTCGAGAGCGTGTGCGGCGGGCGCGCCACCTGCGGTCGCTGCCAGATCGAGGTGCAGGAAGGCAATTTCGCCAAGCACAAGATCGTCTCCTCCAACGACCACATCTCGCCCAAGGGTCCCAAGGAAGAGCGCTACGAACGCGTGCGCGGCCTGCCCGAACGGCGCCGCCTCTCCTGCTCCGCCCAGATCCTCGGCGACCTCGTCATCGACGTGCCGCAGGACACCGTCATCAATGCGCAGACCATCCGCAAGGATGCCGACACCAGGGTGATCGCCCGCGATACGGCGATCCGCATGTGCTATGTCGAGATCGAAGAACCCGACATGCACAAGCCTCTGGGCGATCTCGACCGGCTCAAGATCGCGCTGATGAAGGACTGGGGCTTTAAAAACCTCGAATTCGACTTCTACCTGCTGCCGCAGGTGCAGGGCATATTGCGCAAGGGCAACTGGACCGCCACCGCCGCCATCCACAAGGATGCCGACAGCGACATAGCGCGCGTCATCGCGCTATGGCCGGGCCTCAAGAACGAGGCCTACGGCCTGGCCTGCGACATCGGCTCGACCACCATCGCCATGCATCTGGTGTCGCTGCTGTCGGGCCGCGTCGCCGCCTCTTCGGGTACGTCGAACCCGCAGATCCGCTTCGGCGAGGATCTGATGAGCCGGGTCTCCTATGTGATGATGAACCCGGATGGCCGCGAAGGCATGACGGTTGCTGTCCGCGAGGCGATCTCCAGCCTCGTCGACAAGGTCTGCGCCGAAGGCAACGTCCAGCGCAACGACATCCTGGATTCCGTCTTCGTCGGCAATCCGATCATGCATCACCTGTTCCTCGGCATCGATCCGACCGAGCTCGGCGGAGCCCCCTTCGCGCTTGCCGTCTCGGGCGCCGTTCGCATCAAGGCCTCCGATATCGGCCTCAAGCTCAACCAGGGCGCGCGCCTCTATATGCTGCCTTGCATTGCCGGCCATGTCGGCGCCGATGCGGCGGCGGTGACGCTGTCGGAAGGCCCGCATCGCCAGGACGAGATGATGTTGATCGTCGATGTCGGCACCAATGCCGAGATCGTACTCGGCAATCGCGCGCGTGTTGTCGCTGCCTCCTCGCCCACCGGTCCGGCCTTCGAAGGCGCCGAAATCTCAGGCGGCCAGCGGGCAGCGCCCGGCGCCATCGAGCGCGTGCGCATCGATCCCGACACGCTGGAGCCGAAATACCGCGTCATCGGCTCGGAACTGTGGTCCGACGAACCGGGCTTCCTCGACAGCGTGCAGGCGACCGGCGTCACCGGCATTTGCGGCTCCGGCATCATCGAGATCGTCGCCGAAATGTATCTCGCCGGCATCATCTCGGAGGATGGTGTCGTCGACGGTTCGCTTGCCGCGCGCTCGCCGCGCGTCGTCGCCAACGGCCGCACCTTCTCCTACGTGCTGAAGGAAGGCGAACCCAAGATCACCATCACCCAGACCGACGTGCGCGCCATCCAGCTTGCCAAGGCTGCACTCTATGCCGGTACCAAGCTGTTGATGGAAAAGCAGAACACCGAGCATGTCGACCGCATCCATTTCGCCGGCGCCTTCGGCTCCTTCATCGATCCGAAATACGCCATGGTGCTCGGCCTGATCCCCGACTGCGACCTCGACAAGGTTTCGGCCGTCGGTAACGCCGCCGGTGCGGGCGCGCGGATGGCGCTGCTCAATCGCGGCTACCGCCGCGAGATCGAGGAGACGGTGAGCCAGATCGAGAAGATCGAGACAGCGCTGGAACCGAAATTCCAGGAGCATTTCGTCTACGCCATGGCGCTGCCCAACAAGGTCGATCCGTTCCCGAAACTGTCGGCGGCGGTGAAACTGCCGCCACGCAAGACGGTGAGCGATGACGGCATCGCCGGCGACGCCGCGCCGCGCCGGCGCTCGCGCGAGGGCCACGCGGCACGGCGCAGCCGCGAATAGGCCCGCCGGCCCCTCCCTCGATTTCATTTGTATGCAAATGTTTCCGGATCGAACCGATCCGGAAACCGAAACGCTGCTTCCGCGAAATCCATCCGATACATGGCAGGCGCATTTACCCCGCATCGAACGGCGGCCGAGGATAGTCCTTGGCCACGGCCGTTCTTCAAGGGAGATGAAAATGTCGATGTTCGAAAATCTCGGCCGCTTCGGTGTGACCATCAGGCAAGCCCATGCCAGGAACAAGGCGATCCGCGCGCTGAACAGCTTGCCGGCGCATGTCCAGAAGGACATCGGCTGGCCGGCATCGCCGCCGAACGATCCGCAGGTGACGCTCGCCTCGCTGCTTCTGGGTACGACGCGCTGATGACGTTCGCCGACAAATGCAAATTGCTCGGCATCCGCCGGGGATCTCGCACATCCCCGGTGGCCACCAGCAACCGATTGCGCGCGGCGCTTTTGCCGCGGCGCCGACGACAGCGCGCGGATCACACCAGCGTGTGGGCACAGCGTAAATCTTGACATTTTCGGCCAAGGCACGATCTTCGCTTGGAGGGGGAAATCTCTTAGTCGGCTGCCGCCGAAGTTCGTGTCTCCGCATGCCAAGTTTGAAAAGCCACGTCGTATCCTTCGTGCTCAGGCACAGCCGCAAGCAGGCCTTTTCCAGCCCGGAAAACCTGCGGCGCTGGATCGCGGCCGCGCGCAAAACCGAGGATCACCATCCACCGGCCGCGCTGCAGCAGCGTTACGACATCCAGACGCGCAGCGTGGACGGTTTCCCGGTCTACGAAATCGCCCCCCGGGCCGGAGAGCACAAGCGAATTCTCTACCTGCACGGCGGCGCCTATGTCTTTGAGATCACGCCCTATCACTGGTATCTGATCGCCGACATGGCCGACCGGCTGGGCTACGGCATCACCGTGCCGATCTATCCCATCGCACCGGAACACGATTTCCACGCCATGTTCGGCATGGTCGGCAATGTCTATCGCCAGATGATCGAGGAGACGGAGGCGGAAGAGATCATCTTCATGGGCGATTCCGCGGGTGGCAACATGGCGGTGGTACTGACCATGATGGCGGCGGAAGAGGGCCTGCCCCTACCCTCGCGCCATGTGCTGATTTCACCCGGGCTCGACGTCTCGCTCGCAAACCCCGAAGTGTTCGAGGCGGAGCGAAACGACCCATGGTTGGGCATTGCCGGTGGGCGGGAGGCAATCCGGCTCTATAGTGCCGGCATGGATCCGGCAGACTGGCGCATCAGCCCGGTCTATGGCGATCTGTCGGTGTTGCCGAAGACATTGCTCCTGACGGGCTCCCGCGATCTTCTCACACCCGACAATCTGATCTTCGCACAAAAAGCCCGCGCCGCCGGTGTCGAGGTGGAGCTGGTCTACGAGGAAGGCATGTTCCACGTTTGGCCGCTGATTGACATGCCGGAAGCGCGGCGCGCGCGCCAACACATCGTTGCTTTCCTCAACGAGAGCCCTTCGCCGATCGTTCAAGGCACGGCGGCAAGGTTCAAGGCGCCCTCCGCGGAGGCTGCGGAGCAGCGCCTCCAGTCCGGGTATCCCGGATAATCAGAACTTGCCGGTTTCCCGGAACACTTCGAAGGTCGCGCGGATGTGGTCGGCGACGGCCTTGACCGGCGCGCTGGCGTCCGGCGCCACCACCATGGCAAGATTGTAAGTGCCGATATCGGGCATGCCGTCCTTCGGGCAGAGTTCGACCATGTCATTGCCGAGGAACGAACGCGGCAGCGGCGCGACCGCGAGGTCGGCCATGATGGCGGCGCGCTGGCCGGCCGTATGGGCGCTCATGTAAGCGACGCGGTAATTGCGGCCCTCGCGGCCCAATGCCTCGAGCGCACCGGCCCGCCAGGCGCAGCCTTCTTCCCAAAGCGAAACCGGCAAAGGTTCGCGCAGATGCGCGCAGCCACCCTTGGCGCCGGCCCACACGATCGGCTCGGTCAAAAGCACCTCGGCGCCGAGCGCGCTGGTCTTGTACGAGTTCGTCAACAGCGTGATGTCGAGCGCCCGGTCGTCCATGCGGCGGCGCAGATTGCTGCTCTGGTCGATGGTGACGTCGACGGCGATCGAGGGATGCGACTGCGCGAAACGTTTCAGCACATGCGGCAGCACGCGCTCGCCATAGTCATCGGGGGAGCCCAGCCGCACAACGCCGACAATATCGGGGATGATGAACTTCGACACCACCTCGCGGTTGATCGACAAAAGCCGGCGGGCATAGCCGAGCAGCATCTCGCCGTCCGTGGTCAGCGTTACCGAACGCGCATCGCGCGCGAACACCGAGCGGCCGAGAATATCCTCCAGCTTCTTGATCTGCATGGAGACGGCCGACGGCGTGCGGAACACCGCATTGGCCGCAGTGGTGAAACTGCCGGTCTCGGCAATCGCCACGAAAGTGCGCAAAACGTCGAGGTCGAGCAGCGGCAGCGGATGATTGAGTGGGGCGTTCATGGCGATCAGCCTTCAATTTTTCTGATACAAAGCATCATTCCATTTCGTTTGATTGAACATCAGATCAGGAGCATAGTCAACTCCATCGAAGCAGCATGCTGCCAAAAGCGGTCACCAAACGACCACGGCGCAGACCTGCATTCGGCATGAAATGAAGCTGAAACAGACCTGACGTAACACGTTGCCGGCGCCTCCCGCGCCGCTGCAAAGGAGATCGAAATGTCTATCCTGTCGTCCCTCGGCCGCATCGCGACCGAATTCAACGCGGCCCGCGCCCGCTACCAGACCGAACGCGCCATCCGTTCCCTGCCGATCGAGTTGCAGAAGGATATCGGCTGGCCGGAAGCTTCCGACGCCAAGACCGGCATTCGCAATGGCGTCGGATCCTGGGCTGGAGCAAAGTAGATCGTGTGTACCCCGTGCTGAAGGGCTGCCGCGCAAACCGCCCGGCAGGCCTTCTCTATTTTATTTGCATTCAAACGAATTCAGGAGCCATGCCGCCGCTGCATGGCGCATATGAGCAAGCCGCATAGCAGCTCGTTTTTGAAGCTAACCGTCTGTAAATATTCGTAAATATTGGGCATGACAGCTTCACTCTGCCCAAATTTGTCGCATTTGGTGTCGCTTTTCATATCAAGCGCTTCGCTTTTGCGATTTAGTTTCCGCTCACACAAGCCTATATCACCGTCAGCAAACGAGCTGCCCCACTCCATCAAGCGAAGGCGACCCGTCTGAGCAACCGATTGGAGATGATCATGAAGCTTTTTGCCCGCCTCTTCGCCCGCCGCGAAATGAACCTGACCACGGCGCTCGAGCGTCAGCGCCTCGCCAAGACCATGCCTGGCCAGACCGGCGCCATGGCTGCGGCGCGCCTCGGCTTCGTCGCCTGAATAAGACTAGTTCCAGGAAAATCGTGTAACGGTTTTCCGTTCGGGACTGCATAGAAACACAAAATACCTCCAGAGCCGCGCTCCCCTGCCACGGCTTCAGAGTTGACTGCCGCCGCTTCGGTCCGCCGAGGCGGCGTTTATTTTGTTGCGCTTCCATCGTCTTTTCACAACCTGACGGTGGCCTGGTTTGAGCAGCACCGCGCGGCGATTGCCCATTTGCGACCCATGTCGCAAATTTAATCTTGCCAAAGCCACCTAGCCGATTGACAGGAATGGTTTTTCCTGATGACGCTATGCTATTCGCGACATCCTGTTCGCGTCATGGCCAGATGAGGTTCCCCGTGAACGCCGTCAAGCATCCGATCAAGCGGTCGTTTGTGTTCTTCCTTGTTCCCGATTTCACCATGATCGCTTTTGCGACCGCGCTGGACCCGCTGCGCTCCGCCAATCGGATGCTCGGTTACGAGGCCTATCGCTGGCGCCTTGCCAGCATCGACGGCAAGCCGGTGCGCGCCTCCAACGGCGTCGAATGCGCCGTCAACACCTCGCTGGAAGAGGAACGCAAGAAGATGGCGGGGCCGGATCGTCCCAACATGGCCATCGTCTGCAGCGGCATCAATGTCGAACGCTACCAGAACAAGTCGGCCTTTGCATGGCTGCGTGAGGAATACAATCGCGGCGTCGCGGTGGGTGGCCTGTGCACCGGTGCGCATATCCTCGCCTCCGCCGGGCTGTTGTCGAACAGGCGCTGCGCCATCCATTGGGAAAACCTGCCGGGCTTTTCCGAGGCCTTCCCGAAAGCCAATGTCTTTGCCGACCTGTTCGAGATCGACCAGAACATCTACACCTGCGCCGGCGGAACCGCCGCGCTCGACATGATGCTGAAGCTGATCGGCGACGACTTCGACGAGAACCTCGTCAACCGCGTCTGCGAGCAGGTGCTGACCGACCGCGTGCGCAGCCCGACCGACCGCCAGCGCCTGCCGCTGCGCGCCCGGCTTGGTGTGCAGAACTCGAAAGTGCTGACCATCATCGAACTGATGGAGGCCAATCTGTCCGAGCCGCTGTCGCTGATCGAGATCGCCGACCATGTCGACCTGTCGCGCCGCCAGATAGAGCGCCTGTTCCGAACCGAGATGGGACGCTCCCCTGCCCGCTACTATCTCGAAATCCGCCTCGACCGCGCAAGGCATCTCTTGATCCAGTCGTCGATGCCGGTGGTCGAGGTGGCGGTCGCCTGCGGCTTCGTCTCGGCCTCGCATTTCTCGAAATGCTACCGTGAGCTCTATGCCCGCTCGCCGCAGCAGGAGCGCGTCGACCGCAAGCAATTGCTGGCGGCCTGACCCAAACCATACGCGCGGAACGACCGAACCGTGAGCGATTAGTGCACGTCTGCGGTCCGCATCGCCTCGACGCGGATGTCCTCGGTCAGCCGCGCCTTCAACGCCGAGAATTCCGGACTGGTCTTGAGCGTGTAGTGGCGCGGATGCGGCAGGTCGATGGCGACATCCGACTTGATGCGGCCGGGCCGCGCCGTCATCACGATCACGCGCGAGGCCATGAAGATCGCCTCCTCGATGTCGTGGGTGACGAACAGCACCGTCTTCTTGCGCCGTTCCCATATGCCGAGCAGCAATTCCTGCATCAGTCCGCGCGTCTGGTTGTCCAGCGCCCCGAACGGCTCGTCCAGCAACAGGATTTCCGGATCGTTGGCCAGCGCCCGGGCGATCGCCGTGCGCTGCTGCATGCCGCCGGAAAGCTGCTTCGGCCAATGGTTCTCGAACCCTTTCAGGCCGACGAGATCGACATAGGAGGCGACGATCCCGTCCCGCTCCTCTTCGGCCATGCCGCGTTCGCGCAAGCCAAAGGCGATATTTTCGGCGACCGTGAGCCAGGGAAACAGCGTGTAGGACTGGAAGACCATGCCGCGGTCCGGTCCCGGTCTCGTCACCGCCTTGCCGTCGAGCAGAACGCGGCCTTCGCTTGGCGCCTCCAGACCGGCGACGATCCTCAACAGCGTCGACTTTCCGCAACCCGACGGCCCCAGGATGGTGATGAAGTCATTGGCCGCGACCGCCAGGTCGACCGGCATCAGCGCCCTGACGGGTTCTCCGCCCCGCACGCCGGCAAAGGTGCGCGAAACACCCTCGATGAGAAGCTTGCTCACGTCAGGCTCCACGGAAAGAGCCAGCGGTTGAACGCCTTGAAAGCGAAGTCGGACAACAGCCCGATCAGGCCGATGACGATGATGCCGAAGATGATCTGCCCGGTCGCCAGCCGCGACTGGCTGTTGATGATCATATAGCCGATGCCCGACGACGAGCCGATCAGTTCGGCGACGATGACGTAGGTCCAGGCCCAGCCGAGCACCAGCCGCAGCGTCTCGGCGATTTCAGGTGCGTTGGTCGGCATGATCACCCGCCTGACGATGCCATTGTTGGTCGAGCCCAGCGTATAGGCCGCCTCGACCAGGTCGCGCCGCGTTGATCCGACCTTGACGGCAATGATCAGGATGATCTGGAACACCGAGCCGACGAAGATGACGAGCAGTTTTTCCAATTCGCCAATGCCCGCCCACAGGATGAGCAGTGGAATGAACGCCGATGCCGGCAGATAACGGGCGAAGGAGACGAAGGGCTCCAGAAAGGCTTCCACCGGCTTCCAGGCGCCCATGGCGATGCCGAGCGGCACGGCGACGACCGAGGCCAGCACAAAGCCGCCGAAGACCCGCCAGATGGTGATCAGTATGTCGAGCCAGAAACGGTCCTCGACCAGCAGCCGCCAGCCGTCCCGCAGCATCGACAGCGGATCGGCGAGGAAGATGCGGTTGACGTGGCCGCCAAGCGTGATCCAGGCCCAGAAGACCACGAACAGCACGAAGAATGAAATGCCGAGCACTGTTCGCAGGCCCGGCGAGACAGGATGCAAGGGGCGCATCTTCGTCCTTTGTCAGCAGGAAGGCGGCGGCGCTCTGCGCCACCGCACGGTATCCAGGGGTTGAGCCGTCAATTCGCCACGGCGCTGGTGTCGGCCAGCGTGGCGACGTCGGGCGCCTCCTTGATCAGCCCCATCTGCAGCAGCAGGTCGCCGGCGGTCTTGGAAAAGTCCTGGAATTCCTTGGTGAAGAACTGCTTGTTGTCGGCCTTGTCGGCCCATTTCAGGTACTTCGCCGAATCCTCGAATTCCTTGGCCGACTGTTTCACGTCGGCGCCCATGATCTCATAGGATTTCTGCGGATCTTTCTTGATCAGGTCGAGCGCGTCGAAATAGCTGTCGGCAAGCGCCTTGGCGGCGTCGGGATTGGCCTTGAGGAATTCGGGCGTGCAGCCGACCGTGTCGAGAACCATCGGATAGTCGAGCGTGGTCGCCAGGATATGGCCCTGGTCGGCCTTGTCGCGCACGGCCGAGATGAAAGGCTCATAAGTGACGGCGGCGTCATTCTGGCCGGCGAGGAAGGCTTGTGCCGCCGCGTCAGGCTCGAGATTGACGACCGTCACGTCCTTGGTCGACATGCCGTTCTTGTTCAGCACCCAGGCCAGCATGAAATAGGGCGACGTTCCCGGCGCGGAGGACGCTACGTTCTTGCCCTTGAGATCGGCGACGGTCTTGATGTCGTTGCGCACCACGATGCCGTCGGCGCCATAGGATTTGTCGAGCTGGAAAATCTGCTTGGTGGTCACCCCGCTGGCGTTCCAGACCAGCCAGGTCTCGACCGTGGTGGCGGCGCATTGCAGGTCGCCGCTGGCTATTGCGAGCGGCCTACTGGCCTGCGGCACCTTCTTCAAGGTCACGTCGAGTCCATGTTTCTCGAACAGCCCTGCCTGCTTGGCGAGTGTCAGCGGCGCGAAGCCGGTCCAGCCGCTGATGCCGATGGTGAGTGACGTGGCGGCCATCACCGGTGCGGATAAGCCCGCGGCAAGCGTCAATGTCGCGGCAAATACGGTTATCCTGTTCATATCAGTTCCCCTTTGTTTTTCTGGGGGAAATTGTTCACAGAGGCCGATGGGCTTGTCAATCAACAGGAACGTGTTCGCGCGGAAAGCAGCCGGCAACCCGGTTTGGGATTGCCCTACCGGCTGTCGGGCATCCAGTTGCGGTTGCGCCACATTTTCTCGCCGATCTGGCAGTCGGCGGCGGGCTTGTCCTGCGCCAGCACCACTGGCGGGTGATCCGCCTCCTCCGCCGCCCATTGCGGTGACGCCGGGCCGGCAAGCTCCAGCACCAGCTTGCGGCGGATGGCTTCGGGAAATTGCGTCCAGTCGTTGACTGGGATCATGAAGGCGCCGGCGCCGCCGATGACGCAGTCGCTGTAGTAGCGGTCGAGATCGTTGACGTCATAGACGCCGGAAAAGCCGCCTCGGGTCATCAGCGGCAGGCCGTTGATGACGATGCCTTGCCTGACCACCCCGTCGCGGACGAGATTGACCGGCGCGCCCTGGTTGTTTGGCCCGTCACCCGAAATGTCGATGACGCGCTTGGTTCCCTGGTAGCCGCTTTCGGCGAAAAGGTCGCTGCCGAACTCCAGCGCGCCGGAGATCGAGGTGCGCCGCGCGCTGTTGGGCGGCTGGGCCGACAATTGCGCCACCACCCGCTCCGCGTCGGCCCGGCTCGCGATCACCGTCCACGGCACGATGACGCGTTGCCAGCTGGTGCCGGCCCATTCGACATAGGTGACGGCGATCTTGCCATAGGCGCCATCGGCGATCGCCTGCAGCACATTGTCATGCGTCAACGCCGCCGCGTAACCATGGCGCTGAATCTCCAGCTCCTCCGCCGACATCGACAGCGAAACGTCCACCGCCAGCACCAGCTCGACATCGACCGGCTCGTCCGCGCGGGACGTTGGCGCCAGCCAGAGCACCAACGCCAGTGCAGCAGAGGCGGAAAGCAGATGTCTTGCGCAGGGCAAACCAGACATTGCGCAAGGGTAAGCGAGAATCGTCCACTGAAAAAGAGAAAAGCCCGGCCGTGGCCGGGCTGATCCAATCTATGCGAGCCCTACCGCTGGACGATCAGCTCCGCGGCTTCAGATTCTCCGGGTCGTAAAGCGGCTTGTAACCGACGCCGGCGACTTCGACCGGATAGGTCTCGCCGAAATACTCGACCATGAGCTTGCGGCCCTCCTGCGCATAGGCCCAGGGCAGATAGGCAAGCGCGATGTTCTTGCCGATCGTCGGGCCATAGGCGACCGATGTGGTGAAGGAGCGACGGCCGAGTTCGTCGACCAGCGTTTCTCCGCTCTCGGGGTCGATCACCGGCATGATGCCGACGGGATAACGGGCAACACCCCTGGAATCCGTATTCTCGGTCATCACCAGCGTACACAGCATGGCCGGCTGATGCGCGCGTTCGCGGTATTCGACATGCTTGGCCTTGCCGGAGAAATCGTTCTCCTTGACCTTCGGACGGGCGAGATCGGCCTCCAGCAGATTGTACTCGGTCAAGAGGTCGGCATTCTGCAACCGCAGGCTCTTTTCCATGCGGCGGGTGTTGGCATAGGTCTCGACACCGAACGGCATGACGCCGGTCGAGCGCAGCGCGTCCCAGACGGCGAGGCCATCCTCGTAGCGCATATGCAGTTCCCAGCCTTGCTCGCCGACATAGGATATGCGGAACGCGGTGACATCCTTGCCACCGATGCGGACCGGCTTGATGGCCGCGAATGGAAAATTCTCCGGTGAAAGCCCATCCGGGTTCTCGACCACCTTTTGCAAGGTGGTGCGGGCGTTCGGCCCCCAGATGCCGATGGTGACGTACTTCTCGGTCACATCGGTGATGGTGACATCGAACCCTTTGTCCTGAGCCGTGCGGCGCATGTACTGGAAGTCGCGCGGCCCGGCATCGGCGCCGTCGATCAGCCGGCAGCGGTCGGCCATGCGGATCACGGTGAAGTCGGCGCGCACCATGCCTTCCTCATCGAGGAAGTGGGTGTAGATGCCCTTGCCGATGTTGTTGTCGCCGCCGATCTTGGCCGCGCACAGCCATTCCAGCAGTGCGACATGGTCGGGTCCCTCGATGTCATACATCGAGAAATGCGAGAGGTTGACGATGCCGCAATCCTCGCTCATCGCCAAATGCTCTGCGTTCGAGACGCGCCAGAAGTGGCGGTTGTCCCACTCGTTCTCGCGCACGGGCACCCGGTTGCCATACTTCTCGAGCAGATGCTCGTTGGCGGCGTAACCATGCGCGCGCTCCCAGCCGCCGAGCTCCATGAAATAGCCGCCGAGTTCCTTCTCGCGCTCCCAGAACGGCGAGCGCCTGATGTTGCGACCCTTGGAGAAGGGCTCGCGCGGATGCACCGCCGGATTGTAGACCTTCATCGCCGTCTCGGTGCAGCGATCCCAGATGAACTGTTCCTTCGTCTGGTGCGGATAGAAGCGCGCATAGTCGATGGCGTGATGGTCGATCTCGGTGCGACCGTCGGTCATCCAGTCGGCGATCAGCTTGCCCATGCCGGGGCCATCCTTGACCCAGATGGCGACGGCGTACCAGAGACCCCTCACCTTCTGGCTCTCGCCCATCGACGGCCCGCCATCGGCAGTCACCTGCAACAGGCCGTTGAAGGAATGGCCTTCGTTGTAGCCGAGTTCGCCCAGAATCGGCGTCAGTTCCATGGCGCGTTCCAGCGGCGCCAGGATCTGCTCCATGTCGAGATCGCGCTGCGACGGCGACAGCCGTGCCTGGTCCTTCTCAAGCAGATCGCGCGGGTGGCAGAGGCGCGGATTGGTCTCTTCGTAATAGCCCCATTCGATCTGGCCGCCCTCGGCGGTCTTGGGGTCGCCGGTGTCGCGCATATAGGCCGAGTTGCCCTGGTCGCGCAGCAGTGGCCAGCCGATCTCCTTGCCGGTGCCGGCAAATTCGGTGTAGGGCCCGAAGAAGGTCAGCGGATGGTCGATCGGCATGACCGGCAGATCCTCGCCGACCATCTCGGCGATCAGCCGTCCCCAGATGCCGGCGCAGACGATGACATAGTCGGCCTCGATCGTGCCGCGGTCGGTCACCACGGCGCTGATGCGGCCGTCCTTGACGACAAGCGACTTCGCCGGCGTGTTGGCGAAGGGTTTGAGCTTGCCGGACGCTTCCGCCTGGTCGACCAGCTTGCCGGCAACGGTCTGGGAGCGCGGGATGACGAGCCCGGCGTCCGGATCCCACAGGCCGCCCTGCACCAGATCCTCTTCGATCAGCGGGAATTTTTCCTTGATCTCGGCTGGTTCGATCAGCCGGGCGCGCGTGCCGAAGGCCTTGGCCGAAGCGATCTTGCGCTTGATCTCGTCCATGCGGCTGTCGTCGCCGACGCGGGCGACCTCGAGGCCGCCGACACGCGCGTAATGGCCCATCTTCTCGTAGAAATCGATGGAATAGAGCGTCGTCCAGCATGACAGGAAATCGTGGCTGGTGGTGTAGCAGAAGTCCGACGCATGCGCGGTCGAGCCGATATCGGTCGGGATGCCCGACTTGTCGATGCCGACAATGTCGTCCCAGCCGCGTTCGATCAGATGATGAGCGATCGATGCACCGACAATGCCGCCGAGGCCAATGATGACGACCTTCGCCTTTTTCGGAAATTCTGCCATTGCCCGCGACTCCAAGTGCTGTTGCGGGCGGCGTCGGCGCCCGTTTGATCGGCGCACAATATGCAGGCGGCGGGCACTGCGCTACCGCCTGTTTGCGACACGCCACGGATGCGGCGCGACCCGTCGTGGCTCAGGAAAAACAGCTACCGTCAGGCAAACGCCCAGACGTCCTCGGCCTGGAAGCCGACCTGGTAGCCCGCCGTCTTCAGCTTGACCACGACCTGGCCGATTTCCGGGGCGGGCAGCGCACCGACCTCGATCTTGATCATGCCGGGACGGTAGCGCTTGAGGTCGAGTTGCTCGAACACGACCCAGTCGGCGCCTTCGCAATCGACGAGGAAGGCGTCGATATGGCTGACGCCGTTGCGGTCGAGCAATGTCTGCAAGGTCTCCGACGGCACCTCGATGTCTTTCAGATGCGGCGCGAAGTTGTTGAAGTTGGCGTCGGCCTCGCCCCAGGCATTCTTGCCCGACATCAAATTGGTGTCGGTCACCGAGGAGCAACCGATGAACTCGATCGGCAGCGTGCCGGCCTCCAGGGCAGCGGCATCGAAAGTGCGGACGGTGATGGTGCCCTTGGTCTTGGTCACCGCCACAGGCTCGATGATGAAGCGCTCCGTATCTGGATAGTTGGCGCGTAGCCGCTTCTGATTGTACGGGATCGGCTCGACCAGCACGGCGCGGGCCCTTGGGATGCGGTGCAGCCAGGGCGTCACGTCATCGAACAGCGCGCCATCGCAGGCGCCGACATTGACCATCTGGAATGGCCGGCCGCCAACACCGAAATGCGCCCTCAGCGCCGCCTTGACCAGGAATTTGGTGCCGCGCAGTGACGGCCCGCGATCGAGCAGGCCGGCGGGAAGGCCAAGCGACAGGGCAATGCGCGCCAGGCTGGAAACCGAACTCATGATTTGTCTCCGGGAATGACGTGCAAGGCGGCGCGATGCTGGCCACGGGCGACCGCCGCCCACAGTTCCATGAAGGGCGGTGCCAGCAGCAGGAATGGCGGGATCAGATGCGGGAAATAGATGCGCGTGTCGTGGATCGGAAAGACGGTGAATTTGGCTAGCGCGCCGAGCACCAGCGCCGCGAACAGGATACCGGCGCGGCGATCGAGCTTGAAGCCGGCCCGGCTCGCCGCATACCAGCCGGCCAGCGCCAGCACCGAAACGCCGATCCAACTGTTCAGGTTGACGGCGCGCAGCAGCGACGTGGCGAACGCCCTGAGATAGGCGATGACCGAGAAGGCCGGCTCGAACCCGTCCATATTGTAGTGCTGTTCGATGCTGGAGAACCAAAGATGCGGCCACCAGCCGGGATGATGGGCCCAGTGCGAAATGGCGAAATAGGCAATGAAGGACGCGGCAAAGCCGGCCAGCGCGCCCCATGCCTGCTGCCGGAAGACGACCAGCAGCACAGCGAAAACAGCAAGGAAAACAATATTGTCCGGTCGCACCATGAAGGCGAGAAAGAGCAGGATCGCCGTCGCCGCCTCGCGGCCTCTGACGTAGGCGTAGAGCCCGCCGAGCAGCAGCGCCGAGGTGAGCAGATCCGGCGTCGAGGCGCGCGCCGCATCGCCGAAATCGGCCATGATCAGCACCGCGCCGACCACCGGCGCCAGGGCCAATGCGTTTTGCGAACGCAGCCAGAGCAGCGTGATCGCGCCGAACAGCAGTGCCGAAAACACCTGCACCAGACGCATCGCCTCGACCGGTGACATCACCCCGCTCAGCGTCGACAGGATTTCGGCATAGAGGAACTTGATCCGGTACATGCCGAGCAGCGAATGGAAGTCGGCGGCGTTCTGCGCCATGTGGCTGCGGAAGCCGCCGCCATCGTCGGTCAGCGCCTTGTAGTCGCCGGCCGAGACACCCGATTTGACGGTGTCGTAGGTATAGTCATGCAGCGCTTGCGCATCGGGGTAGGTGCTCTCCTCCGATATGGCGAGATAGGGCAGCATGTCCCAGTTGGCGTCGGGCATCACCCAGGCCGTGAACGCCGTCAGAAGGATATAGAGCGCGAAAGCCGCGGCGCCGATCGGAGCCGCCAGCCGCGCATAAGTTCCCTCACACCACGCCAGGCCGGCCTCGACGAGCCGGTCGAGTGGATTCTTTGCAGAGGGCGACTTGGTCAGCATGACAGTGTTCAGCGAACCTCGTTAACGGACTTGGCTTTTGACGAAATCCTTCACGATCGCCACGATGCCGCGCGACAAAAGGCTGTCGAAGGCGTCGACGAAGCGGTCGACATGCTCGCGCTGGCAGATCAGCGGCGGCTCGAGCCGGATGACGTTGCGGTTGTATTCGGTGAAGGCAACGAGCACGTCATAGTCGCGCAACAACAGCGCGCCGACGAAGCCGGACAGCGAGCCCTTCAGCTTGTCGTCGAGCACGCTGACGATGGGGCGCAGTACCATAGGCAAGGTCTGCGAGAAGTCGTGGAACTCCAGGCCAATCATGAAACCCTTGCCGCGCACGTCCTTGATGATCTTGGGGTATTTTTCCCTGAGCGCCTGCAGGCGCTGCAGCAGGTAATCGCCGGTGACGGCGGCGTTGTCGATCAGCCCCTCGTCGTAGAGCACGTTGATGCCCTCGATCGCGGTGGCGCACGCCTCGCCCATGCCACCGAAGGTGGCCATGGCATGGATCATCGCCGTCTTCGGCGTGCCGTAGGCCTTCATGTAGATTTCGCGGCGCGCAATCATCGCACCGACCGCTGCCTTGCCGGCGCCAAGCGACTTGGCCAATGCCGTCACGTCAGGCACGACGCCGTAATGCTCGAAGGCATAGAAGCGGCCTGAGCGGCCATAGCCGCACTGGACTTCGTCGGCGACCCACAGCACGCCATACTGGTCGCACAGCGCCCGCAGCTTTTGCCAGTATTCAGTCGGCGCCTGAATGATGCCGCCGCCGCCCTGGATGGTTTCCAGCACGATGACGCCGACTTCCGGATCGGAGCGGAACAGGCGCTCCACGGCTTCGACGTCGGCGAAGGGAATGCGCACCGTGTTGTCGGCCATCTTGAAGTCGGCGCGATAGAGCTGGCCGTCGGTGATGCCCAGCACACCCTTCGTCTTGCCGTGGAAGGAATTCTCAGCATAGACGATCTTCGGCCGCTTCGGACCGGCGGCGCGCTCGGCGAGCTTCACCGCCGCTTCCATCGCTTCCGAGCCGGACGAGCCGAGGAACACCATATCGAGATCGCCAGGCGAGCATTTGGCGATGTTGTGCGCCAACGCGGCCGCATATTGCGACATGAAGGCGATGGCGATTTCCTGCCGCTTTTCCTCCTGGAATTTTTTGCGGACTTCCAGAATGCGCGGATGGTTGTGGCCGAAGGCCAACGAACCGAAGCCGCCGAAGAAATCGAGGATCTTGCGGCCGTTCTGGTCGATGTAGAACATGCCCTCGGCACGCTCGATCTTGATCTTGTGGAAGCCGAGCAACTTCATGAAATGCAGCTGGCCCGGGTTGAGATGCGCCTTGAACAGGTCGGTCATCCCTGCGACATCCATCGCCTTGGCCTGCTCGACGCTGATCAGGTCGGGCTTGGCGATGGTGGCGGGCGACAGCGTCGGCGCGCTGACCAGGGCGCGCGTATTCGTCTGCTCCGGCTTGGCCATGACGGTCATTTCAATCTCCTGTCAGCGCTCCGACCAGCGTCGTGCGCAATAAGCTGTGTTGGCAGGCCGCTATTCGCCGGGCACATGTTTGGTGGCGACAGCGGGACCTGCCTTCTTGGCGCGGTATTCGCTGTAGGCGGCGATCAGCATATCCTCGTCGCGGTATTGCGGCACCCAGCCGAGCTGGCGCTCGGCCTTGGATACGTCGAGCACGCATTCCTCGTCGGCGATCAGATATTGCTCGGGATCCATGATCGGCAGGTTGATGAGATCGAGCAGGTCGAGCGTGCGCTTGACCGCCCAGCCGGGCGTAGGCAGCAGGATCGACTTCGAGCCGGCATGCCGGATCAGGTCGCCGAGCAATTTTCTCACCGGCGGCGGGTTGAGCGAGCCGAGATTGTAGGCCTCGTTGGGCACACCGGCCTTCCAGGCCGCGCGTGCGGCCTCGGCGCAGTCGAACACCGAGATGAATTGATAAGGGTTGCGGCCCGAACCGATCATCGGCACCGGAAAACTCCAGTCGATCAGCTTGAACAGCTTTTCCAGGATGCCGAGCCGGCCGGGTCCGATGATCAGGCGCGGACGAAACAGCGAGATCGACATGCCGCGCCTGCGCCATTCGGCGGCCAGTTCCTCGGTCTTCTGCTTCGACCAGCCATATTCGCCGAGCGGCGCGACCGGATGCTCCTCGGTCATCGGCTGGGTGACCGTGTGGCCGTAGATCATGTCGGTCGTGTAGTGGACAAGCTTCGGCGCGCCAGCCTTGTCCATGGCCTGCATGATGTGCTCGGTGCCGTGGACGTTGACCGGAAAGAAGAAATCGTGCCGCTTGGCACGCACCTGGATAGGCGACAGCATCTTGGCCGACAAATTGTAGACCATGTCGTCGGCTTTCAGCCCGACCGCGGCAACCGAGCCCGGGTCGGTGACGTCGCACTTGATGAAGCGGACATTGCGGTAATGCGCAAGGTCGCTCTTGGCGATGTCGACGACGACGACTTCCTCACCATCGGCCACAAGCTTCGGCGCAAGGTGGCGGCCGACGAAGCCGTCACCGCCGAAAATCACATGTCTCATCGAACGATCTCGTTTGCCTGTATCTTGTCGGAGGTGATGGACGCGCTCTGCTCCTCATGCCCTCGCCCACTTTGCGCGATCAGCACCGTGCCGACGCAGATGCAGGCGATGCCGGCGATGCGCCAGCCGTTGAGATCCTCGCGGAACACGAAATAGGCGAAGATCGCGACGGCGACGTAAGCCAGGCTGAGAAACGGATAGGCAAAGGAGAGTTCGACTTTGGAAAGCACATAGAGGTGCGAGACCATCGAAATGACGAAGGTGCACAGGCCAAGGAAGACCCAGGGGCTGAAGACGATCTGCAACAGCTTGATCAGCGGATTGGTGCCCTCGAACGAAATCGGTCCGAGCGAAATCATGCCTTGCTTCAGCATAAGCTGCGCGGCGGCATTGGTCATGACCGTAAAGAGAATGAAGACGATATATTTCATTTCAACCCGCCACCCCTGCAATATCAGATAATACAAACCTGAAAAGATTTCGTGAACTCACGAGACTATTTTGAGTAAACCTTGCCGTTAAGCGCTCAGAAACCATGATTCATTCCAATTTTATCTATTCGGCCGCCTCGGCGCCGCGGCGCCTGTGGTCGATGCTCCCGGCCGTGCGCGCCCAGAAATCGGACATGAAGGCGGGATCGCGCAACGCTTCCAGTCTCGGCCAGTCGGGGAACGAAGCGCTGAAGGTCGCAGCCGACATGCGTGCATCCTTGTAAGGGTTGACCGCCCCGCCGGCCGCGATGGTCATGCGGTCGAGCTCGCCGAGCAGGGCAAGCGTCGCCGCTCCCCTGTTGGGGAAGTCCAGCGTCAGCGTGTAGCCCGGCCTCGGGAACGACAGCAGTGCCGGCGAGCGGACTCCGCCGAAGCGCTTCAGGACGGTGAGGAAGGACCCCTGCCTGGCCTGGCGGGCAGCCGTCAGCAATGCCGGCACGATCGCGCGCGCCGCCTCTTCCGGGACCACGCTTTGATGCTGGAACAGCCCCTTCGGGCCATAGAGCCTGTTCCAGTCGTGCAAACCGTCGAGCGGGAAGAAAAAGCCCTGGTATTCGACCTGGCGCGGCACGGTAGCCGGGCGTTTTTTCCACCTGTAGGCAGCGTTGAACGCGGTCAGGAACGGCCGGCTGAGCACGTTGAAAGGCGGCTGGAACGGCACCGAGAATTTCCCGTTTGCACGCGCGGCCGCGTGCGAGCCATGCTCGGCGTGGTTGCCGGTAAACAGCAAGCCCCGTCCGCTGTCGCGGCCACGGGCAAGTTGGTCGATCCAGGCGACGGCATATTCATTGGCCTGGTCCGCAGCCTCGGCAAGGTCGAAATATTCGCCGAGATCGCGAAACCGCGCCGTCTTTTCGATGATGTCGAGCGACGGAACCCGCATCAGCCGGATCGAGGCCGACAGAATCAGGCCCGTGAGGCCCATGCCCCCGATGGTCGCCCGAAACAGACGCGGATTTTCGGTCGCCGAGCAGCGACAGCTACGCCCGTCCGACCGCAGCAGGGTGAAGCTTTCCACATGGCAACCGAACGTGCCGCGCCGGTGATGGTTCTTGCCATGGACATCGTTGGCGATGGCGCCGCCGAGCGTGACGAATTGTGTGCCGGGGACCACCGCCGGAAAGAAACCGTGAGGCGCGGCATGTGCAATGACATCCGCGAGCAGCACACCGGCATCCGCTTCGAGCAGGCCGCTCTCGGCGTTGAAGCCGCGAATGCGGTTCAGGGACCGCATGTCGATGACCGTGCCGGCCTGGTTCTGGCAGGAATCGCCATAGGACCGGCCATTGCCATAGGCAAGCAACGATGCTTGCCTGGCCTGGCCGCCTTTCAGCAGTGCAATGGCGTCATCGGCATGCATCGCCCTTGCCGCAGGCGGCGTGGCAAGGCCAAAGCTCTGGAAGCGTTCGGCCATGCCTACCAGCCCCCGATGACCAGCAGCACGGCGCCGATCGCTACCACGATCTGGCTACGCCAGTCGCGTATGATGAAGACGACCGGGTCATCGTGCATTTCGTCGCGGCGCGCCAGGATCCAGACGCGCATGGTGAGGTAGAGCACGATCGGCGCCAGCGGCCAGATCAGCCAGGGATGCGGATAAAGTTCGCGCACCGCGACGCTGTCCATGTAGAGCGCCAGCACCAGCGCCGAGGAGAAGGCCGAAGCCATGCCGGCCTGGGCGACGATCTCCTGGTCTTCGGTGCGATAGCCGCGGCCGGCAATGCGTTCGCCTGGCGGAATGGCGGTGGTGCGCAATTCGACGAAGCGCTTCACCAGCGCCAGCGACAGGAAGAAGAAGATCGAGAAGGCGAGCAGCCAGAACGAGACGTCGACGCCTGTGGCGGCCGCGCCCGCCAGCACACGGATCGTATAGAGCCCGGCAAGCGTCAGCACGTCGACCAGAAGCATGCGTTTGAACGACAGCGAATAGGCGGTCGTAACGACCATATAGCCGCCGAGCACCCCGAGGAATTCGATCGGCAGAAGGCAGCCGGTGCCGACGCCGATCACCAGCAGCACCGCGATCGCGCCAAGGCCGAACGGGATCGATAGCGCGCCGCTGGCGAACGGCCTGTTGCGCTTGGTGACGTGCTTGCGGTCGAGCGCAAGGTCGAAGAAGTCGTTGAGTATATAGATCGCCGAGGCAACCGCGCTGAACGAGATGAATGCCAGCAGGCACTCCCAGATCATGTTGGAGTTGAAATATTCGTGCGACAGCATCATCGGCACGGCGATCAGCGAATTCTTCAGCCATTGGTGGACGCGCAGCATCTTGATGATGGTCGGCAATGTCGGCTTCGGAGCCGGCATCGTTTCGGCGCCATGCGCCGCCTGCCAGCGTGCGGCATGACGGTCCGGCGCCACCACGATCGCGCTGCGCGCCGCGTCGAAGACCTGGAGGTCATGGCGGCTGTTGCCGGCATAGTCGAAACCGGCATCGCCATAGGCCGCGAGGAGCGAGGCGCGCTTCTTGCCCGAAGTGAGATTGTCGAGGCCGTCGGTGGCCAGCACCCGGTCGAAGATGCCGAGATGGACGGCAATGGCGTCGGCGAACTTGCGCGGCGTGCCGGTGGCCAGCACGAGCTTGCGGCCTTCGGCGTGCTCGGTGCGGAGCCGGTCGAGCAACGGCGCCCGATAGGGCAGCGTGGCGGGGTCGATGTCCACGCGCTGGGCGATCGCCTGCTTCAGCCGCGCCGGTCCCCCGGCCGCCCAGAAAGGCACCAGGAAAAGATAGAGCGGGTTCTTCTTGAGGAGGATGAACAGTCCTTCCCACAACAGGTCGGTCGCGATCAGCGTGCCGTCGAGATCGACCGCAAGCGGTATTGCGTTCCTGTCCGACCGCGCGTCCATGCCCGTCCTGCCCTGCCAGCATATGATCCGGAAACCGGAACCCCTTGAGCGCCGTATTTCGGCGTCTTGGACAGTGGTATAGCGGGGGATCGCCTAGCGAACGTTAAAACGTACGGTTGCAGGCGGCTGCCGCGGCGGTATTTCAGGCGTCACTGTTAAGCAACAGCTACCGGAAACGATAAAAGGCCGGACAAATGCCCGGCCTTTCCAACCATGCCACGGACATTACTTGATGCGGGCGACGCCGCCGGAAATCTCGATGGTTTCCGAACCGGTCAGGGCTTCGAGGTCACCGTTCGGCAAGGTGACGAAGCAGCCGTTCTGGCAGAACTCGACGGTTTCACCGCCGGCCAGGGCAAGCTCGGTCTTGCTGCCGCCCTCGGTCACGACCAGCGTGCGGGTCTCGGCGTCCTTGTTGACCGCGCTGGCGGCATGGGCCGAGCCGCTCACGGCGAGCAAAGCCACGGCAGCGACGAGAGACTTCCACATTTGCAGTATCGGTGTTCCCACCGCCTCTGTTGCATTTCACAAGGCATTTTCGCCGTTGCATGGGAGCTTATATGAGATGAAAGCTGAACCGCAACTGAATGCCGCATTCATGCCGCAATTGGCTTTGGCTTTTGCCCACCCCGTTAATCTGGCCGCCCGGCACGAAATGAGCCGAAAGGCAGCGACGGGCGCCGCCCGGCAGGCCGGATGCCGGGCCTAGTCCGGATCGGGCTTCTTGGACTTGCGCGGCTTCGGCAGCTTTTTCGACTCCGCCTCGGCTTGCGCCTTGGCCTCTTCCTGCTCCGCGAAATCGGCCTCGATCTTGTCGTCATCGGTTGGCCAAGCCTGGTGCTTCTTGGCCTCGACGACCGCGCGCGGCGTGGAAGGGATTTCGATGTGCTGGTCGTCGAACTTCTCCAGCACGGTGAAGCGGACGTCGTTCTGCACGATGTTGCCGTTCATCACATCGGCCAGGAACACACGAATCTCGAATTCGAGCGCGGCGGGTCCGAAATTGGAAAACAGCACGAAAGGCTCGGGATTCTTCAACACCAGCGGATGGCTGCGCGCGATATCCAGCAGCACGGCGTGGACCTGCTTGACGTCGCTGCCATAGGCGACGCCGACCTTGATGTCGATGCGGCCGAGCTTGTTGCGGTGCGTCCAGTTGCCGACGGCGTTGTTGATCAGGTTGGAATTGGGCAGGATCACCGACTGCCGCTGGAAGGTCTCGATCTCCGTGGCGCGCACGCTGATCTTCTTGACCGTGCCGCTGACGTCGCCGGCCACGATCCAGTCGCCGACCTTGAACGGGCGCTCGGCCAAAAGGATCAGGCCGGAGACGAAATTAGACACCACATTCTGCAGGCCGAAACCGATACCGAGGGAGAGAGCACCGGCGACCAGCGCCAGGCTGGAGAGGTCGATGCCCGCGGCCGAGATGCCGACCAGTGCGGCGAGCGCTACGCCGGCATAGCCGACCGCCAGCCGGATCGAGTTGCGCACCCCGGTATCGACCTTGCCGCGCGCCATGACGGAGCCGTCGAGCCAGCCCTGGAACCAGCGCGTCAGGAAATAGCCGATGACGAAGACAACGATGCCCGACAGGATGCCGGTGACCGAAATCGTCACCGAACCGATATTGATGCCGGTAGCGAGCTTATATGCCCACGCCTCGATATCGCCGGGCTGGAAGCCCCACATCAAGAGGATCAGCGGCAGGAAAACCAGCACGATCATCAGGTTGATGGCGATGCTGACGACAAGGCCGAGCTGGTCGAGCGCGGTATCCTCGTAGCTGGAATTGGCCGACAGCCAGCGCCCGACCGAGGTGTTGGCGAAAGCGCCCTCCTCGCCGATCGCCTGCGCCGACAGGAAGCCGATATAGGCTGTTATCAGCGCGGTGCCGGTGACCACGACCTGCAGCGATACGAACAGCGCAAGGCCGATATAACCGAGTAGCGCCGCGATGATGGTGAAAAGCCCGAGCCCGAGCGAGGTGTAGCGCAGCCATGCCGGCCACGGGCGCCAGCTTCCGTCACGCGCCTTGAAGGGCCTCAGCATCGCCATCAGGATCAGGATGACGCCGACGATGATGGTGGCGACGAAACTGCGCGCGATGGTCAGCGACAGCGGCGACCCCATCTTGTCGTTCACGATCGACAGGAAGGTGTTGAAGCTGATGACCACGGCCATGGCGGTGGTCAGGCGGACCAGCCAGCGCGCCGGCCCGGTTTCGACGGGGATGAGACGCCAGTTGGGCAAACGCGGCTCGAGTGCCGCGTTGGTCAGCCGGTTGACGCAAAACACCACGCCGATGACGGTGGCCAACGCATTGAGGAAAAGCCCAATATCGCCGCGCAAGACGTTGTAATAGTTGAAAAAGAAGATAGTCGAGCCGAGAAACGCGGCAACCGCCAGCGTCGGCAGCAAGGTCGACCAGAAGGCCACCGAAAGACGGCTGAGATAGGATGGATCCTCATTGCTGGGGTCGGCCTCGAACACCCGCCCGAACAGGCGCCGCCCGCCGACCAGAAGCACCAGCGCCAGGCCGAGCGCCACGAAGGTTGCCGCCAGGATGGCCTGGAACTTGAACTTGATGGCGAAGCTCAGCCAGGACGACACCGCCTTGTAGAAATTGCCGAACTCGTCGCGCGCATCGGAAAACACCTGCGGGCTCAAGGCGTCCGAGAGTACGTAGCGCTTGGTCAAAAGATTGCGGAACAGCGCGCTGCGCATGTTGCCGATCTTGTCGATCAGCCCGCTGATGCGGATCGACAGGTTCTGTGCGCTGGCGACGACCGCGTTGATCTCGGCCTTCTCCGACGCCAGCGCCTGGCGTTCGCCGGTCACTATGTCGGGCTCCTGCGGCTGGCCCGCCGCCGGCGGCGGGCCCAGCACCTCGATGCGATTGTTGATGTCGGTGAGGCGCGAACGGAATGCCAGCGCACTGGTGAGTGCCGACCGCGACAGATCCTCCAGTTGCAGACGGATATCCACGAGCGAGGCATCGTCCTCACCGTCCTGCTGTATTTTCTTCTCGAGATCATCGGTTTTGGCTGTCAGGCCCTGGATGACCTTCTGCTGATCGGTGACCAATCCGGCGGCGCCCTGGCCGAGCGCTTGCGCCATCGCCTCGAACGAAGGCGGCGCCGAAACGACAAGCGCGAGGATCAGGATGAGGCGAAGCAATCGAAAAAGCATGATCTGTTGGCGACTCACGGAGCGCAAAGGCAATTCAAAAAAAGCCTGTCCTTGATAAAGACGGCCATATCATGGGGCAAGCCGTCGCATCGAGGCGTCGGCCAGTCGAAAGGCCATGGCGCAATATTGGCTTTGCCGATGCGGCCTGCTCTATAGTCTGCCGCATCGCCCGCAACGGACACCTTACACATGGCAGAGTACTCGGCCCTTTCGCTGCTCGCGAACGCGCTCAAGGGAAACAAGGACTGGAAGCCGGCCTGGCGCAAGCCGGATCCGAAGGCATCCTACGACGTCGTCATCATCGGCGGCGGCGGTCACGGCCTGGCGACCGCCTACTATCTGGCCAAGGAACACGGCATCACCAATGTCGCGGTACTGGAGAAAGGCTGGCTGGGATCCGGCAATGTCGGCCGCAACACCACGGCCGTGCGCTCGAACTATCTGCTGCCGGCCAATACCCGCTTCTACGAGCATTCGATGAAGCTTTGGGAGGGCCTGTCGCACGAGCTCAATTACAACGTCATGTTCTCGCAGCGCGGCTGCCTGAACCTGGCGCACACGCCGGCTCAGTTCGACGACTACGCGAGGCGCGGCAACGCCATGCGCCATCTCGGCGTCGACGCGGAATTGATGACGCCAGCCGAGATCAAGCGCCTGATCCCGGCGCTCGATATCTCCAATGATGCACGCTTTCCCGTGGTTGGCGGCCTGATGCAGCGGCGCGCCGGCACCGCCCGGCACGATGCGGTTGCCTGGGGCTATGCGCGCGGCGCCGACCGCCGCGGCGTCGACATCATCGAGAATTGCGAGGTCACCGGCTTCCTGCGCGACGGCGACCGCATCACCGGCGTCACCACCTCGCGCGGCGATATCAGGGCCAAGAAAGTGGCGGTCGCGGTGGCCGGCAGCACCGGCCGCGTCATGCAATTGGCCGGCGTCGAGACGATGCCGATCGAAAGCCATGTGCTGCAGGCCTTCGTCACCGAATCGCTGAAACCTTTCATCGACACCGTCGTGACCTTCGGCATGGGCCATTTCTACATGTCGCAGTCCGACAAGGGCGGCCTTGTCTATGGCGGCGACATCGACGGCTACAACAGCTACGCCCAGCGCGGCAATCTGCCCATCGTCGACGAGGTGATGAGCGAGATGCTGGCGCTTTTCCCAGGCCTTGCCCGCGTGCGCATGCTGCGCTCCTGGGGCGGCGTCTGCGACATGTCGATGGATGGCTCGCCGATCATCACCATCGGCCCCCTGCCCGGCATGTATCTCAATTGCGGCTGGTGCTATGGCGGCTTCAAGGCGACTCCGGCTTCCGGCTGGTGCTTTGCCTGGACCATCGCCAAGGACCAGCCGCACGATTTCAACGCCCCTTTCACGCTCGACCGCTTTCATCGGGGCCTGGTGATCGACGACAAGGGTCAGGGCGCGAACCCGCGGCTTCATTAGGAACATTCCGTGCTGATCACTTGCCCCTACTGCGGCCCGCGCGACGTCATCGAGTTCACCTATCAGGGCGACGGAAACCGCGAGCGTCCCGACCCCGCCTCGCAGAATTTCGAGGCCTGGAACGCCTATGTCTACGACCGGCTGAATCCGGCCGGCGACCACAACGAGATCTGGCAGCACTCCGGCGGCTGCCGGGCGCATCTGAGGGTTGTGCGCAACACGCTGACGCATGAGATTTCCAGTGTCGCCTTCGTGCGCGGCGATCACAGCTCGGCCGCGCGCCGCAAGGCGGAGGACAAGCCATGAGCCCGCGCCGCACCGACACCGGCGGCCGCATAGACCGGCTGAAGACGATCCGCTTCACTTTCGACGGCGTTGCCTATACCGGGCATGGCGGCGACACGCTGGCGTCCGCGCTGCTGGCCAATGGCGTCACGCTGTTCGGACGTTCCTTCAAATACCATCGGCCGCGCGGCCTGCTGAGCGCGGGCGTCGAGGAGCCCAACGCGCTGGTAACGGTGCTGAAGGGCGAAGTGCGCGAGCCCAACATCCCGGCGACCATGGTCGAGATCCATGACGGGCTGATCGCCGTCAGCCAGAACCGTTTCCCCTCGCTCACCTGGGACATCCATGCCGTCAACCAGCTCGGCGGCAAGATCCTGTCGGCCGGCTTCTACTACAAGACCTTCATGGGTCCGGTTGTCGGCCCGCTGAAAGGCACGCGCTTCTGGATGTTCTGCGAGCATTTCATCCGCCGCGCCGCCGGCCTCGGCAGCGCCGGATCGGCAAAGGACCCGGCCCGCTATGAACGCATGAACGCGTTTTGCGACGTGCTTGTGGTCGGCTCCGGCCCGGCCGGGCTGATGGCCGCCAAGGCTGCCGCCGATCAAGGCGCACGCGTTGTCCTGGCCGATCTCGAGCCGCGTTTCGGCGGTTCGGGCAACTGGTCGGGCGAAACCATCGATGGCGCACCGGCGGCTGAATGGGTGCGGCGCACCGTCGCCCAGCTCGAGGCCCGCGACAATGTCCGGCTTCTGCCGCGCACCACGGTCTGGGGTTACTACGACAACAACACGCTTGCCGCGCTCGAGCGGGTCAGCGACCACAAGGCGCAGCCCGCAAAGGGTGAGCCGCGCCATCGTTACTGGGCGATCCGCGCCGGATCCGTGGTGCTGGCCACCGGCGCCTTCGAAAGGCCGCTGGTGTTCCCGGGCAATGACCGGCCCGGCGTGATGCTGGCGCACGCGGCGCAGCGCTACGCCAGCGAATTCGGCGTGCTGCCGGGGCAGCGGGTGGTGGTGTTCACCAACAATGACAGCGCCTACCGGTCGGCGTTGGCGCTGAAGCAGGCAGGTGCCGCGATCGTTGCCATCATCGACGTGCGCCCGCAGCCCTCCGCCGAGATGAGCGCCCTGGCCGGCGAAGCCGAGGCGGAATTGCTGTCCGGCCATGCGGTGGTCGCCACGGAAGGTGGCAAGGCCTTGTCCGGCCTCAAGGTCCAGCGTTTCGACATGGTCGCCGGTGCGCTGAGCGGCGATGCGCGCAGCGTCCATGCCGATTGCCTGCTGATGTCGGGCGGCTGGTCGCCGACCATTCATCTGGCCAGCCAGGCCGGCGCCAAAGCGGAATGGAACGCCGCCCGGCAAGCCTTCCTGCCGCCCAAGCCGACACAAAACTGGATTGGCGCCGGCGCCTTCACCGGCAGCTTTTCGACGGTCGAGGCGATCGCCGAAGGCCGCGCCGCAGGCCTTGCCGCAGCCGGAGGAACAGGCACGCCGGCGGCGCTGCCCACTGTCGAGGCAACTCCTGGAGACCAGGATCCCGCGCCTGTGTTCGAGATCAAGGGCAGCGGCAAGAGCTTTGTCGACTTGCAGCACGACGTCACGGCGGAGGATGTCCGCCTGGCGCATCGCGAAGGCTTCGTCTCAGTCGAGCACCTGAAGCGCTACACCACGCTCGGCATGGCCACCGACCAGGGCAAGAGCTCCAACATCCCCGGCCTTGCCATCATGGCGGAAGCGCTCGGCAAGCCGATCCCGGAAGTCGGCACGACCCGCTTCCGGCCGCCCTTCGCGCCAGTGTCGATCGGCTCGCTGGCAGCCGAACGTTTCGGTGACCTCAAGCCCGAGCGGCTTACGCCGATGCATGACTGGCACCTCGCCAATGGCGCGACCATGTATTCGGCCGGCCTCTGGTACCGGCCGATGATCTACGGGCTTTCAGGCGAGACTGTCGAACAGGCCTATGTGCGAGAAGCCAAGGCGACGCGCGAAAGCGCGGGCATGGTCGATGTCTCGACACTGGGCAAGATCGCCGTGCAAGGCCCCGACGCGGCCGCGTTCCTGGACCGCGTCTACACCAACATGTTCTCGACGCTCGCCGTCGGCAAGGCACGCTACGGGCTGATGCTGCGCGAGGACGGTTTTGCCTTCGACGACGGCACCACCTGGCGGCTGGGCGAACAGGATTTCCTGATGACCACCACCACGGCCAATGCCGGCAAGGTGATGCAGCATCTGGAATATTTCCTCGACGTGATCTGGCCGGAACTCAAGGTCCATGTCACCTCGGTGACCGACGAATGGGCGGGAGCCGCGATAGGCGGCCCCAAAGCGAGGCAGATTCTCGCGGCCTGTGTCACCGGCACGGCTGTCGACAATGCGACGCTGCCCTTCATGGGCATCGTGCACGGTGAGATATCAGGTGTGCCGGTAATGATTTGCCGGCTATCCTTCTCCGGCGAAATGGCCTTCGAAGTCTATTCCGGCGCCGGCCACGGCACCCATGTCTGGGAAGCCTTGGTCGAGGCCGGCAAGCCGTTCGGGCTGGTGACCTACGGGCTCGAGGCGCTGGGCACGATGCGCATCGAGAAGGGTCATGTCACCGGCGCCGAGATCGATGGCCGCACCACGGCGCGCGACCTGCATCTCGACTGGATGCTGTCGAAGAAGAAGCCGTTCATCGGCTCCGCGATGATGGACCGGGAAGGCCTCGTCGCGTCCGAGCGGCTGGAACTGGTCGGCCTGATCGCGCTCGACAACCGGCCGCTCAATGGCGGCGCGCATATTGTCGAGGAAGTCGACGAGGTCAATCCGCACGGCTCGATCGGGCACATCACCGCCTGCTGTTATTCGCCGGCGCTCGGCAAGCATATCGCGCTGGCGCTGGTCAAGGGCGGCAAGGCCAGGCACGGCACGCGTGCCCATGTCTCCGATCCCTTGCGCAGCCGCTTCGGACCCGTGGAGATCGTCTCCAACCACTTCTACGATCCGGAAGGGACCCGCATGCATGGCTGAGCGTCAATCGCCCCTCGAACCGGAATTCCATGTCGGCTCGCACGGCAATTTCGAACATGGCGTCGAAATCCTGCTCACCGAAACCAGGCCGGGCTCGATCGTGCAACTCGCGGCATGGCCTGGCGAAGAGAAGAAACTGATGGCAGCGATCCGCGCCGTCAGCGGGCTCGCTCTGCCGGACGGCGCCGGCGGCGGCTTGAGCGACGGCGCGAAGTCGGTGTTCGGTTTCGCACCGGGAAAATTCACCGTGGCCGATGAGGCCGAAGGATTGGCCGCGGCCTTCGCCAAGGCGGTGACGCCGGCCATCGGCACGGTGACGGACCTGTCGCATGGCCGCACCGCCATCCGCATTGCCGGGCCGAAAGCCGAATGGGTGCTGTCGAAATTCTTTGCCATCGACTTCGTTCTGCCCGCCTTTCCGGTCGGCGCCGGCCGCTCGACAACGCATCACGATGTCTTCGCCCAGATCCAGCGCACCGGCACCGACCAGTTCGACATCTATGTCTTCCGCTCTTTCGCCCGCTCGTTCTGGAAGGCGCTCTGCCATGCCAGCGAGGAAGTCGGCTACGAGGTGCAGTAGGCAGTGCGGCCGGATGTGCCCATTGCCGCTGCTTCTGGCCTCAATACCGGCCAGTTCTGCCGCTAGAGAATCCTGCCGCGGGCGCCCATGATGCAAAACATGGCCGCCCACGGTCCAAGGGATATGAAAATCCGGTCTCAAAGTCGGCATATTTGGTTCGAACATCCCCATGACTGCTGAACTATCCGCCGGCGCCACCGATCGCGCCGATGTGCCGGCCAGAGCCTTGCTCCTGCTGCCGCTGACGGTCGCCTGCGGCGTGTTCATGACCAGCCTCGACCAGAATGTCGTGGTGACGGCGCTGCCGGGCATCAGCGAAAGCCTTGGCCGTCCGCCGAGCCAGCTCGGCCTGCTGATCACCGTCTACGTCGCCAGCCTGATCATCTCCATGCCGCTCGGCGGCTGGGCGGCCGATCGTTTCGGCCTGCGCAACGTCTATTGCTTCGCCTTGCTGGTGTTTGCCGCTTCATCGGCTCTGTGCGGGCTCTCGAACGACATCTGGATGCTGGTTGGCGCCCGCGCGCTGCAGGGTTTCGGTGGCGCACTGATGGGCACGCTCGGCCAGGTCGTCATCCTGTCGACCTTCCCGCGCAGCCGGACCTTGAAGATCAACATGTATATCTCGCTGGCCGGCCAGTCCGGGCCGCTGATCGGTCCGCTCGTCGGCGGCGCGCTGACCACCTACATCTCCTGGCGCTGGATCTTCTTCATCAACGTGCCGTTCGCGCTCGCCGCCGCAATCCTTGCCGCCTCACTGTTCCCGACAATGACCAAGCCCGTGCGCACGCGGTTCGATTTTCCAGGCTTTGTGCTGGTCGGCAGCGGCATGGTGCTGCTGGTCTTCGGCATGGACTCCCTTGCGGCGAAAGACGCCGCCAGCGGCATGATCGCGGCCGAGCTTGCGCTGGCGCTCATCATCCTGACGGCCGCCTCCTTCTATTGCCTGCGTGTGCGCAATCCCCTGCTCGATCTCAAGCTCCTGCGCATCCGCACCTTCCGCATCTCCTTCCTTACCGGAGGCGGCCTCGACACGATCGGTCTCAGCTCCGTCGTCTTCCTGCTGCCGCTGATGTTCCAGCTCGGCTTCGGCATGAGCGCGGTGCAGGCGGGATCGCTGACCTTCGTTGCGGCGGTCGGCTCGGTGGGTATGCGTTTCTTCATGCCACGCCTTCTCAACCGTTTCGGTTTTCGCCGCGTGCTGGTCTTCAACACGCCCGTGGTTGCCGCCATGGTCGCGGGCTTCGCCTTGATCCAAGCAACGACCCCGGTCTGGATCACGCTCACCTACATCTTCGTCTTTGGCGTCTTCCGCTCGGTGCAATGGGCTTCGACCGGCAATCTAGCCTATTCCGACATCGCGCCCGAGCAGCTCGCCCGCTTCAGCGCGCTTTACTACATCTTGTGGCAGCTGGCGGTCGCCATCAGCGTTGGCCTGGCTGCCGCGATGCTGTCGTTTCTCGCCGGCGGCGGGCCGGCCGTCGCCAGCGATTTCCGGATCCTGTTCGTGATCGAGGGCATCATCACGCTCTGCGCGCTGCTTGCCTATCTCAAGCTGACGCCGCAGGACGGCGCCCATGTCAGCGGCCACGGCGCGCACATGAATACGGAATAGCGGCCCTGCCCCGGTTGGCGGCCGAGACCTATTCGCTGAACGTCACCCATTCCTCGAGCGGCTCACGATCGGTGCGGAAGGCGTTCTCGGGCTTGGAAGTGTCTTCATAGCCGAGCGCCATGCCGCAGACGACGATCTCCTCGTCGGGAATGCCGAGCACCGGCCGGATCTGCCGGTGATAGGGCGCGAAGGCCGCTTGCGGACAGGTATGCAGACCCCTGCCCCGCGCCGCGACCATGATGTTTTGCAGGAACATGCCGTAATCGATCCACGAACCCTGGTTGAGCCGGCGGTCGATGGTGAAGATCATGCCGACCGGCGCATCGAAGAAGACGAAGTTGCGGTCGTGCTGGGCGCGCATCTTGTCGACCTCCCGGCGGCCTATGCCGAGTGCGCCATAAAGGCCGAACCCGTTGGCACGGCGGCGGGTGAGATAAGGCTCGAAGAACTGGGTGGGATAATAGCGATATTCGTCCCAGTCGGCTTTTTCCGCGCGGATGCCGGAATTCATGATGGCATCCGTGATCCGCTGCTTGGTCCCGCCCTTGGTAACGTAGACCCGCCACGGCTGCATATTGGTGCCGGAGGGAGCGCGCGCCGCAACAGTCAGTATGTCACGGATCGTCTCGTCATCGATCATGTCGGGCAGAAATGCACGCACCGAACGGCGCGACATGATCGCGTCGTCGACGATCTCGGCATCAACCGTGATTCGAGCCTTCTTTTCCAGCATGGGCCGTCCCTTAGCCGTTGTGTCGATCGGACGTCCCCACTCGCCGCTCGCGGCGGAGCCTTTGCATGAACCGTCAAAATCCTGCAAGCAAATCTTGAGCATTGGTGAAAATCTACTTGATTTTTTCATGAGCTTGATTTCTCATGAAATTCGACTGAAAATTTTCATGAAGTGAGCGATTTGGTCTCCCCTACCGCACGAACATTACAGGGACCTGACGAGCGAGTCCTGGCCGGCGATATCAGGGCCTTGCGCCGGGTGCGCGGACTGACGCTGGCCGAGATCGCGCTGAAGCTCGGCCGCTCGGTCGGCTGGGTCAGCCAGGTCGAGCGCGGCCTGTCGACGCCATCGCTCAGTGATCTCCGGGCCTTTGCCGAACTGTTCGGCGTGCCGATCAGCCTGTTCTTCAGCCATGACGTACCCGTGGAGAGCGAGCGCGGCGTGGTGGTGCGCGCCGGCAGGCGCCGCACGCTTGGCACCAGCGAATCCGGTCTGGTGGAAGAGCTTCTGTCACCGGACCTCGGTGGTAGCTTCGAGATGGTGCGGTCGGTCTTCGCGCCGGGAGCGGAGTTGAAGAACGAGGCCCGCCGGCCGACCGAGGAGGCCGGATACATCGCGTCCGGGCAGTTCGACATCGAAATAGCCGGGGTCTGGCACCGGCTTGGCGAAGGCGACTCCTTTCGCTTCGAAGGCAAGTCTTACCGCTGGCGCAATCCGGGTAGCGAGCCGGCTGTTGTCATCTGGGTGGTTTCGCCGCCGGTCTATTGATTGATGAGTGGATGTCGCCGGAACCGTGCAGCGGTTTTGCGACGGCGACACGCATAAAAACAAAAAGAAAAGCGCGGCGCGCTTGAAGATTGGGAGAAGAACATGGCGGGTTTGCCGAGCACTGCGCGCGTGGTGATCATCGGAGGTGGCGTGGTCGGCACCTCCTCGCTCTATCATCTGGCCAAGGCCGGCTGGACCGACTGCGTGCTCCTGGAAAAGAACGAGCTGACCTCCGGCTCGACCTGGCATGCCGCCGGCAATGTGCCGACCTTCTCCTCCTCATGGTCGCTGATGAACATGCAGCGCTATTCGACCGAACTCTATCGGGGCCTCGCCGACGCCGTCGACTATCCCATGAACTACCATGTCACCGGTTCGCTCAGGCTCGCCCACACAAAGGAGCGCATGCAGGAGTTCCAGCGCGCCAAGGGCATGGGCCGCTATCAGGGCATGGACATCGACGTGGTCGGGCTCGACGAGATCAAGCGCCGCTATCCCTTCCTCGAAACGCACGAGTTGAAGGGCGCGCTCTACGATCCGAGCGACGGCGACATCGACCCGGCACAGTTGACGCAGGCGCTGGCCAAGGGCGCACGCGACATGGGCGCGAAGATCATCCGCTTCTGCCCCGTCACCGGCGTGCGCCGTGAGAAGGACGAGTGGGTGGTTGTAACGGCGCAAGGCGAGATCCGCTGCGAGATCGTCGTCAATGCTGCCGGCTACCGTGCCGCCGAAGTCGGCAGGATGTTCGGCCGCGAAGTGCCGATGATGGTGATGAGCCACCAGTACATATTGTTCGAAGAGATCCCCGAGCTCGCCGCCTGGTCGAAGGAACAGGGCAAGAAGCTGCCGCTGCTGCGCGACGTCGACACTTCATATTATCTGCGCCAGGAAAAGGCCGGCATGAATCTCGGCCCCTATGAGCGCAATTGCCGCGCGCATTGGGCCACCCACAACGATCCCATGCCGGATGACTTTTCGTTCCAGCTCTTCCCAGACGACCTCGACCGGCTGGAGCATTATCTCGCCGACGCCGTCGCCCGCGTGCCGATCTTGGGCACCGCCGGCCTGTCCAAGGTCATCAACGGCCCGATCCCCTATGCGCCGGATGGCAATCCGCTGATCGGCCCGATGCCTGGCGTCCCCAATGCCTTCGAGGCCTGCGTCTTCACCTTCGGCATCGCCCAGGGCGGCGGCGCCGGCAAGGTGTTGGCCGAATGGGTGACGCAAGGCCAGACCGAATGGGACATGTGGTCGTGCGATCCGCGCCGCTTCACCTCCTTTGCTTCCGCGCCGGACTATTGCGTGGCCAAGGGCATGGAAATCTACGGCAACGAATACGCCATCCAGTTCCCGCGTCACGCCTGGCCGGAAGGCCGCGACAGGAAACTGTCGCCGATCCACGATCGCATCAAGGCGCTGGGCGCCCGCTTCGATGCCTATAATGGCTGGGAACGCGCCACCTGGTACGCGCAGGACGGCGACGACATCTCCGAGGAAGCCACGCTGACCTTCCGCCGCGAGGGGCCCTGGCAGCAACGAGTCCGCGAAGAGTGTCTCGCGGTCCGCGACGCCGCCGGCATCCTCGACCTGCCCGGCTTCTCGCGCTTCAATCTCGAAGGCCCTGGCGCCGCCGAATGGCTGAGCCGGCAGGTAACCGGCCTAGTGCCGAAGCCCGGTCGCATCGGCCTGGTCTATTTCTCCGACGACAAGGGCCGCATCGTCACCGAAATGTCGGTGGTGCGCCATGGCGAGGAGTCCATGACGCTGATCACCGCGGCGGTGGCGCAGTGGCACGACTTCGAATGGCTGAAGTCGCACATGCCCGGGGATGCCGCGTTCAAGCTGATCGACCGGACAGAGGAATTCTCCACGCAGATCCTGGCCGGCCCCAATTCGCGAAAAATCCTTGCCGATGTCTGTGAAGCCGACCTGACCTTGCCATGGCTGACGCATCAGGAAACCAGGATCGCCGGCCGCTGGGCCAAGCTGGTTCGCGTCTCCTTCGCGGGCGAGCTCGGCTGGGAGATCCACACCAGGGTCGACGACACCGCCGCCATCTTCGATGCGATCTGTGCCGCCGGGCAGCACCACGGGCTGAAGCCGTTCGGCATGTACGCGCTGGATTCGCTGCGCCTGGAAAAGGGCTACCGCACTTGGAAGGGCGACCTGTCGACCGACTATTCGATCCTGCAGGGCGGGCTCGAGCGCTTCGTCAAATGGGAAAAGCCCGACTTCCGCGGCAAGGCGGCACTCCAGAACGAGAAACAGCAAGGCGTGAAGAAGCGCTTCGTCACGCTGGTGGTCGAAAATCCCGGCGATTGCGACGCGCCCTACATGTCGACGCTCTGGCACGACGGCCAGATCGTCGGTGAGACGACATCGGGTGGCTGGGGTCATCGTGTCGACAAATCGATCGCGCTCGGCATGCTGCGCGCCGACCTGAGCGAGCCCGGCACCTCTGTCGAGGTCGAGATCTTCGGCGACCGTTTCAAGGCGGTCGTGCAGCAGGACGAGCCGTTGTGGGATCCCAAGAACGAAAGGCTGCGCGCATGAAGCCGGTTATCCTCACCGATGGCGGCATGGGCCAGGAGCTGGTGCGGCGCAGCAAGTCCGAGCCGACGCCGCTGTGGTCGGCCAGGGTGCTGATCGACGAACCGGACCTCGTGCGCGGCCTGCATGCCGAATTCATCCGCGCCGGCGCCCGGGTCATCACCATCAACACCTATTCGGCGACGCCCGAACGCCTGGCGCGCGAGGGCGCGGAAGACCTGTTCAAGCCGTTGCAGAAGCGTGGCATCGACCTCGCCAGGCAAGCCCGCGACGAGGCCGGCGACGCGGCGATCGCCGGCTGCCTGTCACCGCTTTTCGGCAGCTACGCGCCGGCGCTGACGATCTCCTATCAGGATACGCTCGACATCTACCGCCGCATCGTCGCCGAACAGGCTGATGGCGTCGACCTGTTCCTGTGCGAGACCATGGCCTCTGCCGAAGAGGCACGCGCGGCGGTCACCGCCGCATCGGAAAGCGGCAAGCCCGTCTGGGTGTCATGGACGCTGGCCGATCACGGCACGCCACGCTTGCGCAGCGGCGAGACGATTGCGTCGGCAGCGGATGCGCTCGGAGGTCTGCCGGTGGCGGCGCGGCTGCTCAACTGCTGTCGTCCGGAAGCCATCGCGGCGGCCTTGCCGGAACTGATCGAGCTCGGCGGCCCGGTCGGCGCCTATGCCAATGGCTTCACCTCCACCGAAGCGCTCAAGCATGGCGGCACGGTGGATGTGCTGCATGCCCGCCACGACCTCGGTCCGGATGCTTACGCCGATCAGGCTGTCGGCTGGGTGGAAGCTGGAGCGGACATCGTCGGCGGTTGCTGCGAGGTCGGTCCCGCCCATATCGCCGCCTTGCGCGACCGGCTGCAACAGAACGGTTACGCGATCACGGGAGTCTTACATGCCTAAACCATCATCGCGCATTACCGGCATCGTGCCATCGGGCAAGGATGGCTGGGAGGTTCATTTCGCCGCCTGGAACCGCAAGGAGGCCGGCGAGGACATCATCATGCTGTCGGTCGGCGACCACGATTTCGACACGCCGTCGCAGACGATCGAGGCTTGCGTGGCAGCGGTCCGTGGCAGCAACCATCACTACACGCCGCTGCCCGGCCTGCCGCGCCTGCGCAAGGCCATGGCGGCGGCCTCCAGCGCCTGCACCGGCGTCGAGACGAGGCCGGAAGAGGTCATCGCCACGCCGGGCGGCCAGGCAGCACTTTACGCTGCCGTGCAAGCCGTGCTCGATCAGGGCGACCACGCCATCGTGGTAGCGCCCTACTATGCCACCTACCCCAACACGTTCAGTGCCGCCGGCGCCAGTTTCACCGTGGTCGAGACGCCGGCCGAGGATGGGTTCCAACCCCGCACGGACATGATCCGTGCGGCACTCAAGCCCAACACGCGCGCCATCCTGATCAACACGCCGAACAATCCGACCGGAGCGGTCTACTCGCGCGAGCGGCTGGAACAACTGGCAGAACTCTGCCGCGAGCACGACCTCTGGCTGCTTTCCGACGAGGTTTACTGGACTCTGGGCGGCGGCGAGCATGTCTCGCCGCGCTCGCTGCCCGGCATGGCCGAGCGCACGCTGGTCATCAATTCGATGTCCAAGAGCCACGGCATGACCGGCTGGCGCATGGGCTGGCTGACGGGTCCGGAGGAGATGATCACGCTGCTGACCAACCTCAACCTGGTGACAACCTACGGCCTGCCGGCCTTCATCTCGATCGCTTGCGCCGAGGCGCTGGAGCAGCACTATGGCGTCAAGGACATCGCCGAACGCTACGCCGCACGCCGCACCGTCCTGCTCGACGCGGTGCGCGGCATGAACGATGTCACCGTGCGCGGTTCCGAAGGCGGCATGTATGTCATGCTCGACATATCGGATGTCGAACCCGACGACGAGAAGTTCGCCTTCGCCTTTCTCGACAAGGAGAAGGTCGGCGTCATGCCCGGTTCCAGCTTCGGCGAAGCCGCGGCCGGCCATATCAGGATAAGCCTGTGCCAGCCCGAACCGGTACTGCGGGAAGCAGCCGCCCGGCTGCGCCGTTTTGTTTCCAGCTACCGTCGTGAGGCCGCATGACCGTCAAGACCATTCCCACCAAGGCGCGGGCCGTCATCATCGGCGGCGGCGTCTCCGGCTGCTCGGTCGCCTACCACCTGGCCAAGCTCGGCTGGACCGACATCGTGCTTTTGGAGCGCAAGCAGCTGACCTCGGGCACGACATGGCATGCCGCCGGCCTGATCGGACAGTTGCGCGGTTCGCAGAACATGACCCGGCTGGCGAAATATTCTGCCGACCTCTACGTGAAGCTGGAGGCCGAGACCGAGGTCGGCACCGGCATGCGCCAGGTCGGCTCGATCACCGTCGCGCTGACCGAGGAGCGCAAGCACGAGATCTACCGGCAGGCATCGCTCGCCCGCGCCTTCGATGTCGATGTGCGCGAGATTTCTCCCAATGAAGTCAAGCAGATGTATCCGCATCTCAACGTCTCCGACGTGGTCGGCGCCGTGCATCTGCCGCTCGACGGTCAATGCGACCCGGCCAACATCGCCATGGCGCTGGCCAAGGGCGCGCGCCAGCGCGGCGCCACCATTGTCGAGAATGTGAAGGTGACGAAGGTCCATACAAAAAATGGCCGCGTCACCGGCGTGTCCTGGGCGCAGGGCGAAGAGCAAGGCACCATCGAGGCCGACATCGTCGTCAACTGCGCCGGCATGTGGGCGCGCGAACTCGGTGCCCGGAACGGCGTCACCATCCCGCTGCATGCCTGCGAGCATTTCTATCTCGTCACCGAACCGATCCCCGGCCTCGGCAGGCTGCCGGTGCTGCGCGTGCCCGACGAATGCGCCTACTACAAGGAAGACGCCGGCAAGATGATGCTCGGCGCCTTCGAGCCAGTGGCCAAGCCATGGGGCATGGACGGCATACGCGAAGACTTCTGCTTCGACCAGTTGCCGGAGGACATGGACCATTTCGAGCCGATCCTCGAAATGGGCGTCAACCGCATGCCGATGCTGGCCACCGCCGGCATCCACACTTTCTTCAACGGCCCCGAAAGTTTCACCCCCGACGACCGCTACTATCTAGGCGAGGCGCCGGAGCTGCGCGGCTACTGGATGGCGACCGGCTACAACTCGATCGGCATCGTCTCGTCCGGCGGCGCCGGCATGGCGCTGGCGCAGTGGATCAACGATGGCGAAGCGCCGTTCGACCTGTGGGAAGTCGACATCCGCCGCACCCAGCCGTTCCAGAAGAACCGCCGCTATCTCAAGGAGCGCGTCTCCGAAACGCTCGGCCTGCTCTATGCCGACCATTTTCCCTACCGGCAGATGGCGACATCGCGTGGCGTGCGCCGCTCGCCCTTGCATGAACATCTGAAGGCGCGTGGCGCCGTGTTCGGCGAGGTTGCCGGCTGGGAGCGCGCCAACTGGTTCGCGCGCGAAGGCCAGGAGCGCGAATATCGCTATTCCTGGAAGCGGCAGAACTGGTTCGACAATCAGCGTGAGGAGCATCTGGCGGTCCGCAACAAGGTCGGTCTGTTCGACATGACCTCGTTCGGCAAGATCCGAGTCGAGGGTCGCGACGCTCAGCGTTTCCTGCAAAGGCTCTGCGCCAACGACATGGATGTGGCGCCGGGCAAGATCGTCTACACGCAAATGCTCAACCAGCGCGGCGGCATCGAGAGCGACCTCACCGTCTCTCGCCTCTCAGATACGGCCTATTTCCTCGTCGTGCCAGGGGCCACGCTGCAACGCGACCTCGCCTGGCTGCGCCGGCATGTCGGTGAGGCGTTCGTCGTCATCACCGATGTCACCGCGGCCGAAAGCGTGCTCTGCCTGATGGGTCCGGATGCGCGAAAACTGATCCAGAAGGTCAGCCCCAACGACTTCTCCAACGAGAACAATCCGTTCGGCACCTTCCAGGAGATCGAGATTGGCATGGGGCTCGCCCGGGCGCACCGCGTCACCTATGTCGGCGAACTCGGCTGGGAACTCTACGTCTCGACCGAACAGGCCGCGCATGTCTTCGAGGCGATCGACGAGGCCGGCGCGGATGTCGGGCTAAAGCTGTGCGGCCTGCACACGCTGGATTCCTGCCGCATCGAAAAGGCTTTCCGCCATTTCGGTCACGATATCACCGATGAGGACAATGTGCTGGAAGCAGGCCTTGGCTTCGCGGTGAAGACAGCCAAGGGCGATTTCATCGGCCGCGACGCCGTGCTGAAGAAGAAGGAGGCCGGGTTGAACCGCCGGCTGGTCCAGTTCCGGCTGAAGGACCCGCAGCCGCTGCTCTTCCATAACGAGGCGATCCTGCGCGACGGCAAGATCGTCGGTCCGGTCACCTCCGGCAATTACGGCCATCATCTCGGCGGCGCCATCGGCCTTGGCTATGTGCCATGCCAGGGCGAAAGCGAGGCGGATGTGCTCGCTTCATCTTATGAGATCGAGATCGCCGGCGAACGGTTTGCCGCCGAATCATCGCTGAAGCCGATGTATGATCCGAGGTCGGAACGGGTGAGGATGTAGCGCGGCGCCTCTTCCTTCTCCCCTTGTGGGAGAAGGTGGATCGGCGCGCAGCGCCGAGACGGATGAGGGGTGTTCCAGCGGAGTGAGGCGTTGGCGTTCCCTGGAGCACCCCTCATCCGACCTCGCTTCGCGAGGCCACCTTCTCCCACAAGGGGAGAAGGCAAGTGCTGCTCTCAAAAACGCTCCAGCTTCGCCCGCACCTTGACCAGAAACGCCGCTCTCGTCGCCGGCGTCGAGGCATCCATCAAATAATGCGCCAGGAAAAACGTCTTGCAGCGTCTGGCGCACAGCGCCCGCATGCCGCGCAGCAAGGTCTTGCGTCCGGGCTGGCCGACGACGACGCTCCACCAGGTTGGCGCACCACAGGTGGTGATGACGCCGACCTTGGTGACATGCGTCATCAGCGACTTGATCCCGCCCTTGCCCGCCGGCAGCTTGAAGGCGATGTCGGTCGCCCACACCCGGTCGAGCCAGCCTTTCAGCATCGCCGGCAGCCCATACCACCAGGTCGGATAGACGAATAGGATCGCCTCGGCCCAATTGAGCAGTTCGAAATGCGGCTTCAGCGCCGGATCCTGCGGCGCATGGTCGTTGTAACTGCGCCGCTCCTCGCAGCTCATCACCGGATCGAATTTCTCGGCATAGAGGTCGAGCAGCCGCACGTCCCAGCCTCGACGCGTCAGCACGTCCACGGCGGTGTCGCGGATCGCGGCGCAAAAGCTCTCCGGCACCGGATGGCAATAGACGACAAGCGCACGCATCAGAATGCATCCATGCTGGCCGCGACCTTCGTCATGAAGGACTTGCGCGTTTCGTCGGTCGACAGGTTCATCGCATAATGGGCGAGATAGGAGACGGGAGCGCCGGGCTTGATCGTCGCGCGCAGCATGCGCTTCACGACCTTGCGCGGCGGATCGCCCATCACCATGGCGCGGAACCGGCTGCCGCCATAGGTGGTGACAGCCGCCAGTTTACGGATGTTGTGCAGCGTCGGCTGCACTTTGCCATCGACCAGCTTGAACGACACGCCGGGCAGGAAGACGCGGTCGAAAAATCCTTTCAGGATCGCCGGATAGCCGTAGTTCCAGACCGGAAATGACAGCACCAGGGCCTCGGCCGCCTGCAGCCTCTGAATGTAGCCGGCAACCGCATCCCCTGGTCCACGCGGGTCGTGATAGCCAAGCCGTTCCGCCCGCGTCAGGCGCGGGTCGAAATTCTCTGCGTAGAGGTCGCAGTTGTCGACTGTATGACCCGCCGCCGTCAGCCGCTCGACGATCATCCGGTGCAGGCCGGCATTGAAGCTGGTCTCGACCGGATGGGCGTAGAGCACGAGGATGTTCATCAGCCTGCCTTTTGCAGCCCCTTGAACAGAAAAGTCCGGCCCGAACGGTAGTCGTAGTCCGGGTTTTCCCAGGCGATCATCTTGCCGGGGTTGAGCAGGCCTTCCGGATCGGTCTCGCGCTTGAAGGCCAACTGCACGGCGTCGGTCTGCTTCATGCCGCCCTCTTCCAGCGTGTAGCGGTGCGGGTTGAAGATCGGGCAGCCATTGTCCTCATGCAGGCGGATGATTTCGTCGAGCCTCGCCTCGGTGGTGAACTTGACCAGCGGCAGGCCGAAGCAGGTGATGTTGCCGTCCAGCCGGACGAATTCGAGATGCGAGAACACCTCGCCAGGGAACATTGCATCCATCTTCTCGACCAGCGCCAACTGGTCGGGAAAGGGATAGAGCGATTGCAGATAGGTAATCGACGGATCGACCCGCAGTGCCCTGAGCGTGGTGTGGTTCCAGGCCAGCTCGTAGGCCGGCGGCAGGCCCTTTTTCTCCTCCGGCGCGACAAGGGCAGCGTTGAAGATCACGTCGCCCCCGGCGCGGCGCGTAAAGGCCAGGAAGGCGTCCAGCCCATGCCGAGCCACCATGACGACGCAGATGCTTTGCCCTTCCCTGAAAAATTTCTGGTGCCGCTTGAAGTAGAGTTGCGGCACGGGTGCCGCGATCGGCGTGATCAGCTTGGTCAGGATGCCGTCCTGGCAGGCGAGCGCGTTTCCATAACGGGCTGCTTCCATGAAGGCGTCGAAACCGACGATGACATCGATCCAGTCATAGGCTGCCGTCAGCGGCATCTCGACCTCGGATATGATGCCATTGGTGCCATAGGCGTGGGTCACCTTGTGCAGGTTCTCGCCTGTCAGTTCGAGCACCTTCGGCTCGGCCTCCATCGTCACCACGCGCAGCCGCAGCACGTTGCCGAAGTCGCGCAATCCGCCGAAATTGATCGAGCCGACACCGCCAGAACCACCGGCGATGAAGCCGCCGATGGAGGCGGTGTTGTAGGTCGAGGGCGACAGCCTCAGTTCCTGGCCGGAATGCGCCCGCGTCGCCTTGTCGATGTCGGCCAGCACCGCGCCGGGTCCGGTCACCACGCGGCCTGGGCCGATCAACTTGATCTCGTTCATCTCGGCGAGGTTGAGTACCACCCCGCCCGACAGCGGCATTGCCTGGCCGTAATTGCCGGTGCCGCTGCCGCGCGGCGTCACCGGCACGCCATGGCGGTGACAGGCGGCAAGCACGCGGATCAGTTCGGCCTCGGTCTTCGGCGTCACGATGAGGTCGCCGGTGACGTGGTCGAGCTGCCGTTTCAGCACCGGGCTGTACCAGTAGAAGTCGCGGCTCTTCTGCTGGACGATCGCCGGATTGTCGTCGAGCTTTATCCCGTCGAGATCGCGTTTGAGCGCCGAAACATCCATCATTCCACCATCAGCTCGTCGAGTTCGGCATAGTCGGGCAATTGCCGGTCGATCGCGCGTCCGGCGCGCACGACGATGCGATCCGATTCGGGCCGCGACAGCAATTCCGTCCAGCTTCGACCTTTGAACAGGATGAAGTCGGCGTCGCCGCCGGCGGCAAGCATGCCGAAGCCATCGAGCCGCATCACCTTGGCCGGTGTCGCGGTCACCGCCTGCGGCCAGTCGGCGACCGGATGATCGAAATGCAGGATGCGCGTCGCCATGCGATAGACTTCCAGCATGTCGAGATCACCATAGGCGTAGAAGGGGTCGCGCGTGTTGTCGGAAGCGACGGCCACCGGAATGCCCCTCGCCTTCATCTCGTGCAGCAGAGTCACGCCACGCCAGCGCGGCGTGGTGCCGTCGCTCCGTCGATCCTGCAAATAAAGATTGCACATCGGCAGCGACACGATGGCGAGCCCGGCCTTCGCCACCTTGTCCAGCGTGTCCAGCACCTCGAGATCGGGCTGCCGCGCCAGTGAGCAGCAATGGCCGACGAGGATCTTGCCCTCGAATCCGTTCCACAGGGCTGCCTCGGCGATCTTTTTCAGCGAGATCGCGGCGACATCGTTGGTCTCGTCGGCGTGAAAATCGAGGTCGAGCCCGTGCTTGATCGCCTGCGCGAAGACGTGGTCGAGCAGTTCCTCCAGGTCCGGCACCATATAGGTCACCACACCCAGCACGCCCTTGGCGGCGGCCACTCGTTTGGCCAGCCTGTCGAACCATTTTCTGTCGCGCACGCCCTCGATGCCAAGCAGGCAGGCGCCCTGCAATTCGATGCGGCCGCGCCAGGCCTCGCGGATCGTCTCGAACACCGGCCAGGAGATTTCCTCCTGCGGGGCGACGCTGTCGATATGGGTTCTGAGCGCCCTGGTGCCATGCGCGTAGGCCGAGCGCAGCGAAAAATTCATGCGCCGCGCCACGTCCTCGGCGCTCCAGCGCGCCGCGCGGTCGGCGCCGGTGGCGTTCAGCGCACCCATGAAACTGCCGTCGGGATTGGGCTTTCGCGACCAGATATGGCCCTTGTCGATATGCGTGTGGCAATCGACGAAACACGGCAGCACGATACGGCCGCCAAGATCGATGGCGCCGGCCGGCACTTTCGATGCGGCATGCGCCGCGATGCTGGAAATCTTGCCATCGGCGACGGTGATGTCGGCCAGCGCAAAACCATCTCTGTCGAAGACCGAGGCAAAGCCCGGCGTCAGCGACGCGTGAAGCCGGACATTGGTTAAGTGGTAGGGACCTGAGGCTGGTATCAAGGCACTAGCGCTCCTGCTTCAACGCGCTCTCGTGCCAGCGCCGCAATATAAGATGCGAAATCAGCGACAGCACGAGGAAGATCAGAATGCCGGTGAGCGAAATCAAAAACAGCGCCGCGAACAGCCTTGGCGCATTCAGCCGGTAGCCGGCTTCGATGATGCGCGAGGCGAGCCCCGACGACTGGCCGGTGGCGCCGGCGACGAACTCGGCCACCACCGCGCCGATCAGCGACAGGCCGCCGGCAATCTTCAGCCCGCCGAGAAAATACGGCATCGCCGCCGGCAGTCTGAGATAGCGCAGCTGCTGCCAACGCGTCGCGCCATTGAGCTTGAACAGGTCGCGCAGATTGCGGTCGACGGAGTTGAGGCCGAGCGTGGTGTTGGACAGGATCGGAAAAAAGGCGACGATCCAGGCGCAGAGCAGAAGCTTGGTCGTCTGGTTGTCGACATAGATGTTGATCAGCGGAAAGATCGCCACGATCGGCGTCACCTGCAGCACGATGGCGAAGGGGAAGAACGACATCTCCACCCATTTCGACTGCGCGAACAAGACCGCCAGGCCGACGCCGCCGACAACCGCGAGGAGCAGGCTGAGGAAGGTGATGCGCAGGGTGACCAGCAGCGCGGAGAACAGCAGGCCGGCATCGTTGTAGAGCGTCCACAGCACCACGCCGGGTCGCGGCAGGATGTACTGCGGAATCTCGTTCCAGACGCAGATGCGGTCCCACAGCCAGATCGCCAGGATCATGATCGCCAGCGGCAGCACCCAGCGGCCGATCCGCTCGAGCCGCTCCTGGCGCACGCGCCGCGCTTCCTCGGGGTCGAGTTTCAACGTGCCGTCAATGACCGTCATGATGCGAGCCCGCCGTTGAGTTGATGGCATTGACCAGAACGTCGGAGGCCTGCCGGCACAGGGCTGCATAATCCGGCGACGTGCGGAAAGCCTCGTCGCGCGGATAGGATGCCTCGATGGCGAGTTCGTCGAACACCCTGCCCGGCCGCGCCGCCATGACGACGACGCGGTTGGACAGAAACACGCTTTCGAACACACTGTGGGTGACGAAGACGACGGTGAAGCGCTCGTCCTGCCACAGTTCCAGCAGGTCGTTGTTGAGCTTGAAGCGAGTGATCTCGTCAAGCGCGGCGAACGGCTCGTCCATCAACAGCACGCGCGGCTTGGTCACCATGGCGCGTGCGATCGAGACACGCATCTTCATCCCGCCGGACAGCTCGCGCGGCACCGCGTCCTCGAACCCGGTGAGGTGAACCCGCGCCAGCATTTCCGTTATTGCCGGTGCGGCCTTGGCGCGAGAAATGCCTTTCAGCCTGAGCGGCAGCCAGACATTGTCGAAGACGCTGGCCCAGGGCAGCAGCGTCGGCTCCTGGAAGACGAAGCCGATATTGGCACGGTCGAGCGAGCCGCTGCCGCGCCAGTCGAGCACGCCTGACGTCGGCGTCGACAGGCCGGCGATCAGCCGCAGCGCCGTCGACTTGCCGCAACCGGACGGTCCGAGCAGGCTGAGAAAGTCGCCTTCCCGGATCGTCAGGTCGACATCGCTGAGCGCCGTCACGCCATTGGAAAACACCTTGCCGACGCCACGCAGCGCCAACAAGGTCGGAGCGACGTCCAAGGCCGGCGCTTGCGCCACCTTCTCCCTCTTCATGCCGGGACCGGCCTATTTCTTCAGCTCGAGCCCGACGCCCTTGTTGACGAAGGCCAGCGTGTAGGCCTTCGTGATGTCGATGCCTGCAGGCGTGACCTTGGCCTTGACCATCTTGTCGTAGAAACTCTTGATCCGCGCATCGGTCATGGCGCCGATGCCGAGCTTCTCGGTGTCGCCGGAATCGGCAAGGCCGAACTTCTTCATCTGCTCGATCGAGAAGGCGATCTGCTCGTCGCTCATGTCAGGATTATCTTTCTTGATCATGTCGTTGGCGGCCTTGTTGTCGCCGTAGAGGTATTTGTACCAGCCCTTGGCCGAGCCATCGACGAAGCACTGGACCACCTCGGGCTTCTTGTCGATCGTGTCCTGCATCACCTCGATCGTGGTCGAATAGGTGTCCCAGCCATAGTCGGCGAGCAGGAACTGGTTCGGCACGAAGCCGCCTTCCTTCTTGACCGCGAACGGCTCCGAGGTGACGTAGCCCTGCTGGATCGACTTCTTGTTGGCGAGGAAAGGAGCGGTGTTGTAGGTGTAGGGCGCGCGCTTTGAAGCATCGAAACCGAGCTCGATGACCATCCACTGGAAGAAGGTCTGCGCACCTTCATCGCCCAGAATGTACTGCTCGGCGTTCTTCAGGTCTTCCCATTTATCGAGCCCCTCGCCGGGGTGGGACATGATGACCTGTGGATCCTTCTGGAAATCCGCCGCCACCACGCGCATCGGAATGCCTTGCTGGACGGCATCGAAGGCCGACAGCAAATTGCCGCCCATGTAGAAATCGATCTTGCCGGCGAGCAGCATCGGCCGGCCGCTGACCTGCGGGCCGCCCTGCATGATCGTGACATCGAGGCCGCAGGCGGCATAGGTGCCATCCGCCACGGCCTGGTAATAGCCGCCATGCTCCGGCTCGGCGAGCCAGTTGGTGCCGAAAGTGACTTTTTCATTCGCCGCCGCGCCCAGCGTGCTGGCCGCAAGCAGAGCCACGACAGCCACCGAAATCTTCTGTTTCACGTACATTGACACCGCCCTTTATTTGCACCGGCGCGTTGCGCGCCGTGCTTGACACCAAAGATTCAAGAAGCAAGACACATGCCACCGGCGTCGCGCGCCGGGACCCGCCCGCCTGCACCACAGCCATCTGCGAAAGCCGGAAAGGTCGTGCTGCACCGAAGGGCATCGTGCCTATTTTTTGAACGCCTGTCCACAATCGCACGGGCGACATGCACCGCCATCTTGATGGTGCAATGCATCCGGCCCTAGGCTGACGATATCCAGGAGATTGCCATGTTCAAGTTTCTCACCCCGAAGTCGATCAAGCCGCCCTTTGCCCGTTACAGCCACGGCGTCGAGGTGCCGGCTGGCAAGCGGCTGGTGCTGTGCTCGGGCCAGGTCGCCATCACGGCGGACGACCAGATACCGGAAGACGCCGGCGCGCAGGCCGAACTCTGCTTCAAGAACATCGCGGCGATCCTGGGCGAAGCCGGGCTGGGGTTGCCTGATATCGTTCGCATCAACGCTTACGTCACCGACCGTGCGCATCTGCGGCCCTATATGGGGGTCCGTGACCGTATGTTCTCCAGCCCGGCGCCGGCCTCGACGCTGATGATCGTTTCCGGCTTTGCCAGGCCCGAATTCAAGGTCGAGGTCGAGGTCATCGCGGCCGGGTAAGAAGCGCCAGTGAAACCCTACGAATCGACAGTCCAATCGTCTAAAGTCACGCGAAGTTGGCGCTGCCCCTCATCCGCCTGCCGGCACCTTCTCCCCGTATAGAGACGGGGAGAAGGGAAGCGCTCCGAGGCTGGCGATCCCCTCTCCCCGTCCTTACGGGGAGAGGGTAAGGGTGAGGGGCAGCGCCGACGCCAAATCAGTTCCGTTGAGGCACAAAATGAACGAGACAAAAAAACGCGTCTGGTGGGGCGACTACCGGACATCAGAATATGCCTCGATCGATCCCGAGGCGACTATAGCGGTGTTGCCGCTGGCGGCGATCGAGCAGCATGGGCCGCATCTTCCTGTGTCGACCGACACCTCGATCATGAACGGCATGCTCGACACGGTGATCGCACGCCTGCCCGAGGACCTCGACATCCGTATCCTGCCGGTCCAGGCGGTGGGCAAGTCGAATGAGCATCTCCATGCGCCGGGCACATTGACCCTGCCGGCAACGACGCTGATCGAGGCGTGGACCGAGCTTGGGCTGTCGATCGCGCGCGCCGGCGTGCGCAAGCTCATCGTCGTCAATTCGCATGGCGGCAATGAGGAGATCATGGGCATCGTCACGCGCGAACTGCGCGTGCGCGAAAAGATGTTGGCGGTGAAGACCAGTTGGCAGCGCTTTGGCCGCCCGGCCGGCATGTACACCGAGCTCGAGGACCGTCACGGCATCCATGGCGGCGATGTCGAGACCTCTTTGATGCTGCATTTCCGGCCGGATCTCGTCGACATGGGCAAGGCCGACAATTTCATTTCCAACGTTGCCAAGGCCGAGAAGGACTTCTCGCTGCTGCGCCACACCGGCACGCATGCCTTCGCCTGGATCGCTGGGGATCTCAACCCCAACGGCGTGGTCGGCGACGCCAGCATTGCAACGGCAGAGAAAGGCCGATTGACCGCGCAATATCAGGCCGACGGCTTCATCAACCTGCTGCGGGACATGCGCAAGGCAAAGCTCGCGGAGTGGCTGAAATAGCCGCCTAAATATCGATCTTGAGCGCGAACGGCGTGCCTTCGAAGGCGTCGGCCCCTCGCCCGATCGACTCGATCGCCTCAATCATGCGGCCCTTGCGCTCGAGCAGCGTGTCGGCCACCGCGATCAGTCGCGGATTGGGCGTCGCCGAAGGAGACAGCGCGCGCAACGTCTGCGCCAGTTCCAGCTCATTGCGCTTAGGCGCCAGCGCCGCGGTGATGATGTAGGCCGAAGCCGTCGAACGGCTGATGCCGGCATAGCAGTGAACCACCATCGGCCTTGCCCGGTCCCAGCGGCGCGCGAAATCGAGCAGACTGCGCACATGCTCCTCGCCAGGCATGGTCATGCCGTCCTGCGCCATCGCAATGTCATGCATGACCAGATGCAGGTGGTTTTCCCTAGGGATCGAGGCCGGACGCACCACATCCGTCCCGGCCGCAAGCAGCGATAGCATGCGGTCGGCGCCTGTCCTGGCCACCGTTTCCTCGATCTTCGCCAGCGAGCAGACATGGATCATTGTTTCTAACCTTTCGACCGATCCTCGCGCCGCGACGCCCAATCGGCAAGCGCGGATTCGAGCCTGCGCCATTCCACCTCGCTCCCCGGCAGGCCGGCGCGCAGGACATGCGGCCGGCCGGAGAAATGCCGGAGCAGAATGCCGCTCTCGCCAAGCGCGGAAAACAGGCCGCCGGCATCGGGGAGGCTGAGATAGCGGAACAATGTGGTGCCGCCAGCGACGCGAACGCCGAAACGGCCGAACAGCGCATCGAGGCGCGCCGACGCATCCACCAGCGACGCCCGCATCGCATCCTGCCACCCGAGATCGGCGAGCGCGCGGATGCCATATTCCAACGCCGGCCCGGCGACGGCCCAAGGTCCGAATTGTGTCTCCAGCCGCTCGACCGTCGGCGCATCGGCAAGCGCGAACCCAAGCCGCAGGCCGGCCAGACCAAAGAACTTGCCGAAGGAACGCAGCACAACGATGCCGCCCTGGCCGACATCGCCGGCGAGACTGTGCTCGCGCGGGCCGACATCCATGAACGCCTCGTCGACGACCAGCAACCCGCCCCTGGCGCGCAACCTGGCGGCCAGCGCCAGCAGCCGGTCGCGCTCGATGATGCGCCCATCCGGATTGTTCGGATTGACGATGATGGCGAGGTCGGCTTCGGCCAGCGCGGCGAAATCGCCGACCCCGGCCACCTCGTGCCCGGCGATTGCCGCCGCCCTGGCGTGTTCCGCATAGGTCGGCGCCAGCACCAATGCCTTGCCGGGCCGCACCAGCGATGCCACGCGCGGCAGCAGAATCTGCGTACCAGGCGCCGCCACGACGTTGCCCGCTGAAGGCGCGCCATAGGTTTGGGCCGCAATCTCTATCAGCTCGCACCCACGCGCGGCCTCCGGCAATCGCCACAGGGCGGTGGCGGGCAGGTCGAAAAGCGGGTAGGAGTGCGGATTGATACCGGTCGAGAGGTCGACGAACGGCAGCACGGCATTGGGGAAAAGCGCCCTTGCCCGGCCAAGACTTCCACCATGGTCCACCGCTCCTTCAAGAAGCTTCATGTCAGTCCTGATCGCTTTCCTGTCATTGGTTGTCGAATTCGCCCTCGGTTATCCCGACTGGCTGTTTCGCGCCATCGGCCATCCGGTGACGTGGTTCGGAAGGCTGATATCCTTTCTCGACTTGAGGCTCAACCGCGCCACTGATCCCGACGCGCTGCGTCGCCAACGTGGTGTCCAGGCGCTTCTCGTCATCGTGCTGGTGCCGGCGGCAGCAGGTCTTTGCGTGCAGCTTGTCCTGCTCTGGTTCGTCCCCTTGGGATTGATCATTGCCGTCCTTCTGGCGACATCGCTTCTGTCGCAGAAAAGCCTTTACGAACACGTCGAAGCCGTCGCCGACGCGCTCGACAGCGGAGGCCTCGACATGGGCCGAGCCGCCGTCTCGCGAATCGTTGGCCGCGATCCCGAAACGCTGGACCGCGCCGGCGTCTGCCGGGCGGCGATCGAGAGCCTGGCGGAGAATTTCTCCGACGGCATCGTCGCCCCCGCCTTCTGGACCGGTGTCGGCGGGCTGGCCGGCGGCGCCGCCTACAAGGCCGCCAACACCGCCGATTCGATGATCGGCCACCGCACCCCACGCCATGAGGCCTTCGGCTGGGCGGCGGCACGCTTCGACGATTGGATCAACCTGCCGGCATCACGGCTGACGGCGGTGCTGATTGTGCTGGCCGCTTTCCTGGTCAAGGGCACCGACCCCGGCAATGCCTGGCAGGCGGTACGGCGCGACGCGAAAAAACACCGCTCGCCCAATGCCGGCTGGCCGGAAGCGGCCATGGCCGGCGCACTTGGCCTCGCGCTCGCCGGGCCGCGCAGCTATGGCGGCGTCGTGGTCGACGACGTCTTCATGGGCGAAGACGGACGACGCGATGTCGACAGCGGCGACATCCGGCGGGCGCTCCAACTTTATCGTGTCGCCGACTATTTGCTGATTGGCCTGTTTGGGCTGATCGCGGTGATCGCAATCCTGGTGTTCTAGAACTCGATGCCCTGCTGCGCTTTTACGCCGGCGGAAAAATGGTGCTTCGTCAGCCCCATCTCGGTGACCAGGTCCGCCGCCTCGACCAGCGCCGGCTTCGCGTTGCGACCGGTGACGACAACGTGCAGGCCCTCGCGGCGAGCCTTGAGCGCGGCAACCACCTTGTCGAGATCGAGATAATCGTAGCGCAGCGCGATGTTGAGTTCATCGAGCACGACAAGGCTGATCGAGGGGTCGCCAATCAATTCCACGGCCTTGGCCCAGGCGGCTTCGGCGGCCGCGATGTCGCGCTTCAGATCCTGCGTTTCCCAGGTGAACCCCTCGCCCATCGCATGCCAGACGACCCGGTCGCCGAAGGCGGCGAAAGCGTCCTTCTCGCCGGTGTGCCATTTGCCTTTGATGAACTGGACGACGCCGACGCGCTTGCCGTAGCCGAGCATCCGCAGTGCGAGACCGAAGGCGGCCGTGGTCTTGCCCTTGCCGGGGCCGGTGTTGACGATCAGCAACCCCTTCTCGATCGTCTTGCCCGCGACCTCGGCGTCCTGCACCGCCTTGCGCTTGGCCATCTTGGCGCGATGGCGTTCTTCATCCCGGTCTTTGGAGCCCTTGTCTTCGGTCATTTCATTTCACCTTGAGCGGTAGCCCCGCCACCATCAGGAGCACCGTATCGGCGACCGCGGCGACCCGCTGGTTGAGCCGACCGGCGTCGTCGCGAAAACGCCGCGCCAGCGCATTGTCGGGCACGATGCCTTGCCCGACCTCGTTCGACACCACGAACCACGGCCCGCGCGGCCGCGACAGAACGTCCGCCAGCCGTCGGCACACGGCCTCGACGTCGTGATCCGCCAGCATGTGATTGGTCAGCCACAGCGTCAGGCAGTCGACAAGCACCGGTTGACCATCCGGCAACGCCTCTAGCGCTTCGGCAAGGTCGAGTGGCACATCGATGGTCGACCAGCCCTCGCCGCGCCGCGAACGATGCAGCGCGATGCGCTCGTGCATCTCGTCGTCATAGGCTTGCGCCGTGGCGATATAGGCCCATGGCGGGGGCAATGCCGTCACCAGGGTTTCGGCGTGCGCGCTCTTGCCGGAGCGCGCACCACCGATGATGAAGGTCAGCTTGCCCAGATCAGGCAAAGCTGTCGCGCAGGCTGGTCGCCGGGCCGGTGAAGCGCCCGCGAACCACGCCGACGACCGCGCCGAGCAACAGCCAGAACACCAGATTTGTCACCGTCACCGCCACCACGAACTGATGATGCAGGCCTTCCGGGATCGGTGTCTCGAAGCTGTCGGGCTGCGGCGCGCCGACAATGTGCGGCGCGACGATCAGCAAGACCGCGAGGATGGTCAACGGCAGCGATCTGCGAAACACGATCAGGCCAAGGCCGATAGCGGTTGCCGCCACCGTTGCCGACCACCAGATCTGGCGCGGCAGGAGATCGGCCGCCGGCATTGCAGGCAGCTCCGGCTGCAGGCCGAGGCCAGGCGCCAGTGTGAACACGGCAAAGCCGGCCAGACCCCAGAAAACGCCCTGGCGCCAGTTGCCGACGCCGCCTGCGAATTCCGAAACCGCGACCAGGACCAATGCGAAGCCGATGCCGGTGACGATATTGGCAAGCACGCTGAAGGCGAAACGCTCTAAGCCGTCGGCCGGCGCCCAGCCTTCATCCTCCGCTACCGGAGCAGCTGCTTCCGCTGCCGGCGCGGCGGAACTCATGGCATTGCCTGCCGGAGCGGCCGTGCTCACGGCGCCGGTATCGGTTGCCGCGGGTGCCGCGCCATGGTCGTGATGATGGCCGCCGCCTGCCTTTTCGTAGACTTCCGCTTTCAGGATCAGTGGAACGGTCGCATAGGCCTGCATGCAGGCGAGAACGACACCGGCCACGAGCCCCGCGATCGCCGCGACGAACACGACGTTGCGAAAAAGGTTCATGATGTCAGATCCCAGTTAGTGGCAGGGAAAGGCCATCGAGTGGCGATAGTCGTGGGCGGCGTTGTGGACCGCATCGATGTGTGAGAAGCCGACAAAACCAACGACGAAGATGCCGAGCAGCGCCGCGAGCGCGAGCTGCATGAAGCGCGACTGCGAGGAGACGGAGGCGCCGAGGGAGACGGTAGCGGTAGTCATGTCTTGTCCTTTCACCCTCCACCCGAGGGCATCGAAGTCAGTTTCCTGTCGCCGGCAGGTCTCCTGGCTCGCGGATAAGCGCCCTTCCCCACCTTCCCGAAGGAAAACCTTCAGTGGCATATGGAGAGGACTACCGCACACAGTTGCGGGGGCAGCCACGGCATTGGGCGAAACCTCGCCCGCACCGCATTCCCTCTTGGCTCCCAAAAAGGAACCGACGACGTTGGTGACTATAGGGAAATTCGCCGCGCGCGGCAAACCAAATTCCGACAGCCGCCAGCGCAGGAGCGTCGTATCGGCAAAGCCGCTCCCATCCCGTCCTGATTGACAAACTTCATGGCCGGGTGTCGGCTGGCAAGCCTCACAGGAAGCCAGCCATGCAGCCCAATGCCAGCGAGCGCGATCCTTATAACGGGCTGACCCGTACCGAGCCGACGCTGCCCTCATCGGCATATTGGGACCAGGAGAGCTATAAGCGTGATCTCGACGCCATCTGGTACAGAGACTGGCTGCTCGTCTGCCGCGAGGCCGATCTGGCGCAGCCGCTTGCCTTCCGCCGATTCCGCATCGGCACGCAGGACATCCTCGTGCTGCGCGACGACACAGGTGAGCTGCGCGCCTTCCACAACACCTGCCGCCATCGCGGCTCGCAGCTTTGCCAGGAGAGCGAGGGCCGCCTGAAAGCGCGGCTGATAACCTGCCCGTATCACGCCTGGTCCTACTCGCTGCGCGGCGAGCTGGTGCGCGTGCCGTCGAAATCGCTGCCTGACGGCTTCGACAAGGCCGATCACCCGCTTTATCGCGTCGCGCTCTCGGTGTGGCGCGGCTTCGTCTTCGTCAATCTTGCTGAAGATGCCGCCGGCTCGGCGCAATCCTCCTTCGATCCCGCGTCCGGCAACCTCGGCAACTGGCCGCTCGAAACGCTGGTCTCAGGCCATGTGCTGCGCAAGGTCATGAACTGCAACTGGAAGATCTTTTGGGAAAACTTCAACGAGTGCCTGCACTGTCCGGGCGTCCACAAGGACCTGTCGCGGCTGGTGCCGATCTATGGCCGCGGCCTGATGAGCCGGCATGACGATCCCGAATGGCTCCGCCACGCCGACAATGACGCGCCGGAATTTTCCGGCGGCTTGCGCGCAGGCGCCCAGACCTGGTCGCGCGACGGCCAGACGCACGGGCCGGTCTTCTCAGGGCTGAAGCCGGCGGAACGCAGCGCCGGCCAGACCTATGCCACCAGCCTGCCCTCGATGTTCATCGTCGGCCATGTCGACTATGTCAGGACCGTGCGCCTGGTGCCGCTCGGTCCCGAACAGACGGAGCTTGTCGCGGAGTGGCTGTTCGCGCCCGAGGCCCTCGCCGAGACCGATATCGACAACATCATCACCTTTGGCACACAGGTGCTGGAGGAGGACGCCGCCATCTGCGAGGTCAACCAGAAGGGCCTACGCTCGATGCGCCACACAGCCGGCGTGCTGATGCCCGAGGAATATGATCTGCACCGCTTCCACAATTGGGTGCGCGAGCGCCATGCGGCGGTGACATGAGGGTATGTCGAGATTCAGGTCAGGCCGGCATCACCTGAATATCGACATACCTACAGGGACTTCGGCAGGTAGCGCCAGGTCATGAAGCCGCAAAACGCCGCCAGCAGGCTGAGGGTGACGAACACCGATCCCAGGCCGAAGAACGCCAGCACCACCGAATAGACCAGCGGCGGCGTCAGTTCGGAAAAATCGAGATAGGTGCGGTAGACCGCCGCCATCTGCGCCCGCTCATAGGAGCGTACCGAGCGCATGAAGGCGGTCGAACCCAGGGCGTCGAGCGCGATGGTGAAGAAGGCGCCGCACAACAGGAAGGCGCCGGTCAGCAACGGTGCTGTCGCTCCGATCGTGCCGGCGGCCAGCAGCGATGCCGACATGGCGAAATAGGCAAACGTCATGGTGCGCCGGCCGCCAAAGCGCTTTCCTGCCTTGCCCCAGAAGATAGCCATGAACAAAAGCGCGTTGCCGGCCGAGACCAGCAGGCCGCCGGCGATATCGCCCTGCCCGGTGATGACCATGAACAGCGGCCCATAGACGAAAAACGTCGTCCAGAAGCAGGACCGGCCGAAGGCGATCAGCCAGGCGAGCCTGAGCCTCGGCTGCGCCACGAAGCGGCCGATATTGGCGAGCGGATTGGCGGGCCGCGTCTTGCCCGGGCGGATCGACGGGTTGTCACCCAGCCGGTAGGTCCAGAACAGCGCCAGCAAGGCAAACGCGAACACGGCCACCGCGCCATGCGCGGCGTAGATGCCGAAATGCGCGTAAAGAAAGATGCCGAGCGTCGGCCCACAGGTCCAGGCAACCATCGACCACGCCATGCGCAGCGATTCGGCCTGCATGAAGTCGGTCTTGCGGATGTGGTCCATGATGTAGAGGTTGAGCGTGATCGACAGCGCGCTGGCGCCCATGACGCGGCACAGCATGCCGGCCAGTTGCCCGGCGAGCGTATGGGTAACGAAGAACAGCGAGCCTATGGCAAGCAGGCAGGCGCCGGCGGTGTACACCCACCGCCGCGCGAAGCGGCGGATCAGCATCGGCATGAACAGGGTCACCGACAGGCCGAGCAGCGACACGACGGTGTAGAGGATCGAGACAACCTGCTCGTTGTGCAGGATTTCGTAGGCCTGGATCGGGATGACGCTCGACACCATGGCGCGGGCGAAGGATTCGACCGCGTAGAGCGAGGCGAAGGTGCGCGCGTCCGCGGCCTTGAGGGCCGGAAGCCAGATCGGATGGCGCACATGGGTGGACATTGCTTCCCCAAACAGAATCGCGGCGCCAAATCTGGCGCGGACATTTCAGGCCCATTAAGAGGAAACCGACGCACACCCGGCAAAAAGCGAAGCCGGTCAAAGGCTTTCCCGCGCTGGCCCAAACCCGGCGGCTGGCGCGGGCTCCGCCGCGCGGTCCGGGCCAGGGCGACCGGTCTTCTTCTATCCGGTGCAACCGTGATAGTCGTCTTGGAGGGGCTGAATCAGATCACGAGACCATGAGCATCAACACGCCGACCGCACCCGTTCCGGAGCCATCGAAGCGAATCGTCGCCATCGACATCGTGCGCGGCATCGCGTTGATCGCGATGGCGAGCTACCACTTCACCTGGGACCTGGAATTCTTCGGTTACACCGACCCTGGTCTCACCGCCTTCGGCTGGTGGAAGATCTACGCCCGCTGCATCGCTTCGACCTTCCTGTTCCTGGTGGGCGTCAGCCTCTATCTCGCCCATGGCCGACAGATCCGCTGGAACGGTTTCTGGAAGCGGTTCGCCATGGTCGCCGGCGCGGCGGTCGCCATCTCGGTCGTCACCCGCATCGCCACGCCCGACGGGTTCATCTTCTTCGGCATCCTGCACGAGATCGCGCTGGCGAGCTTGCTTGGCCTCGCCTTCCTGCGCCTGCCGGCGCTGCTGACGCTTGTCGTCGCCGCGCTCGTCATCGCGGCGCCAGCCTACCTGCGCTTCGAGGCCCTCGATCATCCGTGGCTGTGGTGGATCGGCCTGTCGGCGATCAATCCGCGCTCCAACGACTATGTGCCGCTGTTTCCATGGTTTGGGGCCGTGCTTCTTGGCCTCGGGGCGGCGAAACTCGCATCCACTTCCGGTATACGGGCACGTCTGGCGAGCCGCGTGCCAGGCCGCTGGGCCAATCCTCTGGTCTTCATCGGCCGCCACAGCCTGGCCTTCTACCTGATCCACCAGCCGCTGCTGATCGGTTGCGTCTGGCTGTTCTCGCAAGTGATGCCCGCGCAGGTCGACCCCCCGCGGGTCAATTTCCTGAAAACCTGCCAGCGCTCGTGCGAGCAGATGCGCAACGCAACCTTCTGTTCGAGCTATTGCGGCTGTATGCTCGAGACTCTCGAAGGTGAAGGCTCTCTTGATCGGCTCTACAACAACGACCAGACTGCGGACTTCAGGGCGCATCTGTCCGATCTTGCCGCAACGTGTACCGCCAAGACCGAGGACAAGATGACGGAGGGAGGGACGCAATGACGGAGCCGAAGCCTGGGCTGATACCGTGGCCGCCGGTGATCTACGTCGCCGCAATCGCCCTCAGCATCATCCTCGGCCTGCTCTATCCCCTGCCCTGGATCGGCGACCTGCTGGGCGACATCCTGTTCGCCGCCGGTTGGGTGGCTTTGTTCGCTGTCGCCGTCCTCTGGTTCACCGCGATCCGCACCATGATACGGGCCAGGACAACGCTCAATCCCAACGCCGTGCCCGATCATCTCGTCACGACCGGTCCCTTCGGCGTCACCCGCAATCCGATGTACCTGGCCAACACGCTGATGCTGATCGGCGTTGCCTTCGTCTCGGGCATCGCCTGGTTCATCCTGCTTGCCTTCGTCGCCGCCTTCGTCACCCAGAAGGTCGCGATCGAGCGCGAGGAAAAGATGTTGGCGGCGAAATTCGGCAAGAAATACCGCGACTACGCCAAACGCGTGCGGCGCTGGATCTGAGGTCCGGCGGGATCAGTCAGAAGCCTTGCCTGGAGCGCCTGCCGTGTCCGGAAGCAGTTTCCGGCCGACATAAAACAGCACCGGGAGCAGAAGCACGATGGCCAGGACAATGGCGGGCGCCGTCAAGGCGAAGCCGGTCGCCGAAATATATCCCTCGCGAAATGCCTGATGCAGCAGAGCCGCGGTGACCGGCAGGTTCAATGCGAGAGCGGTCGCGGTCCCCGGCATATAGCGGCGCGTGACCATTGTGACGAGGAGATGTGGAAAAGCCACGTTGAGCAGCATCGCAAGCGCATAGCCCGACAGGACGTAGGCGCCGAAACTCTCCCGTCCCTGCACGGTGGCGAGCAAAGCCGCAACGCCAGCAAGAACAACCAGCACGAACACCGCGAACCGGAATTCGTTGGCCGCGAGGGGACGGTGCCAGCGCCCCGCCTGCTCGGACCAGGCAGGCAGGAAAACCGCCTCCTCCAGATTGTGGACGGTGACAGCGGCGACAAACAGCCAAGCGAGAGTGATGAACATGACGTGATCGACCGCCGGTTCAAGCCTTCACAGTTCCTGGCGGCGAGGCATCGGAGCAACCGCACAGGTCAGGTATTGACGCCGAGCTCGACCAGCCGCTCGACGCAGGACTCTTCGGCCTGGTCGAGTTCGGCCAGCGTCTCCTCGAGGTCGCGGCGCTTCTGCCTGAGATCCTCGCGCTTTTCCTCGATGCGCTTGATCATCAGCTTGAGCTGCCCGACCTCGCCCGGCGGCTCCTTGTACATCTGGATGATCTCGCGGATCTCGTTGATCGAGAAGCCGAGCCGTTTTCCACGCATGATCTGCCGGATGAGATGGCGATCGGAAGGGCGAAACAGACGCGTGCGGCCGCGACGCACCGGCTGCACCAGCCCCTCGTCTTCGTAGAAACGCAGCGTCCGCGTCGACACGTCGAATTCGCGGGTCAGTTCGGTGATCGAATAATATTCCCGCATTGTCACTCCATGCCGGAATTCCGGGTGATCGCCATGCGGCGTCGCCCATCTGTCCCGAACCAAACCCTTGCCCGCCGGAATCGAACCGGGCACCCCCGCACGAGCCTCGCACGGCATTTACGTAAAAGTCAATTGAGACACTTACCGGACGCCGAACCACCAGGTCGCGAGGCCGAGGAAGGCAAAGAATCCAACGACATCGGTGACCGTGGTGACGAAAACCGCCGAAGCGACCGCGGGATCGACCTTGAAGCGGTCGAGCAGCAGCGGGATCAGGATGCCGGCAAGGGCCGCCACGAACATGTTGATGATCATCGCCGCGGCGATGATGCCGCCCAGATTAGGATCGCGAAACCACGCCGCCGCGACGATGCCGATCAGGATGGCGAAGACGATGCCGTTGATGAAGCCGACGCCCATTTCGCGCCGGATGATGCGGCCGGCATTGTAGATGTCGAGATCCCTGGTCGCCAGCGCCCGCACGGTGACGGTCATGGTCTGCGACCCGGCATTGCCGCCCATGCCGGCCACGATCGGCATCAGCACGGCGAGCGCCACGATCCGTTCGATCGTGTGGTCGAACAGGCCGATCACCGATGCCGCCAGAAATGCGGTCAAGAGATTGACGAGCAGCCAGGGAACGCGCGAGCGCGAGGTCGCCAGAATGCTGTCGGAGAGCTCTTCGTCGCCGACGCCGCCCATGCGCAGCAGGTCTTCCTCCGCTTCCTGCTGGATGACGTCGACGACGTCGTCGATGGTCAGCACGCCGACCAGCCGCTCGTTCTCGTCGACCACGGCCGCCGACAAGAGATCGTATTGTTCGAATTCCCGCGCCGCCTCTTCCTGGTCCATGGTGGCCGGGATGGCGTGCCGCGTCTCATGCATGACTTCCTCGACCTTGACCGCGCGCTTGGTGCGCAGGATCTGGTCGAGATCGATGGCGCCCAGCAACTTGAAGGTCGGATCGATGACGAAGATCTGGCTGAAGCGCTCGGGAAGGTTCTTGTCCTCGCGCATGTAGTCGATGGTCTGGCCGATCGTCCAGAAGGGCGGCACCGCGACGAACTCGGTCTGCATGCGCCTTCCGGCGGTCTCTTCCGGGTAGTCGAGCGAACGGCGCAGCCTGATCCGCTCGGTGAACGGCAGTTGCGACAGGATCTCGTCCTGGTCTTCCGGCTCGAGGTCTTCCAGGATGTAGACCGCATCGTCGGAATCGAGCTCCTGCACCGCCTGCGCGATCTGCGCATTGGGCAGATTGTCGACGATATCCATGCGGATCGCCTCGTCGACTTCGGTCAAAGCGGAGAAGTCGAAGTCGGCGCCCAGCAGATCGACCAAGGCAAGCCGTTGTTCGGGGTGCAGCGCCTCGATGAGGTCGCCAAGTTCCGACTGATGCAGGTCGTCGACTTCACGCTTGAGGGTCAGCGTGTCGCGGTCGGCGATCGCCGCACCAATCCGGGCGAGGAAGGACGAAAGGACGGCACCGTCCTCGCCATAGATGTCGGCGTGGTGCTCGTCGGCGGCCTTGGCGCCCGTCGTCCGTTCGTCCTGGCCTTCCACCAGCGCCTCCCGCCATCAGAATCCCGGAAAAGGTGCAAATCAGGTCTAGACCATGAGTCCGCAAAGTGGAAACCGGTTTTTCGGCCCGGTGCCTGTGCAAAAGCGACGTCGGCCCAACACGCTTCAACTTCGCAACATGGCCTTCTAACGCTCGGGAATCTCAGGTCAAACGCATGCTTGCCCGCTCACGTCGGGCTTCGCCGATGCCGTGTTGTCATGCGCGCACGGACTATCGATTTCATCAAAAGAAGGGCGCCCTTCGGCTTCCGGCGGCGCGACAGCTGATGTCGCTGGGGAAAGAGCACCCTCGCGCCATTGGGGCAGAATTACCCATGACGCAGGTCCAGGCATCGCCAGGACCCGCCAGGCCGCAACAAAAAAGCCGAAAGCCCTTGAAGATCAGGTCACGGACAGAGAACAAGGCAATCGAAGAGCGGCGCGTTCGCGTGGTCGTCGCCGAACGCAATCCGCTCGTCATATCGGCTCTGCGCGAAATGCTGGAATGCGACGGGCGGTTCGAACTTTTGGCCTCGGTACAAAGCGGCAGGCATTTCCTGGAGCTTGCCACGGCACAGGAGTTCGATGTCGCCGTGATCGGTTGGAAGCTCTCTGACATGGACGGCGCGGACGTCCTGGCCGAGGTCCAGGGCAGCAAGCTCAACGTTCGCATCGCCGTCTTTTCAAACGACCATGACATCGGCATCCTGAAACAGTGCGTGCGCCTGGGGGCGCAGGGCTACTGCTTCCAGTTCGACGATCCCGCCATCATCTTCGACACGATCCTGGCGGTCGCGCACGGCCGCATCTGCATCCCCTATATCGACATCAACAAGGTCAACGACACGCCTCTGTCTCGACTGACCGTGCGCGAGCGTGAACTGCTGGCGGTGCTGTCCGACGGCTGGACCAATTTGCAGATCGCGACCCGGACCGGCATCTCCGAGAATACGGTGAAATATCACCTCAAGAATCTCTACGACAAGCTGGATGTCCGCAACCGCGCCATGGCGGTAGCGCTCTATTCGAGCGAGAAGCGCCGAAGCCCCAAGTCACCTATCGGGTAGGCCAACCGGGTAGGAGCACCCCACCCGCGCGGGCCAACTACTTACCCGGCAAGGTGTTGTTGGCCGGCCGCATCGACGCGACACTCCCTCCACAATCCAAAACGATCGGAGGAGTTCGTACATGGCTGGGTTCACTCATCTCTTCATCCCAGGACCCACAAACATTCCCGAGCAAGTGCGGCAGGCGATGAACCTGCCGATGGAGGACATGCGCGCCGCCACCTTCCCCGATCTCACCCTGCCGCTGTTCGAGGACATCAAGAAAGTCTTCAAGAACGAAACCGGCCGCGTCTTCATCTACCCGTCCTCCGGCACCGGTGCCTGGGAAGCGGCGATGACCAATGTGCTCAGCCCTGGCGACCGCGTTTTGATGTCGCGCTTCGGCCAGTTCTCGCATCTGTGGGTCGACATGGCCGAGCGGCTCGGCTTCGAGGTCGACGTGATCGACTGCGAATGGGGAACCGGCGTTCCGCTCGAGCTCTATGCGGAGCGGCTGAAGGCGGACAAGACGCACCGCATCAAGGCCATCTTCTGCACCCAGAACGAGACGGCGACGGGCGTCACCAGCGACGTCGCCGGCTGCCGCGCGGCGCTCGACGATGCGAACCACCCTGCCCTGCTTTTCGTCGACGGCGTCTCGTCGATCGGCTCGATCGACTTCCGCCAGGAGGAATGGGGCGTCGACTGCGCCGTCAGCGGTTCGCAGAAGGGTTTCATGCTGCCTGCCGGCCTCGGTTTCCTGTCGGTCAGCAAGAAGGCGCTCATCGCTTCGAGAACCGCCACACACCGGCGCTGCTTCTTCTCCTTCGAGGACATGATCCGCGCCAACGATGCCGGCTATTTCCCCTATACGCCGGCGACGCAATTGCTGCGCGGTCTGCGCGCCTCGCTCGACCTCATCGCCGAGGAAGGGCTGGAGAATATCTTTGCCCGCCACAATCGCCTTGGCGAAGGCGTGCGCAAGGCGGTCGACGCCTGGGGGCTGAAACTCTGCGCCAAGGCGCCGAAATGGCACTCCGACACGGTCAGCGCCATCCTCGTGCCGGAAGGCATCGACAGCGCTGAAATCGTCAAAAAGGCCTACCAGAAGTACCAGACGTCGCTTGGCGGCGGCCTCAACAAGGTGGCTGGCAAGGTCTTCCGTATCGGCCATCTCGGCTGGCTGAACGAGGTGATGGTGCTGGCCTCGCTGTCGGCGGCCGAAATGGCGTTGCTCGATTGCGGCGTGCGGCTGGCGCCGGGGTCCGGAGTCGGCGCCGCCATCCAGCATTTCCGCGCCTCGGCCGCGGTGCCGGTCGCCGAAGCCGCTTGAGGATGAGAAGATGAGCCACACCATCAACCATCTCAAGAAGCTCAGGCTGCAGCGCAGCGAGCTGGCGGTTCCCGGCTCCAGCCCGGAGATGATCGACAAGGCGGCCAACAGCGCCGCCGATTTCGTCTTCCTCGACATCGAGGACGCTGTCGCTCCGCCCGACAAGGAACGCGCCCGCAAGAACATCATCCAGGCACTCAACGACATCGACTGGCGCGCAAAGGGCAAGACAGTCTCGGTGCGCATCAACGGCCTCGACACGCACTATATGTACCGCGACGTCGTCGACGTGATGGAACAGGCCGGCGACCGGCTGGACACCATCCTGGTGCCGAAGGTCGGCGTGCCCGCCGACCTCTATATGGTCGAGGCCATGGTCAACCAGATCGAGATGGCCAAGGGCTACAAGACCCGGGTCGGTCTCGAAGCGCTGATCGAGACCGCGCTCGGCATGGCCAATGTCGAGGCCATCGCCGCGACGCCCGGCCGGCTGGAAGCGATGCATTTCGGCGTTGCCGACTATGCTGCCTCAAACAAGGCGCGCACCGTCAACATTGGCGGCCTCAACCCCGACTATCCCGGCGACCAGTGGCATTTCGCCCTGTCGCGCATGACCGTCGCCTGCCGCGCCTATGGCCTGCGCGCCATTGACGGGCCGTTCGGCGATTTCTCCGATCCGGAAGGCTACAAGGCGGCCGCCCGGCGCGCCGCCGCACTCGGCATCGAAGGCAAATGGGCGATCCATCCCTCGCAGATTGCTTTGGCCAACGATGTGTTCTCGCCGCCGGAGAAGGAAGTCACGCGCGCCCGCCGCATCCTGGAGGTGCTGAAGGAAGCCGAGGCGCAAGGCAAAGGCGCCGCCGCGCTCGACGGCAAGATGATCGACGCCGCTTCGGAACGCATGGCGCGCAACGTGCTGGTGGTCAACGACGCCATCGAACGCGCCGGCCAGCTTAATTAGCCAACAAGGGCCGCGTCGCGGCACTTTGACGATTTGCGGAGGAGAAAAAATGGACATCCACGAATATCAGGCCAAGGAACTGCTCGCCCGGCATGGAGTGCACGTGCCGCGCGGCGGCCTGGCCTACAGCCCCGAGCAAGCCACCTACCGGGCGCGCGAAATCGGCGGCGGCAAATGGGTGCTGAAAGCGCAGGTTCATTCCGGCGCGCGCGGCAAGGCCGGCGGCATCAAGCTCTGCGCCAATGACGAGGAGATTTCCAGCGCCGCCGAAGCCATGCTCGGGCGCAAGCTGGTGACCCACCAGACCGGCCCGCGCGGCAAGCTGATCTCGCGCCTCTACCTTGAGGAAGCCGTCGACATCGCGCAGGAGCTTTATCTCGGCTTCGTGCTCGACCGCAAGGAAGAGCGCGTCATGATCGTCGCCTCGGCCGCCGGCGGCATGGAGATCGAGGAGATCGCCGAAAGAGCGCCGGATTCCATCATCCGCGCCACCGTCGACCCGGGCGTCGGCATGCAGCGCTTCCAGGCACGCGAGATCGCCTTCGGGCTCGGGCTGGAGGACAGCCTGATCGGCAAGGCGACCGAGACCATCTTCAGCTGCTACCAAGTGTTCCGCGACTACGACGCCTCGATGCTGGAGATCAATCCGCTGGTGGTGACCCGCGACGGCAGCCTGGTGGCGCTCGACGCCAAGATGTCGTTCGACGAGAACGCGCTGTTCCGGCGGCCGGAAATCTCCGAATTGCGCGACAAGAGCCAGGAAGATCCGCGCGAAACCTTCGCCAGCGACCGCGGCCTCTCCTATGTCGGCCTCGAAGGCAATATCGGGTGCATCATCAACGGCGCCGGGCTCGCCATGGCGACGATGGACATGATCAAGATCGCCGGCGGCGAGCCGGCCAATTTCCTCGACATCGGCGGCGGCGCCTCGCCCGAGCGTGTGGCGAAATCCTTCCGCGCCGTGCTCGGCGACAAGAATGTCGAGACCATCCTGGTCAACATCTTTGCCGGCATCAACCGCTGCGACTGGGTTGCCGAGGGCGTCATCAAGGCGATCCGCGAGGTCGGCGTCAGCGTGCCGCTTGTGGTGCGGCTGTCCGGCACCAGGGCCGAGGAAGGACGCAAGATCCTGGCCGATTCCGGCGAGGCGGTGATCGTCGCCGACACGCTCGCCGAAGCCGCCGAAAAAGCCGTCGCCGCATGGCGCGCGGCCACCAGTAAAAAAGCAGCCTGAGGGAGGACAGAAGAATGGCAATCCTGCTCAACCGCAGCACGCGCGTCATCGTGCAAGGTTTCACCGGCAAGATCGGCAGCTTCCATGCCGAGGACATGAAGCGCTACGGCACCAAGCTCGTTGGCGGCGTCACCCCCGGCAAGGGCGGCCAGACGCATCTTGGCCTGCCGATCTTCAACACCGTCAAGGGCGCGGTGCGCGAAACCCGTGCCGAGGCCAGCATCGTCTTCGTGCCGCCGCCCTTCGCCGCCGATTCGATCATGGAGGCGGCGGACGCGGGAATAAAACTCTGCGTCTGCATCACTGACGGCATCCCCTCGCAAGACATGATGCAGGTCAAGCGCTACATGCGTCGCTACCGCTTCGAGGACCGCATGCGGCTGGTCGGGCCGAACTGCGCCGGCATCATTACGCCCGGACAGGCGCTGATGGGCATCATGCCCGGCAGCATCTACCTTCCCGGCCGCGTCGGCATCGTCGGGCGGTCGGGCACGCTGGGCTACGAGGCCGCCTCGCAGATGAAGGCGCTCGGCATCGGCGTCTCGACCAGCGTCGGCATCGGCGGCGATCCGATCAACGGCTCCTCCTTCAAGGACGTTCTGAAGCTGTTCGAGCAGGACGACGAGACCGACGCCGTGGTGATGATCGGCGAGATCGGCGGACCGCAGGAAGCCGAAGCCGCGATCTGGGCGCGCGACAATATGAGAAAGCCGCTGATCGCCTACATTGCCGGGCTTTCCGCCCCGAAAGGCCGCCGCATGGGCCATGCCGGCGCCATCATCTCGGCTTTCGGTGAGTCCGCGCAGGAGAAGGTCGAGATCCTGAAAGAGGCCGGCGTCATCATCGTGCCGACGCCGTCGTCCTTCGGCGACGTCGTGGCCGAGACTTTGGAGCGAACGAAGAAGGCGGCTTGAAGCGTTTGGAACAGAGCAGACGCATCAAATTTCGGGAGGACGAGCGCAGCCTCTTGTTGCGCCTGCTGCTTCAGGTCGCAAGCGCGCGGGAGCCGGAGATCGCCGCCGTTCTGACCGGACGTCGGTCGCTTGTCTCGCTTGCCGCGGAGCAGCGCATCCCGGCGCTTCAGGCGAGCGGCGTCTGGTTCCAGCTGCTCGCCATTGCCGACGAGTTGCTCGCCATGCGGGCGCGCCGCGAACTCGAACAAGGCGCGGGTGTCGACGACGTGCCCGGCTCCTTCGGCAGTGTGATCGCGCGGATGGCGGCGAACGGCCATTCGGCGGAGCAGGTCCAGGCGAGCCTCGACGAACTCTGCGTCGGCCCGACCATGACCGCGCATCCGACGGAGGCCAAACGCGTCACGGTGCTGGAGATCCACCGCCGTATCTATCGCAAGCTGACCGAACTCGACCAGCCGCGCTGGGCGCCGCGCGAACGCGATCTGCTGGTCGCCGATCTGGAAAGCGAGATCGAGCTTCTGTGGATGACGGGCGAGCTGCGGCTGGAGCGCCCGACGGTCGAACGCGAAATCGCCTGGGGCCTGCATTTCTTTCGTGAAGTCATCTTCGAGGCAACGCCGCAGCTCTATGGCAGGCTTGAAGGCGCCTTCGAGCGCCACTATCCGGCAGCGTCGATCAGAATCCCCTCCTTCATGCGCTATGCCTCGTGGATCGGCGGCGACCGCGACGGCAACCCGAATGTGACGGCCGCCGTCACCGCCCATGCCCTGGCCGAATACCGCGATACGGCCATAGGCTGGTATCTGGCGCAGATGCAGCGGCTGGTGACGGTGCTCAGCGCCAGCTCGAACGTCATCGACCTGCCGGCGAGCTTCAAGCCGGTGCTGCAAACGGCGCTTGATAAAAGCCGACAGGCTGATGGGATCAACGCCCGCAACCCTGACGAACCGCTCCGCCAATTCGCTTCGGCCCTGCTTGCCCGGCTGGAGGCGACACGGGACGGCGGTGCGGCGGCGTACCCGTCGCCGGACGCGTTTCGTGCCGATCTGGAGGGGCTGTCGAGCGTTCTCGAAGCAATCGGCGGGCGCGCGGTGGCCAGGCGTTTCGTCCAGCCTCTGCTCTGGCAGGTCGGCAGCTTCGGCTTCCGCACCGTCTCGCTCGACCTCAGGCAGAACTCCACGGTCGTCAACCGCGTGCTGGCCGAACTGTTTGCGCTGACGAACCCCGCCGATCCGGTCGCGGCTGGCACGCCGCAATGGTCGGCGCGCATTCGCAAAGCCATCAGCGAGGGCGAGCGGCTGGAGATAGACGCTGGGCGGCTCTCGGCTGAAGCAGGCGAACTGCTTTCGACATTCTCCGTCATCGCCAGGCACATCTCCAGCTCTGATCCCGAGGCTGTCGGCTCTTTCGTTCTCTCGATGACCCGCTCCGCCGACGATCTGCTCGCGGTCTATCTGCTGGCGCAATATTGCGGACTTTCGACCGCGCCCGCCGGCGGCACAATCAGGCTGCGGATCGTGCCCTTGTTCGAGACCATCGCCGACCTGCAGGCCGCCCCTGGCATATTGAACGGATTGCTCGACGTCTCGCTGGTGAGGCGCACGGTGCGCGATTTCGGCGCGCGCCAGGAAATCATGCTCGGCTATTCCGATTCCAACAAGGACGGCGGCTTCCTCGCCTCCAATTGGGAACTGGCCAAAGCGCAGAAGCGGCTCGCTGCCGTCGGGCGCAAGCACAAGGTTGGGATCAGTTTCTTTCACGGCCGCGGCGGCTCCGTCAGCCGTGGCGGCGCGCCGACCGGCCGGGCGATCGCGGCGCAGCCGCAAGGCACCGTCGCCGGCACCATGCGGGTGACCGAGCAAGGCGAGGTTGTATCGTCGAAATTCGCCAATCGCGGCACCGGCCTCAACCAGCTCGAGATCCTCGCCGCCGCTGTTCTGGCCCACAGCGTCGGATCGCCGGGCGATGCCGAGACGAAGGAGACGCCGGAGTTCGACGAAGCGCTCGAGGCGCTCGCCGGTATGTCGCAGGCATCCTATGCCACGCTGATGGCCGAGCCCGGCTTCCTCGATTATTTCAACCAGGCGAGCCCGGTCGCGGAACTGGCGCTCCTGAAAATGGGCTCACGGCCGGATCGCCGTTTCGGCGCCAACGGCATCGCCGACCTGCGCGCCATTCCATGGGTGTTCGCCTGGAGCCAGAACCGTCATCTGTTGACCGGCTGGTATGGCATCGGCAGCGCGCTGAGCGCCTTCGTCGCGGTGCGCGGCGAGGTCGGGCGCGACCTTCTGGCCCGCATGTTCGAGCACTCGCGCTTTTTCCGCCTGGTCGTCGACGAAGCCGAGAAGACGCTCTACCAGGCCGACATGGAGATCGCGCGGCTCTACGCCGGCCTTGTGTCCGACAGCGATGCCGCCAAACGAATCTATGCCCGCATCGCCGGGGAGTACGAGTTGACGCGACGCCTGATCGGCGACCTCACAGGGGGTGATCTTTCCGAGCGCTTTCCGATGTTCAAGCGGCGTTTCGACAGCCTGCGGCGGCAGATGGACGACATCCACCGGCTGCAGGTCGATCTGCTGCGTGATGTCAGGGCAAGGACGACGGATCAAAAGCGGGCAACTGACGCCTTGCTGGTGTCGATTAATTGCATCTCGGCTGGGCTGGGATGGACGGGGTAGCTCGCCGGCTGGCCGAGTTACGTCAGTCACCTTGCTTCATCATTCTTGGCTGATTGCCGATCGCCCAGATCATCGGCCTGTCTGCCCGAAAGGCCGCCGCATGGGCCATGCCGGCGTCATCATCGTGCCGACGCCGTCCTCCTTCGGCGAGGAGGTGGCCGATACGCTGGCACGGATGAAGAAGGCTGCATAACCTCTGGGAACAGGCTGCCTAAGGGCAGTTCCCGGAGCACGGGGCGGCGCGATCTGAATGCGCGGCCCAGCGGTCCCTTCCAAACAGTCGAAAAGCTCACGCCACGATGGAAGCCCGCCCGCTTTCGACGGCGGGCGATCTGGCAGAAGCCGGTTCGGCCCAGCCCTTAGGTCGGGCAGCCGAAGCTAGGACAAGCTATCGCCGTCACGGCGGACAGCTTTTCGCGCCTTACGAACATCGGCTTCACATAAGTCTTCTTCATGGTATCTCCCCTTTGCCAAAACCCACGAAGCGATTCGTGCCGTGGTCTGGATCGCTTTGTCAAGCGAGCTGAGAGCAATAACAAAACAGCGACAGCCTTGTTTAGCAGCTCAGCTGAGGAAGCGGCCAGCCGCTGGTGAACTTTAGTTGGCCGACAAAAAATCCCTCTCGGCAGCGGTCAGGCCGGCCCAACGTCCTGACGAGCGGGACTATCAAACACTCCCGAGTCTGACGCTTTGCCGTTCCAGAGGCGCGCACGGAGCCAAGATCAAGCCAAGATTGCGCAACAAAACTTAAGATCACTTCATGCATGCAGCCATTTTCACCTGAAATAGTCCAGGCATCGGTGCTCCTACTGCCTCCCGATGGGCCGGGCATTTCCATGACAGCGCGCTCGCGCGTGTTCGAACCGTTCTTCAAGGAGGACATGTCACGCGGCGTTGCCTCGAAGCACGGCTTCGGGCTCGGCCTTTCCGTCGTAGCGGATATCATCCAGGGGCACGGCGGCAAGATCGAGTTGCACGACAACCAGCCAAGCGGCCTCGTCGTGACCTTTGATCTGCCGAGTGGAACCGAGATCCGGCCCTTATAGCAGGCCGGCGCCATACTCAGGATCTGATGATCGCCAGATTGCAGGAGGTCATTTCAAGACGTCCGAAGGCTTGCCTCAGGAAATACTGGTGCGGTCGAGAAGACTCGAACTTCCACGGGTTGCCCCACAGCGACCTCAACGCTGCGCGTCTACCAATTCCGCCACGACCGCACGTGGTAGGAGCCGGAACCGACCGGCTCGCGGCGTGTAGCAAATCGTTTCCGGCGAAACAAGTGCGTGGCGAGCAATAATGTCAGGCAATTGGCATAACGTTCCACAGGATTGCAATGAGCATCCCGAACTGGACGTTTGCGCCCGATATCGCCATATGGAGGCCAAAGGCATGTCGCCCAAAAGGGCAAGGCGGTTTTGGGGCCGTGACATGGATAAGCAAAGCGATACGTCATGACTGAACGCAGCCAGATCGCCACGTCATTCCTGCCCTTGCCCGGTTCGGCGCCGGTCGAATGGCTGGTCGAACCCGGCCTTACCGCCTATCCCGACGCGCTTGCCTTCATGGAGGCGCGCGCCGAGGCGATCCGCAGCGGAGCTGCCGCCGAGATCGTCTGGCTGGTCGAACATCCGCCGCTCTACACCGCCGGCACCAGCGCCCGCATCGAGGACCTGATCGAGCCGGACCGCTTTCCGGTCTTTTCGGCAGGACGCGGCGGCGAATACACCTATCATGGGCCCGGCCAGCGGGTTGCCTATGTCATGCTCGACCTGAAGCGTCGGCGCGAGGACGTGCGCGCCTTCGTTGCCGCGCTCGAACAATGGATCATCGGCACGCTCGCCGCCTTCAACGTGCGCGGCGAGCGCCGCGAGGACCGGGTCGGTGTCTGGGTGGTGCGGCCCGATCGCCCTGCGCTGCGGGACGGTGCGCCGGCCGAGGACAAGATCGCGGCGATCGGCATCCGGCTGCGGCGCTGGGTGAGCTTTCACGGCATCGCCATCAATGTCGAGCCGGACCTCGCCCATTTCGGCGGCATTGTTCCTTGCGGCGTGCAGGACCACGGCGTCACCAGCCTCGTCGATCTCGGCCTGCTCCTGACCATGGCCGATCTCGACCTGGCACTGAAATCCGCTTTCGAGGACGTGTTCGGTCCCGCGACGGCCTTGCCCGCCGAAGCTTCGCGCAAGGCCGGCTGACACTGTCGGCCTGGGAACTGCATAAGGTGTATTGAGATTCAGGTCAGGCCGAGTCGAAAGCTGTGGGTTCCGAGCGCCCTTAGATCAGTTGGGCGGAAGCCCATAGCACGCCGCAGCCATGGATGGCGAACACCGCCAGCAAGGCGCCTGCGATGACGAAACGGTCGAGGGTGCCGATCGGCTCCAGTTCGTGACGCGGCTTCACCCCGCTGCCGACGGTGAGCAGGCTGAGGATCGAAAACACCGCACCGGCCGCCAGCAGGAAGCCCGAGGAAAAACCAGCCCGCCAGCCAAGCGCCAGAAAGGCCGAAAGCAGCGAGAAGGACGCCAGCGCCAGGACCACCGGCCCTGGGCAGATCTGGCGCAGCACCTGGCCGCCGTCGAATTTCCACACCGGCACCAGATTGGCGATGTTGAACAGGGCAGCGCAGCCTGCAAGGGCGGCCAGCAGCGCGGCGGCAGCCTTGTGACCCTCGTTGCCGGCAAGCACGCTGGCGGCGATGACGATCGGCACCAGGAAGGCGGAGAACCCCGCCCCCATCAAGGCCACGAAGGCCACTTCGAAACGACTGTTGTAGGGTCGTCCGCCAATGGCGATGCCGCCAAGCAGCGGGATGAAGATCATCCGCGCCCTGCGATGGCCCGCCAGCCGGAACGCCGCCATGTGGCCGAGTTCGTGCAATGCCACCACCGACGTCAGGATCGCGGCCAGCGCCAGCCCGCCGAGGTGGAGGCCGAAGAACGGCCACAGGAGCAATGCCGATAGCACGGCAAAGCCGACCTGGCTCAGCGGATGCTCGAACCAGCCGCCCTTGCGGTACTGCCCGGTCCTTGCCCAGCGCTGCAGCTTGGAAAGCTCGCGGCGCATGGCGAAGTAGCGGAACACCAGGAAGGCGACGCCGCGATACCGGTCGGTCCGGCTGAGCGTCACGCGTGTGCCGCTGCCCTCCGAAACCAGCTCGGCGGTCTCGCCATAATCCTTCCAGAACGAGCCATCGAGCGCGGTATCCTCGATCACCCGCATCGAGAAGCGGCTGCCCTCGACGACATCTTCAAACCGCGCCCTGCGCTCTATCGGCTTGCCGTCGCGGCCTTCCCACGACAGCATGATGCGAGCCACGCCCTCTTCGTCCAGCGGCTGCGCCGACAGGATCTCGCCGGACCAGCCGGCATCGCTGCCAAGCGGCCACAGCGCCTGCCACAGGCGCTGCCGGTCCATTGCCACAATGCGGCTGGACCGGACCGTGCGCAAACCAAGCGGCACGGTCATCAAGAGAAAGATCAGTCCGAGATTGCTGGCCACGAGAATGGCCGTGACGATGGGCGACACCTGGACGCTGCTCCCTGCCTGGAGACGCACCCTAACGTCGCGGCGGCAAGAAAAGCTTAACGGCGGAGCGGCTTAGGGCCATCGGGAAACAGCGATGGCAGACGCCGCCAACTCACATGGCTCCGATCCAGATCGCCATGGAAACAAGAAACGCACTCATGCAAACCAGCGAGATGACATCCTGAACCAGATCGGTCATAACTCTCTCCTGTTGTGGATATGTTTCCAATTTGTTCTAATTTTGTTCCAATGTCAATCGCTAGGGGATAGAGCGATAGGCGGGGAATTTTGCACGGTTAGCGAAAGGTTAATCGTTCGCCACGAGACGATGCTGAAAGCGCGGCGGCGTAGGCTTCCAGTCCTGGAGATCAGGATTAGCGCGCGCTTGTATTAAAGCGTGGCCGAAGCAATAATTCTTGGGCTGGGGCACTGCCGGGCGATGGATATGGGGAAGTACGGAGGCGCGAATCAAGGTGACCGTTGGCGAAAGCGCATGCGACAAGGCCGCCGGCGACGCCTCTCTCGCAACCTTGTAATCTGGTTGTTCATCCTGGCGACGAGCGCGATATCGTCCACTCTGATCGCAATGAACGCTCACTGGCGATTCTAAGCTACCCCCGCGCGGTACATGCCGGGTGAGAACCGTTCCTTACAGCGGCACCACCTTGCCGTCGGCCAGCGTGACACGCCGGTCCATGCGCGATGCCAGTTCATGATTGTGGGTGGCGATCAGCGCGGCGAGCCCCGATTGCCGCACCAGCGCCTCCAGCGCCTCGAACACATAGGAGGCGGTGACCGGGTCGAGGTTGCCGGTCGGCTCGTCGGCGAGCAGCACCAGCGGCGCATTGGCGACCGCGCGTGCAATGGCGACGCGCTGCTGCTCGCCGCCGGACAGCTCGGATGGCCGGTGCGACGCCCGCTTGCCGATCTGCATGTAGTCGAGCAGTTGCGCCGCGCGCTCGCCCGCTTCCTTGCGCGGCAGCCCCTTGATCAGCTGCGGCATCATGATGTTTTCCAGCGCGGAAAACTCCGGCAACAGATGATGGAACTGGTAGACGAAGCCGACATCGTTGCGGCGGATCGAGGTGCGCTCGTCATCGGACAGCCGGCCACAGGCGCGTCCGGACAGGATCACGTCTCCGGCGTCAGGACGCTCCAGCAGCCCCGCCGTGTGCAGCAGCGTCGACTTGCCGGAGCCCGAAGGGGCTACCAGCGCCACCATCTCACCGCGCCGCAGCGAGAAGTCGGCGCCGTTCAGGATGGTGAGCTTGCGCGGCCCCTGGACGTAGTGCCGCTCGACGCTCTTCAGCTCGATAATGACCTCGGCCACTACTCGTACCTCAAGGCTTCGACCGGATCGAGGCGGGCCGCCCGCCACGCTGGAAACACCGTTGCCAGGAAGGACAGCGCCAGCGCCATGATGATGACATAGGTCGTCTCGCGTGGATCCATCTTGGCCGGCAACTGGCTGAGGAAATACAGCTCCGGATTGAACAGCACCTTGCCGGTCATCCAGGAGAAGAACTGGCGGATCGATTCGATGTTGGTGCAGATCAAGACGCCGAGCAGCACGCCGGCGAGCGTGCCCGTCACGCCGATCGCCGCACCCGTCATCAGGAAGATACGCAGGATGGCGCCGCGCGAGGCGCCCATGGTGCGCAGGATGGCGATATCATGCCCCTTGTCCTTCACCAGCATGATCAGTCCGGAAATGATGTTGAGCGCCGCCACCAGCACGATCAGCGTCAGGATCATGAACATCACGTTGCGCTCGACCTGCAGGGCAGAAAAGAAGGTCTCGTTGCGCTGGCGCCAGTCGACCAGGTCGATGGGGCGTTGTGCCGCCTCCTCCACCTTCGGCTTCAGCGCGTCGACATCATCGGGATTGTCGACATAGATCTCGATGGTCTGCGCCCGGCCGTCCATGTTGAAATAGAGCTGCGCCTCGGAGAACGGCATGTAGACGATGGAGCTGTCATACTCCGACATGCCGACTTCGAAGATCGCCGCGATCTTGTAACCCTTCATGCGCGGCGTGGTGCCGAGCGGCGTCACATCGCCGTCCGGCGAGATCAAGGTGATGGTATCGCCGAGCGTCAGGCCAAGATTCTCGGCCATCCGCTTGCCGATGGCGACACCGTCGCCCGTATCGAAGCCGTCGAGCGAGCCTTGTTTGATGTTGCTGGCAACGATGGCGATCTTGCCGAGGTCTTCACCCCGGATGCCGCGAACCAGCGCGCCGCTGCCGCCGCCGACATTGCCTTGCGCCAGCACCTGGCCATCGATCAGCGGAATGGCGTATTTGACCCCGGCCACACCGTTGATGCGGCTGGCGACCTGGGCATAGTCCTCGAGCGGCGAATCGAGCGGTTGCACGATCAGATGGCCATTGACGCCGAGAATGCGCGTCAAAAGCTCGGCGCGGAACCCGTTCATCACGGCCATCACCACGATCAGCGTGGCAACGCCCAGCATGATGCCGAGGAAGGAGATCGAGGCGATCACCGAGATCACCGTCTCCTTGCGCCGCGAACGCAAATAGCGCCACGCAACCGTGCGTTCGAAGATGGAAAAAGGGCCGGCGCCGGCCGATCTCGCTGCCGCCGCCTCGCTCATGCGGCGACACCGAAGCGTTTTTTCGCGTCGGCGATCGGCAGCGTCACGCGCTCGCCGCTCTTGCGATTCTTGATCTCGATCTCGCCGGCGGCCACGCCGCGCGGTCCGACGATCACTTGCCAGGGCAGGCCGATCAGGTCGGCGGTGGCGAATTTGCCGCCCGGCCGCTGGTCGGTATCGTCGTAAAGCACATCCTTGCCGGCGGCGGTGAAGGCGGCATTGAGTTCGTCGCAGACGCGATCGCAGTCGGCGTCGCCCGCCTTCATGTTGATCAGGCCGATATCGAACGGCGCCACCGCTTCGGGCCAGATGATGCCGTTCTCGTCGTGGCTGGCCTCGATGATCGCCGCGACCAGCCGCGACGGGCCGATGCCGTAGGAGCCGCCCGAGGCGAAATGATCCTTGCCGTCGGGCCCGGTCACCTTGGCGCCCATCGGCTTGGAGTATTTCTCGCCGAAGTGGAAGATATGGCCGACCTCGATGCCGCGCGCCGAGACCCGGTCGCCTGTCGGAACCTTCTCCCAGGCCGCCTCGTCATGCATCTCGTCGGTCGCGGCATAAGGCGTCGTCCACGTCTTGACGATATCGGCAATTTCGCCGTCATTGGCGAAGTCCGTGTTCGCGCCGGGCACGGCAAGCGACAGATAATCGCGATGGCAGAAGACCTGGCTCTCGCCTGTGTCGGCCAGGATGATGAATTCGTGGCTGAGATCGCCGCCGATCGGCCCGGTGTCGGCCCGCATCGGGATTGCCTGCAGGCCCATGCGGGTGAAGGTCCGGAGATAGGAGACGAACATCCTGTTATAGGCGGCTCGCGCGCCCTCGAAGTCGAGATCGAAGGAATAGGCGTCCTTCATCAGGAATTCGCGCGAACGCATCACGCCGAAGCGCGGCCGCACCTCGTCACGGAACTTCCACTGGATATGGTAGAGGTTGAGCGGCAGGTCCTTGTAGGACTTGACGTAAGCGCGAAAAATCTCGGTGACCATCTCCTCGTTGGTCGGTCCGTAGAGCATGTCGCGGTCCTGGCGGTCCTTGATGCGCAGCATCTCCTTGCCATAGTCGTTGTAGCGCCCGCTCTCGCGCCACAGATCGGCCGACTGGATGGTCGGCATGAGAATCTCCAGCGCGCCGGCGCGGTTCTGCTCCTCGCGGATGATCTTGCAGACCTTGTCCAGCACCCGCTTGCCCAGCGGCAGCCAGGAAAAACTGCCCTGCCCCTGCTGGCGGATCATGCCGGCGCGTAGCATCAACCGATGCGAGACGATTTCGGCCTCGCGCGGATTTTCTTTGAGGATAGGCAGGAAATAGCGCGACAAACGCATGGACTGGTCCGTGAATGAGAATGGCCACGCCAGAATCGGCGCGGCGCAGGCTTGCTTGCCCCGGCTTCATAGCGATTTCATGACGGAATGGAAACCCGGCCATCCCTATACATCACCCCCTTCCGGCCCGGAATCCCTCGCTTCCGGATCAGTCAGCGCCGACAATGGAACGCGCCGAACGTCTTCGGGTCTAGCCGCCAATTCTTTGCGCGCGTCAATTGCGAACATGCCGCAAAGGCTCTGTCGAACTCGCCTGTTCGTTTCAAAAGCAAAGCCTGCCGCACTATTGTGCAGTGCAACACGAGAATGCCCGTTTCAAGGCAAAATTCTTCGTGACATTTTCATTTCCGTTGGGCTAATGTGCCCCGATAACCGAGAGGGCGGAGAAAAATCTGCCCTCCTACGCGGTCAAAGTCTTGGGAGGATGCGATCTAGGCGCGGTTACTCGCTGCCGCCGGATAACGGAAACAGATCGGACGCGTTTAATTGCAAGGCCTCGTGCCTTGCATTTTTTTTGTGCAATCATCTGGTTAGCGCCGCAAGTTGCAAGGTTGCGTGACCTTACGTCACCAGACGTTCGGCGGCGAAAACGCGGCAGCATCCCAATCAGCATCCGATGCTCGATGTGGTCGAAAGGACTTGCCGGCTCTCTACTTCGCTGGGGTCTGGCCGAAATCCGGCACGATGTGCGGGATGTCGTTGAGGCTGTATCCCAGCCCGTGCGTCAGACCGTAGAAAATGCCCATCAGGATCGCCGTCGCGATGGTGGTGCGGATCACGGCACGCAACATATGCGGCCCGCGCGGCGCGCTCGGAACCGTGCCCAGCGTCACGTCGTGATCATCGTCCTGCGTCTTGACGCTGAACGGCAGAACGGCAAACAGCACCACCCACCAGGTCGCGAAAAACAGGGCGGTGAACGAGACCCAGCTCATGATTGCTCCAGTTCGATTAGCGTACCGAAGAAATCCTTCGGATGCAGGAACAACACCGGCTTGCCATGCGCACCGATCTTGGGATTGCCGTCGCCAAGCACGCGGGCGCCGGCGGCCTTGAGCTGGTCGCGCGCCGCCAGGATGTCGTCGACCTCGTAGCAGAGATGATGCATACCTCCTGACGGGTTCTTTGCTAGGAATGCCGCGATCGGCGAGCCCTCGCCAAGCGGCTCCAGCAATTCGATCTTGGTGTTGCCGACATTGACGAACACCACGGTGACACCATGCTCCGACAAAGCCTGCGGCTCGGTCAGTTCGGCGCCGAGCGTGTTGCGGTAAGCTGCAATGGCGGCAGCCAGATCCGGCACCGCAAGCGCGACATGGTTCAGCCGTCCGAGCATGTGCGAGCTTCTTTCTCCCAGATCCAATGACTGGCGTCATACGTTAAATCAGCCGCGATCAACAGCCATTCGGGAAGCGCGCACTGTCGCACCTGTTCCAACCGATATCGGCGAAGTACAAACGGCGATGTCTGGAATCAGCTCTGCCCGCCCCCGTGTTTTTACCTTCGATCTCGGGTCGTTCAAAGTTGCCGCCTTGCTCGATGCCGTCGACATCAGGGACGAGCTTGCATCGGCCTTCGCGGCCGGGCAGCCGCCGGCTGCGGTGCTCGAACTCGCGGCCTCGAACTTCATCGACCAGGATCGCTACGAGCATTGCTTCATCCCGACGCTGATCGACACCGGTTCTGAAAATCCTGTTTGACACAGGCTGCGGAGATGACGGCGGTTCACTCCCGGACTGCCTGCAAACCCTTGGGCTCGGCCCCGATGACATCGACGTGGTGGTCATCACGCACGGGCATCCGGACCACATTGGCGGGCTGGTCAGGAATGGCCAACCTGTCTTCAGCCGAGCGCGATACGTATTCGGCGCGGCCGAGTTCGCCTTTTGGACCGAAGGAAATGCGGTGCGCTCGGCAAGGTTGGCCAATCGTGATCTGTTCAGGCGGATTTGCACCGGCCTGGCCGACCACGCGACATTCATCGCGCCTGGAGACGAAGTGGTGCCGGGCATCACTGCCATCGACGCGGCCGGTCACTCTCCCGGGCTCTTGGCATTCCTGGTCGAAAGCAGCGGACAGCAATTGCTGATCTGGTCGGACGCTTTCCTGCACTATGTCGTGTCCATCCAGCGTCCGGAGTGGCATGCGGATTTCGACGACGACAAGGAAAAGGCGGTCGAAACCCGCAAGCGGCTGCTGAACATGGCTGCGGAGCGGCGCCTGCTCGTCGCCGGCCATCACATGCCGTTTCCGGGCCTGGGCCATGTCGGGCAGACAGGCGGGTCCTTTCGCTGGATTCCGGTCAGCTATCAGCTGAACGTCTGACCAGCCGCCGCCGCCTTCAGCGGGTGACGAAAACCGTCACCAGCGGTTTCTTGCCCCAGGCTTCGTTGGCCACGCCGCGCACCGCGCGGCGCACCGCCTCCTGCACGAGGTCGAGGTCCTTGCGGCGCTGACGGGGGATCGAATCGACCGCGCCTACGGCCGCGTCTATCATCAGGTCCTCGAGCGTCTCGCCTCGGGCATCGGCCTCGGCGACGCCGATTGCCACCAGATCGGGATCGCCGGCCAGCTCGTACTTCTCGTCGAGCACGACATTGACCGCGACATGACCGGCAAAGGACAATTTGCGCCGGTCGCGAATACCCATCGCCTGATCGCTGCCGATCAGATTGCCGTCCTTGTAGACGCGGCCGAACGGCACCTGGTCGATGATGGTGGCGGGACCTGGCGCGAGCCGCAGCATGTCGCCGTCGCGCACCTGCGCCACCTGGCCGATGCCAGAGGTCGACATCAGCGAACCCTGCGCCACCAGATGCGCGGCCTCGCCATGCACGGGAACGCCGATCTGCGGACGCACCCATTCGTACATCTTGCGCAGTTCACTGCGTCGCGGGTGGCCGGAGACGTGTACCAGTGCGTCGCCGTCCTCGATGATCTTGATGCCGAGATCGATCAGGCGGTTCTTGATTTCGAGGATCGCCTTCTCGTTGCCGGGAATGGTGCGCGAGGAAAACACCACCGTGTCGCCCGCCGTCAGCGACACCGATTTCATCTCCTCGCGCGACAGTTTCGCCAGCGCCGCCAGCGGCTCGCCCTGGCTGCCGGTGCAGATGATGACCAGGTTCTCGCGCGGGATGAAGCCGAAATCCTCCTCGGCGATGAACTCCGGCAGCCCGTCCATATAACCAAGCTCGTCAGCCACATCGATGACGCGCTTCAGCGAGCGGCCGAGCACCAGGCACTGGCGGCCAGCATCGCGCGCTGCCCTGGCGATCGAGACGATACGTCCGACATTGGAGGAGAAGGTGGTGACGGCGACGCGGCCCTTGGCGGCCTGGATGACGCCTTTCAGGCCCTCGCCCACCGCCACTTCCGAAGGCGACTCGCCTTCACGCAGCGCATTGGTCGAATCGCAGATCAGCGCCAGCACGCCCTTGTCGCCATAGGCGCGGAACCGCGCCTCGTCGGTCTTGGGTCCAATCGTCGGTTCCGGATCGATCTTCCAGTCACCGGTATGGATGACGGTGCCGGCAGGCGACGTGATCGCCAGCGACATGGGTTCGGGAATCGAGTGCGCCACCGGAATGGCTTCGATCTCGAAGGGACCGACAGTGAACTTTTCGCCCGCCCGGTAGATCGTCAGCGGGATCTTCGGCGCGCCCTGCTCGCCCTGCCGCTTGGCTTCCAGCAGCCCGGCGCTGAACGGCGTCATCCAGACCGGCGCCTTCAGCTTCGGCCAGGTGTCGAGCAGCGCGCCGTAATGGTCCTCATGCGCGTGGGTGATGATGATGCCGCGCAGATTGGCGAGGTTCTCCTCGATGAAGCGCGTGTCGGGCAGGATCAGGTCGACGCCCGGATGCGCCGCGTCGGGAAAGGTGACGCCGACATCGATGACGATCCACTCGCGCGCGCTCGGCGGGCCGTAGCCGTAGAGGGCGAAGTTCATGCCGATCTCGCCGACACCGCCGAGCGGCACGAAGACGAGTTCGGCGTTGTCCGCTTTCGCCATGATTTTTCCCTTCCTGGCCCTCAGGCCAAGCCGTTAAAGCAATTCCGGCAAAGGTGTCTAACGGTTTTCAGTCCGGAATTGCCCAAAAAACAAAACTAAACCCGCGCGGACGCGACCGCACCGAAATGAACATCGCCGGCGGCGACCGTCAGAACAGCCCCCTCATCGTCGCGGATCACGAAACGGCAGTCCTCGTCAATGGTCTCGAACACGCCACGCACCACATTACCGTCAATTCTGACAGCAACCTCGCCGCCAAGGCCCGCGGCACGGGCCAGCCAGCGCTTTCTGATCGCGGCAAGGCCTCGTCCTTCGTCCCAAAGGCGGGCATTCTCGCTCCAGGCATCCGACAGCGCCAGAAAAAGCGTCTCGGCATCGCAGGCAGCGCCCAATGCATGAAGCGATGTCGCGGGATAGGGCAAATCCTGCGGGTGCGCCACCACATTGACGCCGATGCCGACCGCCACCGCGAAGCGGCCACCGTCGAGCATCGCCGACTCCAGCAGGATGCCGGCCAGCTTGGCCCCGGACGCCAGCACATCGTTCGGCCATTTCAACTCGAAGCGGTTCTGTCCCTGGCTCGCGCCGTCGAGGCCTACGGAAATGCGGCCCTTCGGCACCACCGCGTCGAGCGCGGCGGCCAGTGCCAGCCCGGCGACGAAACCGAGCGTCGCGGCAAGGCGCAGTTCGCCGCCGGTGATGACGAGCAGCGTCGCCGCCAGATTGCCTTCCGGCGTTGCCCAGGCCCGGCCACGCCGGCCGCGCCCGCTTTCCTGCTTCTTGGAAACGACCCAGAGCTTGCCGGGGTCGCCGGCGCGGGCATGGTCCAGCGCCAGCGCGTTGGTGGAGCCGACACTGTCATGCGCCTCGAGCCGGAACCCTTCCGACGCCGAGGTTGGAGCCAGCCGAAATGCCATCCCGTCAGAAAAATGTCTTGGCGGCGGCTTCGGCATAGGTGCCGATCGGCCCGCCGATCAGCACATAGAACAGCACGAAGGCGCCACTGACGCCGAGCACGACACGCAATTCGCTGGCCATCGGCACGAAGCCGCCGACCGGCTCATCGAACCACATGATCTTGATGATGCGCAGATAATAGTAGGCGCCCACCACCGAGGCCAGCACGCCGATGATCGCCAGCGCATAGAGATTGGCGTTGATGGCGGCGAGGAAGACGTACCACTTTCCCCAGAAGCCGGCGAGCGGCGGAATGCCGGCCAGCGAGAACATCAGGATGGTCAGGATCGTCGCCATGACCGGGTTGGTCGACGCCAGGCCGGCGAGATCGCTGATCTGTTCGACATTGCCTTCCTTGCGCCGCATGGCGAGGATGAAGGCGAAGGTGCCGAGCGTCATCACCAGGTAGATCAGCATATAGATCGCGACGCCGCGCACGCCGGCCTGGCTGTTGGCGGCAAGGCCGACCAGCGCGTAACCCATATGGCCGATCGAGGAATAGGCCATCAGCCGCTTGATGTTGGTCTGGCCGATCGCTGCGAAGGCGCCAAGCGCCATCGAGGCGATCGAGATGAAGACGATGATCTGCTGCCAGTCGGAAGCGATCGGCTTGAACGCGCCCATGGTGACGCGCACGATCAGCGCCATCGCCGCCATCTTGGGGGCCGCCGCCAGGAAAGCCGTCACCGGGGTCGGCGCGCCCTCATAGACGTCCGGCGTCCACATGTGGAACGGCACCGCCGAGATCTTGAAGGCAAGCCCGGCCAGCACGAAGACGAGGCCGAAAACGAGCCCAAGCTGGCGCTCGCCGCCGCCCAGCGCGGTGGCGATCTCCTGGAAACCGGTGTTGCCGGTGTAACCGTAGACCAGGCTGATGCCGTAGAGCAGCATGCCCGAGGACAGCGCGCCGAGGACGAAATATTTCAGGCCGGCTTCGGTCGAACGCAGATTGTCGCGGTTGATCGCCGCCAGCACATAGATCGCCAGCGACTGCAGTTCGAGGCCGAGATAGAGCCCGATCATGCCGTTGGCCGAGATCATCAGCATCATGCCGAGCGTGCAAAGCAGGATCAGCACCGGATATTCGAACTTGTCGAAACGCTCCGCCTTGGCAAAGCGCATCGACATGATGAGCGTCACCGCCGAGCCGACCAGGGCCAGCACCTTCATGAAGCGGGCGAAGGAGTCCTGGATGAAGGCGTGGCCATAGGCGCTGCCCTGCCCTGCGTGGAAGATCAGCCAGGCGCCTGCGATCACCAGCACGGCCACGGCAAGGCCGGTCACCGTACTTGCGGATTTGGAACGCGAATAGGCCCCGACCATCAGCAGCGCGAGCGCGCCGATGGCAAGGATCAGCTCGGGCGTCGAGAGCGACAGGCTGGAGAGAAGGTCCGGCGTCATGGTTCGCAAAACCCCTGGGTCAGTTCGCCGCCGCGGTCTGCGCGGCGCCGATGGATGCGGTGACATTGGTGACGAGCGACTTGACCGACTGGGCCGTCGCGTCGAAGACGGGTGCGGGATAGACGCCGAAGAAGATGACCAGCACGACCAGCGGATAGATGATCGCCTTCTCGCGGGTCGACAGGTCGAGCAGCCCCTTCAGGCTGTCCTTGGTCAGCGCGCCGAAAATCACCCGGCGATAGAGCCAGAGCGCATAGGCGGCCGACAAGATGACGCCGGTGGCGGCGAAGAACGCCACCCAGGTGTTGACCCGGAACACGCCGAGCATGGTCAGGAACTCGCCGACGAAGCCTGACGTGCCCGGCAAGCCGACATTGGCCATGGTGAAGACCATGAACACGGTGGCGTATTTCGGCATGTTGTTGACGAGGCCGCCATAGGCGGCGATCTCACGCGTGTGCATGCGGTCATAGATGACGCCGACGCAGAGGAACAGCGCGCCCGAGACCAGGCCGTGGCTGAGCATCTGGAAGATCGCGCCCTGCACGCCTTCCTGGTTCATGGCGAAGATGCCCATGGTGACGAAGCCCATATGGGCGACCGACGAATAGGCGATCAGCTTCTTCATGTCCTCCTGCATCAGCGCCACCAGCGAGGTGTAGATGATGGCGACGACCGACAGCGTGAACACCAGCGGCGCGAACATTTCGGACGCCAGCGGGAACATCGGCAAGGAGAAGCGCAGGAAGCCGTACCCGCCCATTTTCAAGAGAATGGCCGCCAGGATGACCGAACCGGCCGTCGGCGCCTCGACGTGTGCGTCGGGCAGCCAGGTGTGCACCGGCCACATCGGCATCTTCACCGCGAAGGAGGCGAAGAAGGCAAGCCACAGCCAGGTCTGCATGTTGGCCGGGAAGCTGTGCGTCAGGAGCGTCGGAATGTCGGTCGTGCCGGACTGGTAGAACATCGCCATGATGGCGAGCAGCATCAGCACCGAGCCGGCCAGCGTATAGAGGAAGAACTTGAACGAGGCGTAGACGCGCCGCTTGCCGCCCCACACACCGATGATGATGAACATCGGGATCAGGCCGGCCTCGAAGAAGACGTAGAACAGCACAATGTCCAGCGCGCAGAACACGCCGATCATCAGCGTTTCCAGCAGCAGGAAGGCGATCATGTACGCCTTGACGCGCTTCTCGATCGCTTCCCACGACGCCAGGATGCAAAGCGGCATCAGGAAGGTCGTCAGGATGACGAACAGCATGGAAATGCCGTCGACGCCCATATGGTAGGAAATGCCGGAGTCGAGCCAGGCGACCTTTTCGACGAACTGGAAGCCAGCCTGCGAATTGTCGAAGCCGGTCCAGATGAACAGCGAGATGATGAATGTGAACGTCGTGGTCAACAGCGCGATGGCGCGGATGTTGCGGCGTGCGTTTTCGCTGTCATCGTTGATGAACAGGATCAGCAGCACACCAACCAACGGCAGGAAGGTGACCAGCGAGAGGATTGGCCAAGCGGTCATCAGAGCATCATCCAGGTGACGAGTGCGGCAACGCCGATCAGCATGGCGAAGGCATAGTGGTAGAGGTAGCCGGTCTGCAGCTTGACGACGCGGTTGGTGACGTCGACGACGCGGGCCGAAACGCCGTCAGGCCCCAGGCCATCGATGATGGTCCCGTCGCCGGTCTTCCACAGGAAGGACCCGAGGCGCTTGGCCGGCCGCACGAACAGGAAGTCGTAGAGCTCGTCGAAGTACCACTTGTTGAGCAGGAAGGCGTAGAGCCCGCGGTGCCGCCCGGCGAGATCGACCGGCATTTCCGGCGAGCGGATGTAGAACTTCCAGGCCAATGCCAGGCCGATCAGCATGGCGATGAAGGGCGATAGCTCGACCCACAGCGGCAATTCGTGGATTTCGTGCAGGATATGGTTGTCCGCCAGGGTGAACAGCGACGCCTTCCAGAATTCGGCATAGCCCTCGCCGATGAAGGCGCCGTGGAAGATGATGCCTGCAAACAAAGCGCCGGCCGCCAGGATGAACAGCGGCACCAGCATCACCGGCGGCGATTCATGGACGTGATGCATCACCTCGTGGCTCGCCCGCGGCTCTCCATGGAAGGTCATGAAGATCAGCCGCCAGGAATAGAAGGAGGTGAAGCCGGCGGCGATCACCAACAGCACGAAGGCCAGGCCCGCAACCGAATTGTGCCCGGCAAAGGCCGTCTCGATGATGGCGTCCTTGGAGAAGAAGCCGGCGGTGCCGATGACGGTCACCGGAATGCCGACGCCGGTCAGCGCCAGTGTGCCGATCACCATCATCCAGTAGGTGGTCGGGATCAGCTTCCTCAAGCCGCCCATCTTGCGCATGTCCTGCTCGTCGGAGACGGCATGGATGACCGAGCCCGAGCCGAGGAAAAGCAGCGCCTTGAAGAAGGCATGCGTGAACAGGTGGAAGATCGCCGCGCCGTAGGCGCCGACGCCGAGCGCCACGAACATGTAGCCGAGCTGCGAGCAGGTCGAATAGGCAATCACGCGCTTGATGTCGTTCTGGACGAGACCGACGGTCGCGGCGAAGAATGCGGTGAAGGCGCCGATGAAGGTCACCACCGTCAGCGCCGAATGCGACAGCTCGAACAGCGGCGACAGCCGCGCCAGCATGAACACGCCGGCCGTCACCATGGTGGCGGCATGGATGAGTGCCGACACCGGGGTCGGGCCTTCCATGGCGTCGGGGAGCCAGGTGTGCAGCGGCACCTGCGCCGACTTGCCCATGGCGCCCATGAACAAGAGCAGGCAGACGACGGTCATCGCCGCCTGTTTGTCGAGCGCATGGCCGAGGAAGGTGAGCGCGGCGGCACCCTGTGGCGCGCCTTCAGCGGGAATGAACGTCGCCGCATTGGCGAAGATGGTGCCGAGATTGACCGAGCCGAACAGCACGAAGAGGCCGAAAATGCCGAGCGCGAAACCGAAATCGCCGACGCGGTTGACGACGAAGGCCTTTATTGCCGCGGCATTGGCCGATGGCTTCTTGTACCAGAAGCCGATCAGCAGGTAGGACGCGAGGCCCACCCCTTCCCAGCCGAAGAACATCTGCACGAGGTTGTCAGCCGTCACCAGCATCAGCATGGCGAAGGTGAACAGCGACAGATAGGCGAAGAAGCGCGGCCGGTTCGGATCGTGGTGCATGTAGCCGATCGAATAGATGTGAACCAGCGCCGACACGGTGTTGACCACCACCAGCATCACCACCGTCAGCGTGTCGATCCGCAGCGCCCAGGAGACGTCCAGCCCGCCGGACTGAATCCAGTGCAGCACCGGCACGGTGAACACCTCGCCATGGCCGAAACCGACGCTGAAGAAGGCGACCCATGACAGCACGGCCGCGATCACCAGGAAGCCGGAGGTGATGTATTCGGATGCCTTGGCACCGAGCGCGTTGCCGAACAGGCCGACGATCAGGAAGCCGAGCAGTGGAAGGAAGACGATCGCTTGATACATAGTCGCCCCGTCAACCCTTCATGGTGTTCACGTCTTCGACCGCGATCGAGCCACGGTTGCGGAAGAAGACGACGAGAATGGCAAGTCCGATGGCGGCTTCAGCCGCCGCGACCGTCAGCACGAACAGCGCGAACACCTGGCCGACCAGATCGCCGAGCGCCGCCGAGAAGGCGACGAAGTTGATGTTGACCGCGAGCAGGATCAATTCGACCGACATCAGGATGACGATGATGTTGCGGCGGTTGAGGAAGATGCCGAACACGCCGAGCGTGAACAGAACAGCCGATACGGTCAGATAATGTGCGATGCCGACGACCATCTCAGACTCCTTCGCCCGACTTGACCTTGCGGATTTCCATGCCGGTCGCCGCCGTGCGGCCGACCTGGGCGGCGATCGACTGCCGCTTGACCCCTTCCTTGTGGCGCAGCGTCAGGACGATGGCGCCGATCATGGCAACCAGCAGGATGAGGCCCGAAATCTGGAAGTAGTAGAGGTAGTCGGTATAGAGGATGTCGCCGAGCGCTGCCGTGTTCGAGCGCGCGGCGAGATCCGGGATGGGCTTTGCGACCGTCGCGGCGAGCTTCGGGGCGAATGTGTAGCCGCCCAGCACGATGATCAGCTCCGCCGCCAGGATCAGCCCGACCAGCGCGCCGATCGGCGCGTATTGGAGGGCTCCCTCCTTCATCTCGGCGAAGTCGACGTCGAGCATCATGACGACGAACAGGAACAGCACCATGACCGCCCCGACATAGACGACGAGCAGGATCATCGCCAGGAATTCGGCGCCGGTCAGCATGAACAGGCCGGCGGCGTTGAAGAAGGTCAGGATCAGGAACAGCACCGAATGCACGGGGTTGCGCGACGAAATGACCATGAACGCCGATGCCACCGCGACAAAGGCGAAGAGGTAGAAAAAGGCCGCCTCTAGTCCACTCAGCATTGGGGATCCCCCGGGTTCCTGTCCAAACAGGACACTCGCCCTGTTCGTTGTCTCTGGCTTCGTCGTACCGAAGCCGCGTTGTCCTATCGCATGTTCCGATCGGGTTGAAATACCCGATCGAAAGAAACATGCGACACTTTTGTCTTCCGGAGGATGATCTTGTCCAAAAAGTCTGCAACTTTTCGGGATCATCCTCTAGACGAGGCCCTTCGCCCCGTCCATGCGTCAAATATCAGCGATAGGGCGAGTCCAGCGAGATGTTGCGCGCCAGTTCGCGCTCCCACCGGTCGCCATTCGCCAGCAGCCTGTCCTTGTCGTAGTAGAGTTCCTCGCGCGTCTCAGTCGCGAACTCGAAATTCGGCCCCTCGACGATGGCGTCGACCGGGCAGGCTTCCTGACAGAAGCCGCAATAGATGCACTTCACCATGTCGATGTCGTAACGCACCGTGCGGCGCGTGCCGTCATTGCGGCGCGGGCCGGCTTCGATGGTGATGGCCTGCGCCGGGCAGATCGCCTCGCACAATTTACAGGCGATGCAGCGCTCCTCGCCATTGGGATAGCGGCGCAGCGCGTGCTCGCCCCGGAAGCGCGGGCTGACCGGCCCCTTCTCGTGCGGATAGTTGATCGTCTCCTTCGGCGCGAAGAACTGGCGCATCGACAGGAAGAAAGCGCTGACGAAATCCTGCAGCAGCAGCGATTTTGCGGCCTGGGACAAAGCGGACATCACGCAAACCCCGTGATCTTGAGGAAGGCCGCGGTGGCGACGACCATGAACAGCGAGATCGGCAGGAACACTTTCCAGCCCAGCCGCATCAGTTGGTCGTAGCGGTAGCGCGGCACGAAGGCCTTCACCATGGAGATGCCGAAGAACACGAAGCAGACCTTCAGCACGAACCAGATGACGCCGGGCACCCAGATGAAGGGCGCGAAGTCGAAGGGCGGCAGCCAGCCGCCGAGGAACAGGATGGTGGCCAGCGCGCACATCAAGACGATCGCGACATACTCGCCGAGGAAGAACAGCAAGAACGGCGTCGACGAATATTCGACCATGTGGCCGGCGACCAGTTCCGATTCGGCTTCGACCAGATCGAAGGGTGGCCGGTTCGTCTCGGCCAGCGCCGAGATGAAGAAGATGATGAACATCGGGAACAGGGCCAGCCAGTTCCAGTCGAGGAACGTGTTGGGCAGGCCGAGCCGTGTGCCAATTCCGTCATGCTGCGACAGCACGATATCGCTGAGGTTGAGCGAGCCGGCGGTGAGCAGCACGGTGACGATGACGAAGCCGATCGAGACTTCATAGGATACCATCTGCGCGGCCGAACGCAGCGCGCCGAGGAACGGATATTTCGAGTTGGACGCCCAGCCGCCCATGATCACGCCATAAACCTCCAGCGAGGAGATGGCGAAGACATACAGGATGCCGACATTGACGTTGGCGATCGCCCAGCCTTGGCTGACCGGAATGACCGCCCAGGCCGAGATCGCCAGCACGGCCGAGACCAGCGGCGCCAGCAGGAAGACGCCCTTGTTGGCGCCGGACGGGATGACCGGTTCCTTGAAGACAAACTTCAACAGGTCGGCGAAGGCCTGCAGCGTGCCCCAGGGGCCGACGACGTTCGGGCCCCGGCGAAGCTGCACGGCCGCCCAGATCTTGCGGTCGGCGTAGAGGATATAGGCGACGAAGATCAGCAGCACGACGATCAGCACGACCGACTTCAGAAGGATCAGCAGCGCCGGCAGCACGTAGAAGGAGAAGAAGGTGTCCATGCTTATTCCGCCGCCTGCTTGAAGCCGCTCTTGGCCAGTGCCGAGCATTCCGCCATCACGGCCGATGCCCGCGCGATCGGGTTGGTCAGATAGAAATCCTTGACCGGCGAGGTGAAGGCGCCCTTGTTCAGCCGCCCGCCGAGCTTCGCCACGCTGGCGATATCCTCGGCATTGCCGACAGCGACCTGGTCGATGCGGGCCAGATGCGGGTATTCGCCATAGAGCTTGGCGCGCAGCTGCGGCAGCGAGTCGAACGGCAGTTTCTTGCCCAGCACGTCGGACAGCGCCCGCAATATGGCCCAATCCTCGCGCGCATCTCCCGGTGCGAAGCCGGCGCGGTTGGTCTGCTGCACACGTCCCTCTGTGTTGACGTAGGTGCCGGACTTTTCGGTATAGGCCGCCGCCGGCAGGATGACGTTGGCGCGGTGCGCGCCTGCGTCGCCATGCGTGCCGACATAGACGACAAAGGCGCCGCCGGTCTTGCTCATGTCGATCTCGTCGGCACCGAGCAGGAACAACACATCCGTCTCGCCCAGCATGCCGGCAACGTTCTTGCCACCCTCGCCCGGCACGAAGCCGAGGTCGAGGCCGCCGACGCGCGCCGCCGCATTGTGCAGCACGGCAAAGCCGTTCCAGTCGGCGCGAGCAGCATTCACGGCAGCGGCGAGCCTGGCCGCCTGGCCGAGCACGGCCGCACCGTCGGCGCGCGCCAGCGCGCCCTGGCCGACGATGATCAGGGGATGCGTCGCCTTCTTCAGCGTCTGGAAGAACTTGCCGTTGCCGTCCGCCAGATCCTTGAGCGAGTCCGGCCCGGCGCCCAGTTGTTCGTAGTCATAGCGCGTGTCGCCGACATCGCCGATGACGCCGACCGGCAGATTGCCGAGGCGCCAGCGCTTGCGGATGCGGGCATTGAGCACAGAGGCCTCGAAGCGCGGATTGGCTCCGATGATCAGCACCGCGTCGGCCTGCTCGATGCCTTCGATGGTCGGGTTGAAGATATAGCTGGCGCGTCCGAGCGCCGGATCGAGCGCGGCGCCGTCCTGGCGGCAATCGGTGTTCTTCGAACCGAGCGAAGCCATCAGGAGCTTCAACGCAAAGATTTCCTCGACCGCCGCGAGATCGCCTGCGATCGCGCCGATCTTCTCAGGCGTCGTCTTCGACACCGCGTCCTTGATAGATGCGAAGGCTTCGGCCCAGCTCGCCGGAACCAGCTTGCCGTCCTTGCGCACATAGGGGCGGTCGAGGCGCTGCGTGCGCAGGCCGTCCCAGATGAAGCGGGTCTTGTCGGAAATCCATTCCTCGTTCACGGCCTCGTTGACGCGCGGCAGGATGCGCATCACTTCCCGGCCACGGCTATCGACGCGGATCGCCGAGCCGACGGCGTCCATGACGTCGATGGATTCGGTCTTGGTCAGCTCCCACGGCCGCGCCTGGAAGGCGAAGGGCTTGGAGGTCAGCGCGCCGACCGGACAGAGATCGATGACATTGCCCTGCAGCTCCGAGGTCATTGCCTGTTCGAGATAGGTGGTGATCTCGGCATCCTCGCCACGGCCGATCAGGCCGAGTTCGGAAATGCCGGCGACCTCGGTGGTGAAGCGGACGCAGCGCGTGCAATGGATGCAGCGGTTCATCACCGTCTTGACCAGCGGGCCGATATACTTGTCTTCGACCGCGCGCTTGTTCTCGTGATAGCGCGAGGAATCGACGCCGAAAGCCATCGCCTGGTCCTGCAGGTCGCACTCGCCGCCCTGATCGCAGATCGGGCAATCCAGCGGGTGGTTGATCAGCAGGAATTCCATCACGCCTTCCCGGGCCTTCTTGACCATCGGCGTGTTGGTGAAGATTTCCGGCGGCTCGCCGTTCGGACCGGGGCGCAGGTCGCGCACGCCCATGGCGCAGGAGGCCTGCGGCTTGGGCGGCCCGCCCTTCACCTCGATCAGGCACATGCGGCAGTTGCCGGCGATCGACAGCCGCTCATGGAAGCAGAAGCGCGGCACTTCCGCGCCCGCGTCTTCCGCCGCCTGCAGCAGCGTGTAGTGGTCGGGTACAGTGATTTCTTTCCCGTCGACCTTGAGCTTTGCCATTCGTCTCAAACCCCTGCGGATTTCCCGCAATCTCATTTCCCGGGCGCGGCAGGAGCAGCGCCCGACATTTCGTTTACTTCTTGGCGGCCAACGCCGCGGCCTGGGCAGTCCAGTCGTCACGGCCGATACGGCCGTTGAACGAGAGATAATCGTCGACCCAGGCGATCTCCTGCGGCGACCATGCGGCGATCTGGGCGTAGGTCCAGATACCCAGGCCGTTCAGCACCTTTTCCAGCTTCGGACCGACGCCCGATATCGCCTTGAGGTCGGACGGTTTCGCCGGCTTCTCCATGGCCTTGGGCTGCCTGAAATCTTCCGGCAGCAGCACATCGGAGGCCTCACCCGCTGCCGGAGCGGCATTCGCGGTCGGCACGATGACAGCGGCTTCCCTGGCTGCGATATCGGTGACCTCCTGGGCGAAGGACTGCGCCTCGGCAATCATGGTCTTCGCCGTCGCCCGCGCCCTGGCGGACGACGAATTCGCGCCCTCGAATTGCTCGACGCGTGCCTCGAAATCCTCGATCAACGGCTGCATGAGCCGATGTGACGCCTCGGCGGCTCCCGAAAGCGCTCCCATCCAGACGCCGAAGGCATGATTGGCGAGCCCCATGCCAAGCGCCGACATCGCCACCGCACCCGCGACAGGATGCGCGAAAAGGTTGACGGCGCTGGCCATCTCCTTCGGCATCATCCTGGTCAGGTCCTGGTTCATCTTCTCGATCTGGTCCAAATTGGGCATCAATGAGTAGGGTGTCGAATACGGCGCCATAGAGTTCTCCTGGTCGTTTCTTCGTCCGCCCCGCCCTGTTTTCTTCCCGAGTTCAAAAGTTTCTTTTTATTCCGCCGCCACCATCACCGGTTCGGCCCGGTGCGCGTTGCGCGAAAACTCGTCGATGCGCCGCTCCACCTCGCCACGGAAATGCCGCATCAGGCCCTGGATCGGCCAGGCCGCGGCATCGCCCAGCGCACAGATCGTGTGGCCCTCGACCTGCTTGGTGACGTCGAGCAGCATGTCGATCTCGCGCTTCTGCGCCTCGCCGCGCACTAGCCGCTCCATCACCCGCCACATCCAGCCTGTGCCCTCGCGGCATGGCGTGCACTGACCGCAGCTCTCGTGCTTGTAGAAGTAGGACAACCGCGCGATCGCCTTCACGACATCGGTCGACTTGTCCATGACGATGACGGCCGCCGTGCCGAGGCCGGATTTGAGGTCGCGCAGCGCGTCGAAATCCATCGGCGTGTCGATGATCTGCTCGGCCGGCACCAGCGGCACCGAGGCGCCGCCCGGAATGACCGCAAGCAGATTGTCCCAGCCGCCGCGGATGCCGCCGCAATGCGTCTCGATCAGCTCGCGGAACGGGATCGACATCGCCTCTTCGACGGTGCACGGATTGTTGACGTGGCCGGAAACGCAGAACAGCTTGGTGCCGACATTGTTGGGCCGGCCGAAGGACGAGAACCACGCGGCTCCGCGGCGCAGGATGGTCGGCGCCACCGCGATCGATTCGACATTGTTGACCGTGGTCGGGCAGCCATAGAGGCCGACATTGGCCGGGAATGGCGGCTTCAGCCGGGGCTGGCCCTTCTTGCCTTCGAGGCTTTCGAGCAGCGCGGTTTCCTCGCCGCAGATATAGGCGCCGGCGCCGTGATGCATGTAGATTTCGAAATCGTAGCCCGACGTGTTGTTCTTGCCGATCAGCTTGGCCTCGTAGGCCTCTTCGATCGCCCGCTGCAGCGCCTCGCGCTCGCGGATGAACTCGCCGCGCACATAGATATAGGCGGCAATCGCGCCCATGGCGAAGCCGGCCAGAAACGCGCCCTCGACCAGCGTGTGCGGATCGTTGCGCAGGATGTCGCGGTCCTTGCAGGTACCGGGCTCGGACTCGTCGGCGTTGATGACGAGATAGCTCGGCCGGCCGTCGCTCTGCTTGGGCATGAACGACCATTTGAGGCCCGTCGGGAAGCCGGCGCCACCACGGCCGCGCAGGCCCGACGCCTTCATCTCGTTGACGATCCACTCACGCCCCTTGGCGATGATGCCGGGCGTGTTGTCCCAGGCGCCGCGTGCCATGGCGCCGGCCAGCGACTTGTCGAAGAGGCCGTAGATGTTGGTGAAGATGCGGTCTTTGTCCTGAAGCATTTTTCGTCCCTCAGACCGGCTTCTTGCCGAAGACGCGGATGTATTCGGCGACGCCGCCCTTGGCGAGCGCCTTGGCTTGGGCAACCCAGTTGTCGCGGTCGATGCGGCCCTGGAAGGAGAGATAGCCATCGACCCATTCGCGCTCGGCCTTCTTCCACGACGCGACTTGCGCGAAGGTGAAGACGCCAAGCGTATGCAGGATGCCCTCGATCTTCGGGCCGACGCCGGAGATCAGCTTGAGATCGTCGACCGCGGCCGGCCTGTCGATACCGGCCGGGCGGTTCTTGTCCTCCAGCGACGGCTTTGCCGGCTTCGCGGCTGGCACCTTGGCTTCCGGCGCCTTGAAGGCCGATGCCGGTTCGGCCTTGGCCGTCGGCCCATTGCGCTGCTTGGAAACCTTCTCGACCTCAGGCGCTGTCGTATTCGCGTTGGCCGCCGAATGCAGCGGCGCCGAAACGCTCGCCGCCTTTTCCGCCGCCGGCGCCACCTTGGTCTTTGAAGGCGTCTTCAGCGCCGGGCTGGTCTCGGGCGCATCGGTTTTCGGCTTGCTGGCATTGGACGGCGCGACAGGGGGCGTGGGAGCTACAGCCGCGGGGGCCGGCACGGCCGTCGCGATGATCGCGCCGGGCGCTGCCTTGGCGGCCTTGGCTGCTTCCCGGGCTTCGCGGTCGCGGGTCGATTTGAGGATCGCCTTTTCGCTCTTCAGCGTGGTGAGGCCGGAGGCTGGCTCCGAGCCGCTGCGGCCGTTCTGCGGTCCCGGCGCCACCGAGGCGCCCTTGCCGGCATCATAGAGATCGATGATTTCGGCCAACCGTTCAGGCGTCAGATCCTCGAACGTATCCTTGAACACCATGACCATCGGTGCGTTGACGCAGGCGCCGAGGCACTCGACCTCCTCCCACGACAAGGTGCCCTTGTCGTTGGTGTGGAACTGGTCGTGATGGATTTTCGAGCGGCACACATCCATCAGCGCTTCCGAACCGCGCAGCATGCAGGGCGTGGTGCCGCAAACCTGGATGTGCGCGCGGGTACCGACCGGATTGAGCTGGTACTGCGTGTAGAAGGTCGCGACCTCGAGCCCGCGGATACGGGGCATGCCGAGCATGTCCGAGATCGTCTCGATCGCCGCCTTGGTGACCCAGCCTTCCTGCTCCTGCGCTATCATCAGAAGCGGGATGATCGCCGACTGTTCGCGCCCCTTCGGATATTTCTTGATCCACTGCTTGGCCGCCGCCGCATTCGCCTTGTTGAAGGCGAAGGACGCTGGCTGGACGCTGGCTTCTGCGAGACGGCGGACTGACATTTAGCGATCGACCTCACCAAACACGATGTCGAGGGAGCCAAGAACGGCGGTGACGTCGGCCAGCATGTGGCCGCGGCACAGGAAATCCATGGCTTGCAGATGCGCGAAACCGGGGGCGCGCAGCTTGCAGCGGTACGGCTTGTTGGTGCCGTCGGAGACGAGATAGACGCCGAACTCGCCCTTCGGCGCCTCGACGGCCGCATAGACCTCGCCGGCCGGCACGCGATAGCCCTCGGTGTAGAGCTTGAAGTGGTGGATCAGCGCTTCCATCGAACGCTTCATCGCCTGGCGCTTCGGCGGCACCACCTTGCCGTCGAGGTTCGACACCGGACCGGTGCTTTCCTTGCCGAGCAGAAGATCGACGCACTGGCGCATGATCCGCGCCGACTGGCGCATTTCTTCCATACGCACGAGATAACGGTCGAAGCAGTCGCCATTCTTGCCGATCGGGATGTCGAAATCCATCTCGGAATAGCATTCATAGGGCTGCGACTTGCGCAGATCCCACGGCGAGCCCGAGCCGCGCACCATGACGCCCGAAAAGCCCCAGGCCCAGGCATCGGCCAGCGAAACGATGCCGATATCGACATTGCGCTGCTTGAAGATGCGGTTGCCGGTGAGCAGCTTGTCGAGATCGTCGAGCGATTTCAGGAACGGGTCGATCCATTTGCCGATGTCCTCGACCAGCTGCCGCGGCAGGTCCTGGTGGACGCCGCCAGGCCGGAAGTAGGCCGCATGCATGCGCGAACCGGAAGCGCGCTCATAGAACACCATCAGCTTTTCGCGCTCGACGAAGCCCCACAGCGGCGGTGTCAGCGCACCGACGTCCATCGCCTGCGTCGTCACATTGAGGATGTGCGACATGATGCGGCCGATCTCGCAATAGAGCACGCGGATCAGTTGGCCGCGCCTCGGCACCTCGATGCCGAGCAGGCGCTCGGCGGCAAGCGCGAAGGCATGTTCCTGGTTCATCGGCGCGCAATAGTCGAGCCGGTCGAGATAAGGCACCGCCTGCAGATAGGTCTTGGCCTCGATCAGCTTCTCCGTGCCGCGATGCAGCAGGCCGATATGCGGATCGACGCGATCGACGACTTCACCGTCGAGCTCAAGGACCAACCTCAATACACCATGCGCCGCAGGGTGTTGAGGTCCAAAGTTGATGTTGAAATTGCGGACGGAGGTTTCAGCCATTCTGGCGCCTCAATTCGTCTTGGCTTTTTCGTCCCCGGGCAGCACGTAATCGGTGCCTTCCCAAGGGGAAAGAAAATCAAAATTGCGGAATTCCTGCTTGAGCTCGACCGGCTCGTAGATGACGCGCTTGGCTTCGTCGTCGTAGCGCACTTCGACGAAACCGGTCAGCGGGAAATCCTTGCGCAGCGGATGGCCTTCGAACCCGTAATCGGTCAGCAGGCGGCGCAGGTCCGGATGGCCCGAGAACAGCACGCCATAGAGATCGTAGGTCTCCCGCTCGAACCAGTCGGCGCCGGGATAGACGCCGGTGACCGACGGCACCATCGTCTCCTCGTCGGCCTGCACCTTGATGCGGATGCGGACATTCTGCTTCGGCGAAAGCAGGTGATAGACGACGTCGAAGCGCTTGGCCCGCGACGGATAGTCGGCGCCGCAGACATCGATGATCGAAATGAACTGGCAGCGCGCATCGTCGCGCAGGAAGGTCATTACCTCGATCAGGTTTTGCGGCTCGACGTGAACGGTAAGCTCGCCATAAGCGAGCACAGCGTCGCTGAAGCGGCCAGGCAGCTTCTCGCCGAGATAGGTCGACAGTTCGCTAAGGGATGCGGCCATGGATTTACCGTTCGATCGTGCCGGTGCGGCGGATCTTCTTCTGCAGGAGAAGAATGCCGTAGAGCAGGGCTTCGGCGCTCGGCGGGCAGCCGGGCACATAGATGTCGACCGGCACGACCCGGTCGCAGCCGCGCACCACCGAATAGGAATAGTGGTAATAGCCGCCGCCATTGGCGCAGGAGCCCATCGAGATGACGTAGCGCGGCTCCGGCATCTGGTCGTAGACCTTGCGCAGCGCCGGCGCCATCTTGTTGGTCAGCGTGCCGGCCACGATCATGATGTCGGACTGGCGCGGAGACGCGCGCGGCGCGACACCGAAGCGCTCCGAATCGTAACGCGGCATCGAGGTGTGGATCATCTCGACCGCGCAGCACGCCAAACCGAAGGTCATGAACATCAGCGAGCCGCTGCGCGCCCAGGTGATCAGCGCCTCGGTCGAGGTGACCAGAAAACCCTTGTCTGCAAGCTCATTGTTGATTTCGAGGAAGAAGGGATCGTCCTCCCCCACCGGCCTGCCGGTGTTGGGATCGATGATGCCCTTGGGCTTTGGCGCGACGAGGGTGCCTGAACTGTCGTTCAATCCCATTCCAGCGCTCCTTTTTTCCATTCATAGGCAAAGCCGATGGTCAGCACCGCCAAAAACACCATCATCGACCAGAAGCCGAGCATGCCGATCTTCGAGAAGGACACTGCCCAGGGAAACAGGAAGGCCACTTCGAGGTCGAAGATGATGAACAGGATCGACACCAGGTAGAAACGAATGTCGAACTTCATGCGGGCATCGTCGAACGAGTTGAAACCGCACTCGTAGGCGGACAGCTTTTCGGGATCGGGGTTGCGGTAGGCCACCAGGAACGGTGCGACCAGCAGCGCCAGGCCGACCACCAGCGCCACGCCGATGAACAGGACGATGGGCAGGTACGAACTGAGGAGTGCGTTCATGCAGCGGCTTTCCGTTGGCGCCAATCCACGTTGATTACAGCACCGGACCTTAATGCGGAAGCGTGACAGTTTAACCGCTGAACCGTTTTAAGGAGCCTATGCTGCAACGCGGCGAGGGTTAGCGCAGCACTTCCAGCGAAGCAAGTCAAACCTTGTTCAAAACAACGAGCTGGACGGCATTCCGGGAGAAACTGGTCTCATAGGCTCCTGTTTGATTTCCTTCTCTTTTTACTCCACTTTTCTCTCCTGACAGGGTTGCCGCCAAAACCCTGCTAGCATGGGCTGGAATCACCCATCACATCTTTGTCAAAGCACCCTCAGAGTGACGCCTGCATGAAGGAAAAGATCTCGCTAGCCGCCGCCCGGCGCATCGCGCTCGCCGCTCAGGGATTTCTCGATCCCCGCCCCGCCGGCATGCCCGACCGCCGCCATTTCGCCCGCGTTCTGTCCCGCACCGGCCTGCTGCAGATCGATTCCGTCAGTGCGGTGGTGCGTGCCCACTATATGCCGCTCTATTCGCGTCTGGGTCCCTATCCCGTCGCCTTGCTCGACAACGCCGCCGTGACGCGCAAGCGCACGGTGTTCGAATATTGGGCACACGAGGCCTCATTCCTGCCGGTCGAGACGTACCCGCTGATGCGCTGGCGCATGCAGCGCGCCGAGCAAGGCGATGAAATGTATCTGGGGCTGGCCAAATGGGGCCGTGAGCACGCTGCCTATATAGAAGAGATCTACCGCCAGGTCGTCGATCGTGGCCCGATCGCCGCTTCGGCGCTGGAAGGCCAGAAAGGCTCCGGCGGCTGGTGGGGTTGGAGCCGCGCCAAGCACGCCTTCGAATGGCTGTTCTGGGCCGGCCGCATCACCACGGCGCACCGGCGCGGTTTCGAGCGCTTCTATGACCTGCCGGAGCGGGTGCTGCCGCAAGCGATCCTCGACCTGCCGGTACCGGCGGCCGAGGATGCACATCGCGAATTGCTGCGCATTTCCGCCCGCGCCCACGGCATCGCCACATCAGGCGACCTGCGCGACTATTTCCGGCTCTCCCCCGCCGACATGAAAGGCCGGCTCGAGGAACTGGTCGAACTCGGCGAGTTGTTGCCGGTCCGTGTCGAGGGGTGGGACAAGCCAGCTTACCTTCATAGGGATGCGCGTTTGCCACGCAAGATCGAGGCCCGCGCCCTGCTGGCGCCGTTCGATCCCGTCGTCTTCGCGCGCTCGCGCTCGGAGCGGCTGTTCGATTTTCACTATCGCATCGAAATCTACACCCCGGCCGAGAAGCGCCAATACGGCTACTATGTCCTGCCCTTCCTGCTTGGCGACAAGATCGTGGCGCGCGTCGACCTCAAAGCCGACCGGCCGGCCAGTGTCCTGCGCGTCCATGCCGCCTATGCCGAGCCCGGCGCGCCGCCTGAAACCGCCGCTGAACTTTTCGAGGAATTGAAGCAGATGCAGGGCTGGCTTGGGCTTGAACGCATCGAAGTGACGCCTGCCGGCGACCTCGGCCCGGCGCTGTCCGACATCGCGGTGTCGTAAGCTCGCGTTGACACCGCTGCCCGCAAGAGCCTAAATCCGATCCAGACGGTCTCCTCTCGGCAAAGGGAGGAGCCAAGAGGGAATGCGGTGCGGGCCGAAAAGCCCAAATCCGCGGCTGTCCCCGCAACTGTAAGCGAAGAGCCAAGGCCGAAAGCCACTGGGATTGTCCCGGGAAGGCGGCTACCCAAGGCGATGACCCGCGAGCCAGGAGACCTGCCGTCTGGAATGCAAGAATCCGATCGCCCGGCGGGTTTTCCGGGCAAGGAGCCTGATTTGGATCGCGACAGCAGTTTCTCGGCTGAAACAACGGACATTTCGTCCGGCGGGGATGATTCCCTGGCCGGCATCACTGTCATCGTCTGCGCCTCCTGTCGCGACGAGACCGGTTCCGACGCCCATCCCCGGGCCGGCGAACTTTTGGCTGAAGATACCCGCCAAGCCGCCTCGGGCGAGCAAATTCGCATCCGCACGGTCGAATGCCTCGGCAATTGCAAGCGCAGGCTGAGCGCCGCGATCCTGCGCGACGGATGCTGGAGCTATGTGTTCGGCGACCTGACCACAACCAGCGGCGCCGATCTCGTCGCCGGCGCGAAACTCTTCGCCACCTCGACCGACGGCCTCATTCCCTGGCGCGGCCGGCCCGATAGCCTCAAGCGCGGCCTCGTTGCCCGCATCCCTCCTCTCGACATGCTGAAGGACTTGATATGACCGCTCCAAATTCGGCCGGCAATCTCTCCCGCGTTCCCTGCACCGTCGTTACCGGCTTCCTCGGCGCCGGCAAGACGACGCTGGTCCGCCATCTCCTGGAAAATGCCGGCGGCAAGCGGATTGCCATCATCGTCAACGAATTCGGCGATATCGGCATCGACGGCGAAATCCTCAAGGGCTGCGGTATCGACACCTGCCCCGAGGAAAACATCGTCGAACTGGCCAATGGCTGCATCTGCTGCACCGTCGCCGACGATTTCGTGCCAGCGCTCGACCAGATCCTGTCGCTGACGCCGAAGGTCGACCACATCCTGATCGAAACCTCCGGTCTCGCCCTCCCCAAACCTCTGGTCCAGGCGTTCCAGTGGCCGACGGTGAAAAGCCGCGTCACCGTCGATGGCGTCATCGCCGTGGTCGACGGTCCCGCACTTGCGGAAGGCCGCGTCGCCAACGACATGGAAGCCCTGCAGGCGCAACGCGCCGGGGACGAAAGCCTCGACCATGACGATCCGGTCGAAGAGGTGTTCGAGGACCAGATCGCCTGCGCCGACCTGATCATCCTGTCGAAGAGCGACCTGATGGACGCCGAGGGCTCGGCCCGCGCCAACGCCATCGTCAACGAACACTCCGCCCGCGCGGTGAAGATCGTGCCGACGTCGCATGGCAAGGTCGATCCCTCGGTGCTGCTCGGGCTTGGTCTTGCCGTCGAGGACGACATCGAGAACCGCAAGTCCCATCACGACGGCGCATTCGACCACGAGCATGACGACTTCGACACATTCATCGTCGACATTCCCTCGATTGCCAATCCCGACGATCTGGCAAAACGTGTCGCAGAGGCCGCCGAACACGAAAACGTGCTGCGTGTAAAAGGCTTCGTCGAGGTCGGCGGCAAGCCGATGCGGCTCCTGCTGCAGGCCGTCGGCCCACGCGTCAATCATTACTATGACCGTGCCTGGAGCGCCGAGGACGACCGCCGCTCGCGCCTGGTCGTCATTGGTCTCAAGGGGCTGAACCGTCCGGCGATCGAAGGTATCCTCGCCGGCTGATTTCAGACACGGACCGCGATGCACATCCTCACCACGACCTCCGCTTCGCTTGACGACCTCGCCGAGCCTGTCGATCTCAGGCAGACGCCGGCGGATATCGTGGCCTTGTCCTTCACCGACAGCGATCTCGCCGGACTGGCGGCGGCGTGGAAGGCGGACGCCGACCGCCTGCCCTCCATGCGGCTTGCGGCACTGCGCGATCTGCGCCATCCCATGTCCGTCGACCTCTGGATCGACAGCGTCGCCCGCCATGCCAAGGTCATCCTGGTGCGCATCCTCGGCGGCAACGACTGGTGGCGCTATGGCTGCGACCAGCTGGCGGTGATTGCCCGTGAGCGCGGCATCAAACTGGCGCTGCTTCCGGGTGAAAGCCATGACGAGGATCTCAGGCTGATCGAAGCCTCGACGCTGCCACGCGCCGAACTCGACGGCCTGCTTGGCTATTTCCGAGAGGGCGGCCCGGCCAATATGAGCGCGCTGGTTCGGAGGCTGGCAGGCCTGGCTGGACAGGATACGTCCGTCGCCAGTCCGGTCAGCGTGCCGAAGGCCGGTTACTATCAGTCTGGATTGGGGGTCGCGGAGGAGCCGGACCTTTCAGATGTCGGTGCTCCCATCGTCCCTATCCTCTTCTACCGCTCGATGCTGCTCGCGGCCGACGTTGCCCCGATCGATGCGCTGGCCGAGGCCTTGCGCTCCCAGGGACTGGCAGCGGTCCCGATCTTCGTTTCCAGCCTCCAGGATCCTGTGTCCCTGGCGTTCGTCGAAAATGCCATCGCATCGCTGAAACCCGCCGCCATCATCACCGCGACCGCCTTCGCTTCGGGTGCCGAACCCGGTGTCGAAACCCTGTTCGACCGCGCCGGCGTGCCGGTTTTCCAGGTCATCGTCGCCACCACGCGTCGCGACATCTGGGAAAACAACCAGCGCGGCCTGGCGCCGGCCGACCTTGCCATGCATGTCGTGCTGCCCGAACTCGATGGCCGCATCCTCGCCGGCGCCATTTCCTTCAAGGACGAGAGCGATGTCGATCCGGCGCTTGGCCATCGTGCGTTGGCCAACCGGCCGGAACCTGATCGTGTGACGCAGGTGGTTAAGCGCGTTGCGGCCTTCATCCGCCTGCGGGAGACATCGCGCGCAGAGCGCAAATTGGCGATCCTGATTCCCGACTATCCCAGCGGTCCTGGCCGCACCGGCTATGCGGTCGGGCTGGATGTGCCGTCCAGTGTGCTGGTGATGCTGCACGACTTGAGCGAACAGGGCTATGCCGTTGACGGGATTCCGCAAACACCGCGTGAATTGCTGGATTTGTTGGAGCGGGGCGACAGCGGGCTGGGGTTCGACGACTATCGTGCCTTTTCTATTGAGCTTCCGACATCCGCAATTGCCGCGGTAGACGCCGCGTGGGGCAGAGCAGATCAGGAGACAGGTTTGCGCGAGGCGCCCCCCTCTGTCCTGCCGGACATCTCCCCCACACGGGGGGAGATTGTGCCCGCATCTCCGCTTTCGCCAATCTCGAAGGTTAAAGAACGGGCGCCGAAGTTGCCAATCTCCCCCCTCGTGGGGGAGATGTCCGGCAGGACAGAGGGGGGCGCTCAAGCGCCAGCCTCGACAAACTTCCCCTTCCGTGCCGCAACCTTCGGCAACATCACCGTGGCACTCGCCCCCGATCGTGGCCGTTCCGCCGATCGCCGCGCCGACTATCACGACCCGACACTGCCGCCACGCCATGCCTTGATCGCCTTCGGCCTCTGGCTGCGCAAATCGCTCGGCGTCCATGCGCTCATCCATGTCGGCGCCCACGGCACGCTGGAATGGCTGCCCGGCAAGACCGTCGCGCTTTCGGAAAACTGCTTCCCCGAGATCGTGACCGGATCCCTGCCCGTCATCTATCCCTTCATCGTCTCCAACCCAGGCGAGGCGGCGCAGGCCAAACGGCGCATCGCCGCCGTCACCCTTGGCCATCTGCCGCCGCCGCTCGCCGGTGCAGGTCTCGACGAGCACCAGCACAAGCTCGAACGCCTGGTCGATGAATACGCCCAGGCCGATGGCCTCGACCGCCGCCGCCGCGACCGTCTCGCCAGGCTGATTGTCGAAACCGCGCAAAAGACCGGCCTTGCCTCCGAAGCCGGCGTCGCCAAAACCGATGCGCCCGACGAAGCGCTGCGCCGCATCGACGCCTGGCTCTGCGATCTCAAGGACTTCGCTATCAAGGACGGGCTGCATATCTACGGCCGCGCGCCCGAGGGCGAGCCGGATGCCATGCGCCGCCAAAGCGCGGCAGCCGAGAAGTCGGCGCTGTTCGCCGCGCTCGATGGCTGTCACGTCAAGGCCGGCCCGGCTGGCGCGCCCGCACGGGGCCGCTCCGACGTGCTGCCCACTGGCCGCAACCTGTTCACCTCGGACCCGCGCACCATGCCGACGCCGACCGCCTACGACCTGGGCAAGGCGGCGGCGGAGGAAGTGGTGCGCGGCTACCTGCAGTCGCATGGCGACTGGCCGCGTTCCCTGGTTATCGACCTCTGGGGCTCGGCCTCGCTGCGCACCGGCGGCGAGGAGATCGCGCAGGGCCTGGCGCTGATGGGCTGCCGGCCGCAATGGGACACTGCCACCGGCCGCATCACCGGCATCGAGGTGCTGCCGCCAGCTATGCTCGGCCGTCCGCGCGTCGACGTCACCTGGCGCATATCAGGCCTGTTCCGCGACATGTTCCCGACCCAGATCGCCCTGATCGACGCCGCCGCCAACGCCGTTTCCGCGCGCGACGAGGACGATTCGGAAAACCCGCTCGCCGCCAAGACCCGCGCCGATGGCAAGATCAGCCCGCGCATCTTCGGCACATCGCCCGGCACTTACGGCGCCGGCGTCGAGGATCTGTTGTCGAGAGGCGACTGGAGCGCACGCGAAGAGATCGGCCGCGCCTATCTCGACGCCACCTCGCATGCCTATGGCGGCGCCGGCGGCGAAGGCGTCTCGGCGCCCGGAGCGTTTGAAGGCCGCATCGCCGAAGCCGATCTTCTGGTCCACACCGGCGACGACCCCGGTCGCGACATCCTCGAAGGTTCCGCCGACGTCGCCTTCATCGGCGGCTTTTCGGCCGCCTTGGCCGCACTCGGCAGGAACGCCGACGTCATCGTGCTCGACACCACGGACCCGCAAAAACCGAAACCGCGATCGGTCGGCGAGGCCGTGTCGCGCGTGGTGCGTGCCCGCGCCGTCAACGCACGCTTCATCTCAGGCCAGATGCGGCACGGCCCGCGTGGCGCCTCCGAATTCGCCGAAACGGTCGATCGGCTGGTCGGCTTCGCCGAAACGACGCATGCCATTTCGGGCGCGCTGATCGAGGCCGTGCACGATGCCTATCTCGGCGATCCGGACGTTCGCGCCTTCATCCTGCGCGAAAATCCCGCCGCCGCCAAAGTCATCGCCGAGCGCTTCCTGTCGGCGCGCCGCCGCGGCCTCTGGCATCCTTTGCGCAATTCCATCGACGACGATCTCGCCGCGCTGATTGCGGAAGCCAACGCGCCCGGGGTCGCGGCATGAACGCCTTCTCGCGCCGTGGCGCCTGCCCCGCTCTGTCCGCGCCGATGCAGACAGGCGACGGCCTGCTGGTGCGCCTGAACCCGGTCGCCGGAGGTCCATCCTCCGGAGGGTTGTCGCCGAAGCTCTTGATCGGGATCGCCGAATCCGCCTTGCGGCACGGCAACGGCATCATGGAAGTCACCGCGCGCGGCAGCCTGCAGATACGCGGCCTCACGGCGGACAGCGCTGCGTTGCTGGCGGCGGAGGTGGATGCATTGGGAATCGCGGTGCGCACCGGGGTGCCGGTCGAGACCGGCCCGCTGGCAGGCATTGACCCGCAGGAGATCGCTGATCCCCGGCCGATGGCGGAAGAGATTCGCGTGGCCGTCGAGGAAGCCGGGTTGACGCAGCGGCTGGGACCGAAGGTTTCGGTGATCGTTGACGGTGGCGGACAACTGACGCTGGATGCGGTAACGGCCGAAGTGCGGCTGAGGGCGGTGCGAGCCGATACAGCCAGCCGTTGGCTTGTATCCGTCGCGGGTGACGGGCGGACCGCCAAGCGGCTCACCGTGGCGGATGAGGATGCGGCACGCGACATTGCTGTCGCGGCGCTGCGGATGGTTGCCGAGAAAGGCCGGGACGCACACACGCGGGATTTGTCGGGGCGGCAATTGGAGTCTCTCGCAAGCTGGCACTCTACGGCGCCCCCCTCTGTCCTGCCGGACATCTCCCCCTCTAGGGGGGAGATCAACGGCTTCGACGCTGGCTTTTCAACAACACCGGAGATTGGCGAAACCATCGGTGACAGCGCAATCTCCCCCCTTGAGGGGGAGATGTCCGGCAGGACAGAGGGGGGCGCCTCGCGCAAACCTATCGGGCTTTTCCCCTTGGCCGGTGAAACTTTCGCCCTCGGCATCGGCCTGCCCTATGGCAGCATCCCAGCGGACAAAATCATCGCCCTCGCAAAAAGCGCCCTCGCCCTCGGCACCACCGAAATCCGCCTCGCCCCAGGCCGCGCCTTGCTTTTCCTCGGCCAGCCGGCGACCGCCAACCAGCCCCTGCAAGACACAGCCGCCACCCTCGGCTTCGTCACCTCAGCCGCCGACCCGCGTACGCGCATCGCCGCTTGCCCGGGTACGCCGGCCTGCGCGTCCGGCCGCATCGCCACCCGCGATATCGCCGAGACGATCGCCACCGAAAACGCCGACATCCTCGATCCCTCCCTCACCCTGCACATTTCCGGCTGCGCCAAGGGCTGCGCGCATCCCGGCCCGGCGGCGCTGACTTTGGTCGGCGGCGAAAACGGAGCCGGACTTGTCGTGAACGCGACGGCAAAGGCTCTTCCTGCCGGCTACAGGCCGGGCTATGACGCCGCGCGCGGCATCGGCCGCGTCGCCGCGGTGATCCGCGGCGCTCGATATCAGGGCGAGACCGCCGCCGCTTGCCTGACAAGGCTGGGCACGGCCGGCATCGCCGAAACTTACCAACGGGCCCAACCTTACCAACGGAAATGAGCATGGCCGCCTACGACTACATCCACGACGGCACGGCGATCTACGAGCGCTCCTTCGCCATCATCCGCGCCGAGGCCGATCTCTCGCGCTTCTCGGAGGCCGAGGCCGATGTCGCCATCCGCATGATCCATGCCTGCGGCCAGGTCGAAGCCGCCAGGAATTTTGTCTTCTCCCCCGATTTCGTCACCGCCGCCCGCAAAGCCCTGGCGGCGGGCGCGCCTATCTTCTGCGACGCGGAGATGGTCTCGCATGGCGTCACCCGCGCCCGGCTGCCGGCCGGCAATGAGGTGATCTGCACCTTGCGCGACCCGCGCACGCATGACATCGCGAGGGAGATCGGCAACACCCGCTCGGCCGCCGCGATCGACCTGTGGGGCGAGCGCATGGCCGGTTCGGTTGTCGCCATCGGCAATGCCCCGACCGCGCTCTTCTACCTCCTGGAGAAGCTGCGCGATGGCGCGCCGAAGCCAGCTGCCATCATCGGCATGCCAGTCGGCTTTGTCGGCGCCGCCGAATCCAAGGATGCGCTGGCCGAGAATTCCTATGGCGTGCCCTACGCCATCGTGCGCGGCAGGCTCGGCGGCAGCGCCATGACCGCCGCCGCGCTCAATTCACTGGCGAGGCCCGGCCTGTGAACGCGATTTCCAAAGGCAGGCTCGTCGGTGTCGGCACCGGTCCCGGCGACCCCGAATTGCTGACGCTGAAGGCCGCGCGAGCCTTGGCCGAGGCCGATGTCGTGGCCTATTTCGCCAAGCGCGGCAACAACAGCAATGCGCGCGCCATCGTCGAGGCGCGCTTCCGGCCCGACATGCTGGAACTGCCGCTGCTCTATCCCGTCACCACCGAGATCGACAAGGATCACGACGACTACCGCTCGCAGATATCAGGTTTCTACGAGGAGTCGGCCAACAAGGTCGCCGAGCACCTCGATGCTGGCCGGATGGTCGCCGTGCTGTCCGAAGGCGACCCGCTGTTCTACGGCTCTTATATGCACCTGCACGTCCGTCTCGCCAATCGTTTCCCGACTGAAGTCATTCCCGGCATCACCGCCATGTCCGGCTGCTGGTCGCAGACCGGCGTGCCGATCGTCCAGGGTGACGACGTGCTGACCGTGCTGCCCGGCACGATGAGCGAGTTCGAGTTGACCCGACGCCTCGCCGACACCGATGCCGCCGTGATCATGAAGGTCGGCCGCAACCTGCCCAAGATCAGGCGCGCGCTGGAAGCGACCGGAAAGCTGACGCGCGCCGTCTATGTCGAGCGCGGCACCATGGCCGGCAGCGTCTCGATGCGGCTTGCCGACAAGGCGGACGACAAGGCGCCCTACTTCGCAATCGTGCTGGTCGCCGGCTGGTCCGGCCGCCCGACTGGAGCGCAGACATGAGCGGCCGTCTCACCGTCATCGGCCTCGGCCCCGGCAATGCCGACCAGGTCACGCCGCAAGCCAGCCGCGCTGTCGCCGAGGCGAAATTCTTCTACGGCTACAAGCCTTATCTCGACCGGCTTGACCTGCGCCCCGACCAGACCCGCGTCGCTTCCGACAATCGCGAGGAGCTCGCCCGTTCCAAGGACGCGCTGACCAAGGCAGCCGAAGGCCACGACGTCGCCGTGGTGTCCGGCGGCGATCCCGGCGTCTTTGCCATGGCCGCCGCCGTCTTCGAGGCGATCGAGGCCGGTCCGGCCGAATGGCGTGCGGTCGATGTCGCCGTGGTGCCTGGCGTCACCGCCATGCTGGCGGTCGCCGCCCGCATCGGTGCGCCGCTCGGCCACGACTTCTGCGCCATTTCGCTGTCCGACAATCTGAAGCCTTGGGATTTGATCGAACTGCGTCTTCTGGCGGCGGCTGGCGCCGGCTTCGTCATCGCGCTCTATAACCCGATCAGCAAGGCGCGTCCCTGGCAGCTTGGCCGCGCCTTCGAATGCCTGACCGCCATCCTCCCCGGCACGACGCCGGTGATCTTCGGCCGCGCCGCGGGCCGGCCAGACGAGCGCATCGAGGTCTATCTGCTGGCCGACGTCGACGCTGAAAAGGCCGACATGGCGACCTGCATCATCATCGGCTCGCCGGAGACCCGGATCATCAAGCGCGGCGACAAGCCGGCGCTGGTCTACACGCCGCGCTCGGCGTCGGGTTCGACGAAATGATCGATCATGGCGGCCAGCGCTTCGACGGTTTCAGCCGAAGGCACCTCCGGCAAGGCCGGCCTGCGCACCATGACCACCTCGATGCCGAGCGTTCGCGCCGCGGCAATCTTCCCGTATGTCGCCGCGCCACCGCTGTTCTTCGACACCACGACATCTATGTGATGCTTTTCGAGCAAAGCGCGTTCTTCCCTCTCGTGAAACGGGCCCCGCGCCAGCAGATAGTCGGCGTCGGGCACACCCAGCTTCGGCTCGACCGGATCGACGCTGCGGATGAGATAGTGGTGCTGGGGTGCTGCCTCGAAGGCGGCGACCTCCTGCCGGCCAAGCGCCAGAAATACGCGGCGCGGCACATCGCTAAGCGCCCGCGCGGCGCCAGCAACGCTATCGATCTCAAGCCAGCGGTCGCCTTCTACGGCCTCCCACCCCGGGCGCCGCAAGGCAAGGATCGGCACGCCGGTCTTGCGCGCGGCCATTGCCGCGTTGGCGGAGATTCGCGCCGCATAGGGATGCGTGGCGTCGATCAGCAGACCAGTGCCGGTCTCCCTGAGATATGCGGCCAGTCCATCGGCGCCGCCGAATCCACCGCTTCGCACCGGCACGCCCTGCGCAACCGGGCTTTCCGTGCGGCCGGCCAGAGAAAGCGTGACGAGGAAATCCTCCACCAGTTTTCCGGCCAATTGGCGCGCTTCTGTTGTGCCGCCGAGGATCAGAATCTTCTTCATGGGCACCATGTCAAACATCGTCGGCGCTGCCCCTCACCCTTACCCTCTCCCCGTGAAGGACGGGGAGAGGGAGGCGTCGGCGCCGGAGCTTCTCCCTTCTCCCCGTCACTATACGGGGAGAAGGTGCCGGCAGGCGGATGAGGGGCGGCGCGACATGTCAAAAAATCAGCCAACGCCAAAATGGCTTACGATAGTCGGCATCGGCGAAGACGGTTTAGCGGGTCTCGGCGACGAGGCCAAGCGGCGCATCGCCGAGGCGGAGTTCATCTTCGGTGGCAAGCGGCACCTGGCGCTGGTTGCTTCCTTCGCCAGGGGTAAGCCGTGCCCCTGGCCGGTTCCTTTCGATACCGGGATGGCCGATGTCCTGGCGCTTGCCGGCAGGAACGTCTGTGTGCTTGCCTCCGGCGACCCGTTCTTTCACGGTGTCGGCGCCACCCTCGCCCGCAAGGTCAAGCCGCGCGAGATGCATGTCATATCAGCGCCCTCGGCGATTTCGCTGGCCGCGGCGCGGCTCGGCTGGGCGCTGCAGGACATCGAGATCATCTCGTTGCACGGCCACCCGGTCGACCTGATCCGCCCGCTGCTGCAGCCCAACGCGCGCATCCTGGCGCTGACGTCGGATGGCGACGCGCCCGCTGCAATTGCCCGCCTGCTCACCGAGCTCGACTTCGGCGCTTCACGGCTGACGGTGCTCGAGGCGTTGGGGGGACCGAAGGAGACATTGAACTCAGCGCGTGCCGATGCCTTCAATCTGGAAAACATCAATCCACTCAACGTGCTGGCGATCGAGATTGATTCGGCTCCGCAAGCGCGCGTGCTGCCCCTCACATCAGGCCTTGCCGATCATCTGTTCGAGCACGACGGCCAGATCACCAAACGCGAAATCCGCGCCATCACCTTGTCGGCGCTGGCGCCGAGGCGCGGCGAAGTGCTGTGGGATATCGGCGCCGGCTCAGGGTCCATCGGCATCGAATGGATGCTCGCCCACCCTTCGCTGCGCGCCATCGCCATCGAGGCCGACCCGACCCGCGCCGCCCGCATCGGCCACAATGCCGTCGCCTGTGGTGTTCCCGGCCTCGTCATTGTGGAAGGCAGCGCGCCCAAGGCACTGGCCAAACTAGCGACGCCCGATGCCATCTTCATCGGCGGCGGCGGCAGCGACGCCGGTGTCTTGAACGCCGCCATCAAGGCGCTGCGCGCCGGCGGCCGTCTCGTCGCCAACGCGGTGACGCTGGAGATGGAAGCCCTGCTTCTCGCCCAGCACACCAGGCGCGGCGGCGATCTTGTCAGGATAGGCATTTCCCGCGCTTCGCCTGTCGGCTCGATGCAGGCGTGGCGGCCGGCCATGCCTGTCACGCAATGGAGCTGGGTCAAGCCATGATGGTCGCGGGCATCGGCAGCCGAAAAGGCGTCACCGTCGAGGACGTGCTCGCGGCGATAGAAACCGCGCTCGAAGCGCATGGGCTGGCGATGTCGGCTCTTTCGGCCCTGGCCACCGCGGCGCTCAAGAAGGATGAAGACGCGATCGCTGCCGCCGGCCGCGCGCTGAACCTTCCGGTCATCATCGTCGATGACGCAGCTCTCCAGGCAGCCTCGCCACGGACGCTCAGCAGCTCCAGCCTCTCGCGGGACCTGGCCGGCACACCATCGGTTTCCGAAGCGTCGGCCCTTGCCGTCGCCGGCAAAGGCGCCAGCCTGCTTGGTCCGCGCACGGTGCTCGGCGCGGTCACCTGCGCCATCGCCATCAGCGGAGACGCCGAATGACCGTCCATTTCATCGGCGCCGGTCCCGGTGCCGCCGACCTCATCACGCTGCGTGGCGCAAGGCTCTTGGCGAGTTGCCCGGTCTGCCTCCATGCCGGCTCCATCGTCGCGCCGGAATTGCTGCAGCATTGCGCGCCGGGAACGAAGCTGATCGACACCGCGCCGATGTCGCTCGACGAGATCGAGGCTGAATATGTGGCGGCCCACAAGGCCGGCCATGACGTTGCCCGTCTGCACTCCGGCGACCTGTCGGTGTGGAGCGCGGTTGCCGAGCAGATCCGCCGGCTGGAAAAGCATGGCATTCCCTACACGCTGACGCCGGGCGTCCCTTCCTTCGCGGCGGCGGCCGCCGCACTTCGCCGCGAGCTGACCATTCCCGAAGTCGCGCAAAGCCTGGTGCTGACCCGCGTTTCCGGCCGCGCCTCTAAAATGCCGCCTGGCGAAACGCTGGCCGGTTTCGGCCGCACCGGCGCCACGCTGGCCATTCATCTTGCCATCCATGCCATCGACCGCGTCGTCGCCGAACTGACACCGCACTATGGCGGCGATTGCCCGGTCGCGATCGTCTTCCGCGCCTCCTGGCCGGACGAGCGCGTGCTGACCGGCACGTTGGAGACCATCGAGGCAAAGCTCGCCGCCGATCCGATGGAGCGTACGGCGCTTATCTTCGTCGGCCGCTCGCTGGCGGCGGAAGGCTTTGGCGAGAGTTCATTGTACGACGCCCATTATCAGCGGCGTTTTCGCGGACGGGACGGATTGTGAGCGGCAGCACCAAAAACAAAGGCGAAAACGCCACGCTCGAACAGGCGCTCGCGCGCCTGAACTTCAAGTCGCGTCCGCTCGAGCCCGGCCATGTCTGGCTGGCCGGAGCCGGTCCCGGCGATCCCGGCTGCCTGACCCTGGAAGTGCTGGCGGCTTTGGCGGAAGCGGACGCACTGGTCTACGACGCGCTGGTTTCGCCTGACGTGGTCTCGGTTGCCGGAAATGCCGAGCTTTTCTTTGCGGGAAAACGCGGCGGCCAACCTTCGATGAAGCAGGATGACATCACCGCCCTGCTGGTGCGGCTGGCGCGTGAAGGCCGCCGCGTCGTCAGGCTGAAGGGCGGCGACCCCTATATTTTCGGCCGTGGCGGCGAGGAGGCGCTGGCACTGGCGCGCGAAAACATCCCGTTCCGGGTGCTGCCGGGCCTGACATCGGGCCTCAGCGCATTGGCCGCCACCGGTATCCCGGCCACCATGCGCGGCATCAACAAGGCTGTCATTCTGGCGACCGGCCACGCCGCTGGCACCGACGACGACATCGACTGGGCGGCAATCGCCCGTACCGGCCAGCCGGTCGTCGTCTATATGGGCATGGCCAATCTGCCTGTCATAGCGGCAGCCCTGCTCGACGGCGGGCTTGCGCCATCGACGCCGGCGGCCGTGATCGTCGCCGCGACGACGCCGCAGGAGCGGACCGTCGTCGCCACGCTCGCCACCATTGCCGAGGCAGCGGCGGCGGCCGGGCTTGCCTCACCGGCATTGATCGTCGTCGGCGGCATCGTCGCCATGCGCGCGGCACTGGCTGGGCAAGCATGACCGCGCGCGCGATCATCATCGGCGCGCCACGCTCCGGTTCTGGCAAGACCAGCGTCACCATCGGCATCTTGCGCGCGCTGACCCGGCGCGGCCTGAAGGTGCGCGGCGCCAAATCCGGCCCTGACTATATCGATCCCGGCTTCCACACCGCCGCCACCGGCCTGTCCGGCGTCAATCTCGACAGCTGGGCGATGTCGCCGTCGCTGCTCAATGCGCTGGCCGCACAGGCGGCCGACGATGCCGATTTCGTCATCCTCGAAAGCGCCATGGGTCTGTTCGACGGCATCCCGGCCGCGCAGGGGCGCACCGGTTCGGCCGCCGATCTGGCGCGGCTTTACGGCCTGCCGGTGCTGCTGGTGCTCGACGTGTCGGGCCAGTCGACCACGGCGGCGGCCGTCGCCAAGGGCTTTGCCACCTACGATCCGGATGTGCACATGGCGGGCGTGGTGCTGAACCGGCTGGGTAGCGAGCGCCACCGTCGGCTCTCCGGCGACGCCATCGAGGCGATCGGACTGCCCGTCGTCGGCGCCATCCTGCGCGATCCCACGCTCAATTTGCCCGAACGCCATCTCGGCCTCGTCCAGGCCGGCGAATATGACGACCTGGTGGCGCATCTCGATCGGCTCGCCGACATGGCCGAGAAGTCGCTCGACCTCGATGCGATCATGGCGCTGGCAACACCCCTCGCCCCGGCAGTTGGCGACTTTGCCGACGCGCTGCGGCCGCCCGGCCAACGCATCGCGCTGGCAGAGGACGCCGCCTTCAGCTTCCTTTATCCGCATGTCGCCGCGTGTTGGCGCAAGGCCGGCGCGGAAATCGTTCCGTTCTCGCCGCTCGCCGACCAAGCGCCCGACGAGGATTGTGATGTCTGCTGGCTGCCCGGCGGCTACCCCGAGCTTCACGCCGGCACACTCGCAGCCGCAATGAATTTCCATGCGGGAATGGCGCGTTTCGCCGCGAAGAAGCCGGTCCATGGCGAGTGCGGTGGTTTCATGGTTCTTGGTGAAGCGCTGGAGGATGCTGGCGGCGAGACGCATCGCATGCTCGGCCTGCTCGGCCATTCCACCAGCTTCGCCAGGCGCAAGATGAATCTCGGCTACCGCGAGGCGCGGCTGCGCGCCGACTGTCCGCTGGGGCCGCAAGGTGCGCTGATCCGAGGTCACGAATTCCACTATGCGCAGATGACGGCCGCCGGCAATGACGAGCCGTTGGCCGACCTCGCCGACGGCCAGGGCAATCCGCTCGGCGCTTCCGGCTACCGGCGCGGCCATGTCAGCGGCACCTTCTTTCATGCGATTGCGAAGAGCTAGGCCATGAAGCTCCCAAGAATCACCCTGTCGCCTCGGCAAGTCCTCGATGACATCGCGCTCTGCCTGATCTTCTTCACGCGCCTGCCGCTGCCCGTGCTCGATTTTCGTGGCCGCAGCCTCGCCGCCGCGATCTGGGCCGCTCCGATCGCCGGCCTTGCCGTCGGCTTGATCGGCGCGATCGTCTTTGCCACTGCGGAACGCTTTGGCCTTGCCATTGGGCCGTCGGCCGCCCTGGCCCTTGCTGCAACCGTGCTCACCACCGGCTGCCTGCACGAGGATGGCCTCTCCGACGTCGCCGATGGCTTCGGTGGCGGCAAGTCGCGCGGACGCAAGCTCGAGATCATGCGCGACAGCCGCATCGGCGCCTATGGTGCGATGGCGCTGGCGCTGTCGCTGCTGACCCGCTGGAGCACGCTGTCGGAACTCCCCGATCCCACGCAAGCCCTCTTCGCTCTGGTGGCCGCGCATGCGGCCTCGCGTGGCGTGCTCGGCGCCTTCATGCACCTCTTGCCGCCGGCACGATCCGACGGCCTGTCGGCCGACGCCGGCACGGTATCGCTCGGCACCGCCATAGCCGGCGGCGTGCTCGGCGCGATCCCTTTGCTGTTGCTTGGCCCCGGCGGCGCCATCGCCGCGCTCGTCCTGCTTGGCCTGCTGTTTGCCGCTTTCCACGCTCTTTGCCTCAACCAGATCGATGGCCAGACCGGCGATACGATCGGCGCCTTGCAGCAGGTGAGCGAAATCGCGGTGCTTCTCGTCGCTTCCGTCGCCCTTTCCTGATCCCTTGACCTGATTCCCTTCTGGAGACCTTGCCCCCATGCCCTTCAAATCCCTCGATGAACTGCGCGCTGCCTGCCTTAATCTGCCCGCCGGCAGCGAGACGGCGGCCGATGCCGTTGCCCGCCGTCAGGACACGCTGACCAAGCCGCAAGGCAGCCTCGGCCGGCTGGAAACCATCGCCGCCTGGCTGGCGCGCTGGCAGGGCCGCGACATGCCCAAGCTCGACCGCGTGAAAGTCTTCGTCTTCGCCGGCAACCACGGCGTCACCGCGCAGGGCGTGTCGGCCTACCCTTCGGAAGTCACCGTTCAAATGGTGGCGAATTTCGCCGGCGGCGGTGCCGCCATCAACCAGTTGGCCCGCATCGCCGGCGCCGAACTCGACGTCATCCCGCTCGACCTCGACCAGCCCACTGGCGACTTCACGCAGACATCGGCGATGGATGAGAAAGCCTTTCTCGCCGCGGTTTCCGCCGGTTATGACGCGGTGACCAAGGACATCGATCTCGTCTGCTTTGGCGAAATGGGCATCGGCAACACCACGCCGGCCGCCGCCATCTCGGCTGCCCTGTTCGGCGGCGGCGCGGAAAAATGGACTGGACGCGGCACCGGCGTCGACGATGCCGGCCTGAAGCGCAAGGTGGTCGCCATCGAAGCCGGCCTGAAGCGCCACGCCGCCGCCCTTGCCGATCCGCTGGGGATCGCGGCCGGCCTCGGCGGACGCGAACTCGCCGCGATCTTCGGCGCGACGCTGGCCGCACGGCATCTGGGCATACCCGTACTGCTCGACGGCTTCGTCTGCACCGCTGCCGCGGCACCCCTGGCGAAGCTGCACCCGACCGGCCTCGCTCACACCATCGCCGCCCACGTCTCGGCCGAATCGGGCCATCGCGGCCTGCTCGAAGCGCTTGCCCTGCCGCCGCTGCTTGATCTTGGCATGCGGCTCGGCGAAGGCTCAGGCGCGTGCCTGGCCGTCAACATCGTGCGCTCGGCGCTGGAATGCCATGCGAGAATGGCGAGCTTTGCCGAGGCTGGCGTGTCGGAGAAGTAATGCGCGGATCGCCTTGAGGTACAAACCCTCATAAATTTTGGTAGTGGGTCAGTTTGAAATTGCGAGCATCATTCCTCGATCTCATAGGAACCTATAGGGCCCAGCATGGCAGCGACATGGGCGATCACATCGGATAGGATGTCGTGGCGCGCGTGATAATATGGATCAGCGACCTTCGCGAGGCGATCCTTGGGTATTTCCTGCGCATGGGCGTGAAAGAACGCTAGGTGTTTCGCGGTGTCCAAAATCTCCCGCCTGGTTCTGGACATTTGCTCGTCATTATCCCGAAACGGATGCTTCATGACGAAATGCATACGTTCAACGGCATCTGGGTATTTGGTCAGATGCAGATGCATAAACTCTTCGATTTGACTGTCGCTGAACGTTCGCTGTCTCAATTAAGCTTCTTTCGATAAGCCCCGCGAGCCATTGGCTTCTCGGCTTCTTTCGCTTCAATCAACGCGACAATATCACCGATCTCCCAAAGCTTGTCAGTCACGCCAGCGGCCATCGCCGGGGTGACGCGCAGCGTCTTATGGATGCGGACGAAATTGTAATACATGAAGTGCAGAGCGACCGCATTAGCGTGAGCTTCAACCTTTTTGGAAAAGCCATTGGTCAGGCGGGTGAAGCGGCGCATGTGCATCCGCATGGTGAGGTTCTGGCGCTCGGCAAATGACGTGCTGACGTGCTTAGGATCGGGATTGCCTTCGACCGTCTCTTTGCGTGCGCCAGGCGAGCGGCTCCTTATCTTCAGCCTCGCCCGTGGCGAGCGAGACAATCGACTTCGCCAACTGGTTAGGATCGCGCGGGCGCTTTGGGTGCTTCTCTGTCATGGCTTGAAGATGGCATGCGCTTCAGCCTATTTCCAGACAGAGCGTAGGCGAAAGCGCCTATTGTGATCGGGGCGGAATTTCAAACTGACCCACTACCTAAATTTTCGAAGACCCCGAAACAGGGGGGCGCGATGTCCTTGCTCGAACCGACTGAAATTTCGACAGCAAGAGAAGGCACGGGCGCGCTCGGCCCCTTCTGCAGGCTCCAAGGACGCATATTAGCAAGAAAGAATATATTAACGGCTGTGATGCAGCCTTCCATAAGGGGATGGGAAACGCCTCCTCATCGGACGTTCCAAACGCGCGCCCTCAAGCGCCGGGACGCTCGACCAATGCGGAGCAAACGCATGAGTGTCGGAGCAGCTCTCGAACTATTGCTACGGTTGATTCATAGCCGAGCCATGAAGTTGGCGGCGTTGCCGGAGGATGAAAGGGATGTACACTACGATCTCATCCGCCGCGCATGCTGCGAAGCAGCCGAGCACATCGGGCAAAACCCCGACAAGGCAGCCATCACGGCAAACGATATGGTTGAGTTTGTTCACGCGCTGGTGGGAATCATCGAAGTGGGCTGTGGACCAGATCAAGGGGCAAGCACCGACCGACCGCCAGCGCGACATTTTGGTAGCCGGAAGCATGACATGACGCGCATCTAGAGCATGATGCCGAACAAGTGTGACGCGGTTTTCGGACGACATCATGCTCCATCTCTTTGATTTAGAGGCGGATGGGTTTCGCAAGCTTTGAATTTCCGGAGAGGCCGACGGGGCTTTTTGGTCGGATTGAGCGGGAAAGAAACCAGGACGCAACTTCGATGCTGCCCAAAATATTCAGACATAGCGCGGATACCGACTTCCGCCTGCATCCGTCAGGGTCCCTCACCTCGTCCAACAAATTGATTTTGTTAGATTTTTGGTGGGTGCGCACAGGATTGAACTGTGGACCCGCTGATTAAGAGTCAGCTGCTCTACCAACTGAGCTACGCACCCACTCGGCCAGTAAAAACCGGCGTTGGCGGCCATATAGCCGCCGATACTGGTCCTGTCCAGCCCTGCCGGAATCATTTCCCGACAAATCGACAAAGCCCGGAGGCGATCAGAGGAAAAGCTTGCCTTCCGCGACTTTGATCGCATTGCCGCCAATGCGCGCGGAGGCCAGTTTTCCGCCCTGCACGGTCAATTCGAGGCGGATGCGCGATGGCCGCCCCATCTCCAGTCCCTGCTCGATCCACAATTGCGAAACCCCGTCGGTCGGAGCGTCGAAATGCATGATGGCGCCGGCGAAGGCCGCCGCCGCCGAACCCGTCGCCGGGTCTTCATAGGACGGCGTGCCCGGCACGATCATGCGCACGTGGAAAGCGCTTTCGTGGTTTACCGTCTCGCGGCAATAGACATAGGGGCTGGCAAAGGCCCATTCGCTCTTGCGCGGCGCCAGTTCCGACCACGCCTGATTGTCCAGCCGGATCCGGCCCGCCGCCTCGATATTGGCGACCGGAATGGTCACGTAGGGCACGCCCGCCGACCAGAAGGCGACACGGTGATTCTCGAAGCCGATTTCATGCGGTGCCAGGCCAAGCGCCGCGCCGATCGCCACCGGATCGGCTTCGAGCTTCAGCGGCTCCGGCAGCTTGGCCAGGTCGAATTCGGCGAAGGTGGCGCCATCGTGCTGGCTCACGGCGCAACGCACCGGTCCGATATTTTCCTCCAGCACGAAGATGCCGGCACCGCCCTCACCGGCCAATTCCGCCAGCGCAATGGCCGAGCCCACCGTCGGGTGGCCCGCGAACGGCATTTCATAGTCGGGCGTGAAGATGCGGATGCGGTTTCGGTGCTTGGGATTGTCCGGCGGCAGCACGAAAACCGATTCGGACAGGTTGAACTCGCGCGCGATGGCTTGCATCGCGGCGGTGTCCAGACCTTTGCAATCCAACACCACCGCCAGCGGGTTGCCGGCCAGTCGCTCGGTCGTGAACACATCGTAAAGCAAGTAATTCCGGGTTTGCATTCCTGCCTCAATCCCAACATGGGCGAAATTTAATTTGATATTTGAACCGGTAAGCCTGATCTGTGCACAGATAGGGACATTGCGCATCATAGGGGTCCGAGGTGGACCAGATTGTCAATCTGCCAAAGACGGAATCGGATTCCGCCATCGAGACGGCGCTGGGGCTCGACCATGCCGGCCGGCGCAGGACGCGCCGCCGCGGTTGGCTCTACGCGCTGCTGACCCTGATCGTCCTCGTCGCGGCTTTTGCCGGCTATCAATGGTATGCCGGCACGCCGACCAGGATCGACTATACGACAGTGCCGGCCGCCAAGGCCGACCTCACCGTCCAGGTGTCGGCGACGGGCACGCTGCAGCCGCTCACCCAAGTCGACATTTCCAGCGAATTGTCCGGCATCATCCGCTCGGTCTCCGCCGAGGAGAACCAGCAGGTCAAGAAGGGCGACGTGCTGGCGACGCTTGATACGGTGAAACTCGAGGTCCAGATCGAACGCGCTGAGGCATCCGCCAAGGGCGCCGCAGCCAATGTCGAAGACGCCACGGTGACGCTGGCCGAGACCGAAAGCGCGTTGGTACGCGCAGCGGCCTTGACAAAACGCGGCATGGCGACCGACCAGTCGCTCGAAGCGGCAACCGCGACCCGCGACCGCGCCAAGGCGGCGCTCGACAGTGCGCAAGCCAATCTCGCCATCGCCCAGGCCGACCTCAAGGCGCAGCAGACCGACCTTGCCAAGAGCACCATCTACGCGCCGATCGACGGCATCGTATTGACCCGTTCGGTCGACCCCGGCCAGACGGTCGCTTCCTCGCTGCAGGCGCCGGTGCTGTTCGTCATCGCCGCCGATCTCAGAAACATGGAGTTGGTGGCCGCGGTCGACGAAGCCGACATCGGCGCGGTCAAGTCGGGCCAGCATGCCCGCTTCACCGTCGACGCCTTCCCCGACCGGCCGTTCGATGCCGAAATTCGCGACATCTCCTATGCCTCGGTCACGACGGATGGCGTCGTCACCTACAATGCACGGCTCGAGGTCGACAACGGCGAACTTCTGTTGCGGCCCGGCATGACCGCCACAGTTTCGGTGGTCACGCGGCAGGCCAAGGACGTGCTCACCGTGCCTTCTTCCGCCTTCCGCTACCGCCCGGCGCAGCAAGCGGCACGCGGCTGGAGCTTGAGCGACCTATTCACCGGCCGCATGGGCCGCCCCGGCGGCAACCGCCAGCGCCAGGCCGCGAAGGCACCGACCGATGGTTCCCGCACGCTCTATGTGCTGGATAACGGGCGGCCGCATCCGGTCAACGTCAAGATCGGCTCCACCGACGGCGAGCTGACCGAGATCACCTCCGGCCTGGAGGAAGGCGCGCAGGTGATCACCGCCTCGCAGTCGCGGAGCTGAGGCCATGGCCGCCGGTGCCGCCCTCATCACCTTCGACAAGGTCTGGAAGAGCTACGGCCAGGGCGAAGCCAAGGTGCATGCGCTGGCCGGCGTCGACCTTGCCATCAAGCGCGGCGAATTCGTCGCCATCATGGGTCCGTCCGGCTCCGGCAAGTCGACGGCGATGAATATCATCGGTTGCCTCGACACGCCGACGGCCGGAACCTATTCCTTCATGGGCGTCGATGCCGGCCGGCTCGACCGCAACCGCCGCGCCATGCTGCGCAACCTCTATGTCGGCTTTGTCTTCCAGGGCTACAATCTCCTGGCCCGCACCACGGCGGCGGAGAATGTCGAACTGCCGCTGATCTATCGCGGCGTCGCTGCCCGCGAGCGCCGCGACCTCGCCATGCAGGCGCTGGCCGAGGTCGGCCTCGTCGGCCGCGAGCACCACACGCCGGCTGAACTTTCCGGCGGCCAGCAGCAGCGCGTGGCGATCGCCCGCGCCATCGTCACCAGGCCGACACTGCTCGTCGCCGACGAGCCGACCGGCAATCTCGACACCGCGCGCACGCATGAGATCATGGAGCTGCTGACGCGGCTGAACAGGGAGCTTGGCCTGACCATCGCCATGGTTACGCACGAGGCCGATGTCGCCGAATACGCCGAGCGCACCATCCGCTTCCTCGACGGCCACGTGGCCTCCGATTCCATGAACCTGGAAGTGGCATAGGCCATGATCTGGGAAACCGTACGCCTGTCGCTGCGCTCGATCCGCCGCAACGTGCTGCGCTCGTTCCTGACCTTACTCGGCATCGTCATCGGCGTTGCCGCCGTCATTGCCATGCTGACCATCGGCTCCGGTACCACGCAGAAGGTCAAGGCCGACATTTCCAAGCTCGGCAGCAATCTGCTGGTCGTGCGTGCCGGGCGCCCGGCCGGCCCCGGCGGTCCGGGCGGGCTCGACCAGGCGGTGCGGCCGCTGGCCGAAAAGGACCTGGCGGCGCTGGTTGCGCATCTCACCGGCGCGCGCGCCATATCGCCGGCATCGCAGAAGCAGGTGCGCGTCATCTTCGGCACCGAAAGCCTGACCTCTGGCGTCACCGGCACCGACAGCGCCTATCTCGACGCACGCGACTGGAAACTGGTCTCGGGCCGCCCGTTCAGCGATTCCGAAACCCGGTCGGGCACCGGCGTGTGCCTGATCGGCGAAACGGTGCGCGAGCAGTTCTTCGGCGCCGGCGATCCCGAGGGCGAGATCATCCGCGTCAACCGCACCTCCTGCAAGATCGTCGGCCTGCTCGAGCCAAAGGGCTATACCGGCTTCGGCCAGGACCAGGACAATGTCGTGCTGATGCCGCTCGCCGCCTATCAGCGCCGCATCGCCGGCAACCGCGACATCGACAACATCTACATCGCCGCCGACGACCGCACGCCGACCACCGAATTGCAGCCGCGCGTCGAGGACATTTTGCGCGATGCGCGCCATATGACCCCCGACCGCGAAAGCGATTTCGCCATTCGCGACATGACCCAGATCGCCGATGCCATGGCCAGTGCCACCACCACCATGACCGGCATGCTGGGCGCGGTAGCCGGCGTCAGCCTGCTGGTCGGCGGCATCGGCATCATGAACATCATGCTGGTGTCCGTCACCGAGCGAACGCGCGAGATCGGCATCAGGCTCGCCATCGGCGCGCATGAAAAGCACATCCTCATCCAGTTCCTGGTCGAGGCGACCGTGCTGTCGCTGCTCGGCGGCATCATCGGCATCCTGATCGGGCTGGCGCTGGCCGGCCTCGCCTCCGTGACCTTGACCATACCCTTTGCGCCAAGCCCCGCGGTGATCCTGCTCGCAGTCGGCTTCTCCGCCCTGATCGGCATGGTGTTCGGCTTCTTCCCGGCCCTGCGCGGCGCCAGGCTCGATCCGATCGACGCGCTAAGGCACGAGTAAGGGAGCAAGCTGCAAAGGCGCCCGGCACGCCGCGCCGGTTTTTGCGCAACCTTGGACGTTTCCGCCCTGCCCCTGTCGTCACTGTGTCGGCGATGTTATGCCAAGGCATTTCTGGTCGAGGAGCAGCTGATGAGCAAGAAGGCGCGGGTGATCCTGACCATGGTGATTATCGAAGCTGTCCTGGCAGGGATCTGGTGGTATCTCGCCGATTACGGGATGACCAACCCCGATCGCGTCAAACCGGATTTCCAAGCGGTCGTCGGCCAGACCATGGGTATGGCGATGGCGGGTTGCTGGGCGTCGGCTTCATTCTGTTTTTCATCGCCGCGCGCAACGAACGCAAGGCACTCACGAGCAAGACATCATAGAGCCCTGTCCGCCTCTCCCCGGATCATTCATCCCGACCGCGGCGACAACGTGCGGTTTCGAGTGGCAGGCACGGTTACAACGCTACTTCCCACGGATTGACGGTATTCAACCCGGCGGCCGCGAACGGGCTGGTGTCGCGGGTGGCGACCGTGAGGCCGTGCGCAGCGGCTGTGGCGGCGATGTAACCATCCGCGTTGCCGATGGCCTTGCCCGCGGCCCTCGCCTGCACCATGAGGATGGCATAGGCGCGCGACGCATCGAGATCGAAGGGCAGAATACGGCCAGCAAACAGCGGCAGCGCGTCCTGCTCCAGACGATCCTGCAGGATCGTGCGGCGCTTGCCGGCAGGCATCGCCGCGACACCGAAACGCAGCTCGGCCACGGTGACGGCCGAAAGATACAGGGTTTCAACGGCCTGAGCGTCGATCCACGCGATGACGCGCGGATCGGGCGCGGGTTTCCACGGTTCGGAAATTACATTGGTATCGATGAGGATCATTCGAACCGTACCGGCTCGCCCGGTGTCTTGTCGCGGAGCCTTTGCAAGGTATCGACATCCTCTTGCGACAATCCGGCCTCGCGACCGATGGCGGCGAGCAGCGAGCCGAGTTTGACCCGATTGGCCGGCCGCACGGCCGTTTCCAGGATCTCTCGCATTTCGGCCTCAGTGCTGCGGCCGTGGTGGGCCGCCCGCACCTTCAAGGCGCGGAGCGTTTCCTCTGGCAAATTGCGGATGGTGACAGCGCTCATCGATAGCAAACCTACTTACGTGACATCGTTGATAGCATTTTATAAAGATTGATATCAGAGCGCAATCTCTCGGCGCTTCTCCGTAAGGCGCATGCAAGGGGATTTAGCCCTCGTTCGCAAAATGCCACTCGATCAGCGGCTTCATATGCGGCGACAGACCGTCCGGCAGGTCGCCGGCATGGCGGATGATCACTGGCCCCTCGATCTCCGGATCGGCTTCGGAGGCGACGAAGGCGCGGATGCGCGATGCGATCTCGTCAGCCGCCTCATCGACATGATAGCGGCGGAAGATGACCGTGCCGCTTGTCGTCGACAGGGCGTGCCAGCGCACACCGCGCCTGGCATCCGACAGGTCGAGGCCGGTCTCCTCGCGCACCTCGCGGATCATGTTGAAATCGACATCGACGAGACCGTCGCGGAAATCGGTCGGCTCGAACGAGCCCGCGGCGAAATAGACGCTCCCGGCACCCACTGTGTGTCGTCCCATGCGGATCGCCACCAGAGCGTTGTCCCCGGCCACCAGCATGGCGTGCCCATAGGCGTGCTCGGCGCCGGAATTCTCCCGTCGTTTGCGCCAAAGCATGAAGGTCGAGTAGTTGATCGCATGACAGCGGCCAATGAGGCTGCGGTCGCGATAGGCGAGTTCCGAAAGCAGAACCACCGTGCCGTCGAATAGCGCCGGATTGGCCGCGATCTCGCTCTGCCAATTCTTGGCGATCGCCTCGGCATTATCCACCGCGAAGGGATGCGGGCCGGGATCGAGACGGACGTCGATGGCATCGACCGGCAGGATGACATTGCGCGGAAGATCGAAGCTCATGTCGGCTCAGGTCCCGATCCTGCCCATCAGGCCATGTCCAGCGTGATCGCCACCGGGCAATGGTCCGAGGCCTTGGGCCGATCCCAGCCGGTACGCGGGAAGCGCTCGACTTCCTGGCCCGCGGGAAAGATCGTGCGCCAGGGCTGGCCGTTGCGGATGATGTCGGGAACGGCGGTGGCGTTCTTGGCCGCCAGTCCCCTGGAAAGCAGGATATAGTCGAGCTGGCACAAATGCCGCTCTTCGGGTCCGCGTGTGTGATAGAAGGTCCAGCGGTTCATTTCCGGCCGCCGCTCGACCACGTTTTCGCAGAAGCCGCCCGCTGTCAGCACGTTGATGCAGGACAGGTTCTCGTCGACCACCTCGAAACGGTAGCCGTCGACCTCATCGCCGGCGATCTTCACGCGCTGGCGGTAATCGTTCATGTCGCCGCAGATCGCCCAGCGCTTGTCGGCAGCGTGATCCCCACCGAAGCGCTCCTCGATGATGCGCCGCACGGCCTGCGCCTCGGCGATGCGCACCGGCATTGTCGCCTCGCGTCCGTCGAGCCCGTTGCGGGGCGACCCCATCGACTTGAAGTGCACGAGATAGAGCGTTATCGGCGCGCCGCCCACCTTGATGTCGACTTCCAGGCAGTCGCGCCGGAAGATGCGTTCATTGGCCTGGTTGCCAAGCGCCGCGAGTTCCGGCGTGTGCAAGCCGAACTGCTCGTAGGTGACATAGGCGTGGCTGGTCATGCGCACGAATTCGATCGGCTGTCCCTGCGCAGTCTCGTTGCGCATCATTATCGCGACATCGATGCCGCGCGAATCATTGCCCGACGTGGTGTATTTCTGGCGGTAACCCTGCCCCACCATCTTGAACAGATAGCCGTACTCGAACGCCTTCAGCGCTTCGATGTTGTCGACCTCCTGCATGCAGATGATGTCGGCGCGGGTGGCGGCGATGGCCAGCGCCGTCAGCTGGCGCGTGTCATCGGATTGCGCGATGGCGCGCGCCTGTTCCAGCATCCTGTATTCGGCCTCGCTCTGGATATCGAACAGCGCCAGTGTCCGGTCCTCGTTGAGTTGGTTGCGATAGCCGGAAAAGTCGAACCTGTTCATCAGGTTCTCGACATTGAAGGTGGCAAGGCGCAGCGACATGCGCTGACCTTTGCCTGCAAGAGCGGCGGAAGACAAGATCGCAAGACCACAAGCAGGGATCGTTTGGTCCTGACGGCGTTCGCGCCATGGTTGACGGAACCTTTCCGTTCATCCGCCGTTCAGACGCAAAGATCCACAGTGGTCCCATTCCCCTGGGTAGGGCGTGGGGCCTGTTCTCTTGGAGAAGTGCAATGAACGCGCTTTTTTCTTCCACTGTCAAATCCGGGCTGATAGCGCTTGGTATTGTCTCCGGCGTCACGGCGCCGTCCGCTGCCGGGCCGATCCTACAGCCGGATGTGTCGATCCCGGCCAGCACCGCCGCGCCAACGGTTACCCCGGTCCGCGAAGGCTGGGCCGGCGGCAACAACCGGAGTTTCAACAACGATTGGAGATGGCGCCGGTCGGGGAACTGGAACGGCCGCCACTGGAATGGTGGCGGCAACTGGAACCGCGGCGACGACTGGCGCTGGCGCCATGGCCGCCGCTACTATCACGGCGGCTACTACGACGATGGCGCCGCCGCGATCCTCGGCCTTGGCCTGGGTCTCGGCCTTGGCAGCATGTACAACAACTATAACAACTACGACTACTATGCGCCGGCGCCACGCCGCTACTACCGCGCGGGACGGCTTTCGAGCGCCCATGTCCGGTGGTGCTACAACCGCTACCGGTCGTACCGCGCTTACGACAACACGTTCCAGCCCTATAACGGGCCGCGCCAGCAGTGCTGGTCGCCCTATAGTTGAGCTGCCTGCGGCTGACACCAGAAATGAAAACGGCGCCACGTGGCGCCGTTTTTGGTTTTTGACCGTTCGAAGTCAGAGCAATTCCAGAAAAGTGCGTAGCGGTTTTCCATCCGGAATTGCGTAAAAACCAAGAGTTGGAGGGGCTTCGAGCGGATAGATTTCGCTCAATTCTTGGCCTTGTCCACCAGCTTGTTCTTCGAAATCCAAGGCATCATCGCGCGCAGCTTGGCGCCGACTTCCTCGATCTGGTGGCTGTCGTTGTTGCGGCGGATGCCCTTGAAGCGCGACATGCCGGCGCGGTATTCCTGCATCCATTCCGAGGTGAATTTCCCCGTCTGGATGTCCTTCAGCACGCGCTTCATCTCGGCCTTGGTCTCGGCGGTGATGATGCGCGGACCCGAGACATATTCGCCCCATTCGGCGGTGTTGGAGATCGAGTAGTTCATGTTGGCGATGCCGCCTTCATAGATCAGGTCGACGATCAGCTTGACCTCGTGCAGGCACTCGAAATAGGCCATTTCCGGCGCGTAACCGGCTTCCACCAGCGTCTCGAAGCCGGCGCGGATCAGTTCGACCAGGCCCCCGCACAGCACGACCTGCTCGCCGAACAGGTCGGTCTCGCATTCTTCGCGGAAATTGGTCTCGATGATGCCCGAACGGCCGCCGCCGACGCCGCAAGCATAGGAGAGAGCGAGGTCGAGCGCGTTGCCCGAGGCGTCCTGGTTGACGGCGACCAGGCACGGCACGCCGCCGCCCTTCTGGTATTCGCCGCGCACCGTGTGGCCGGGACCCTTCGGCGCGATCATGACCACGTCGACGGTCGACTTGGGTTCGATGAGGCCGAAATGCACGTTGAGGCCGTGCGCGAAGGCGATCGCGGCACCGTCGCGGATGTTCGGCGCGATCTCGTTCTTGTAGATGTCGGCCTGCAATTCGTCTGGCGTCGCCATCATCATCAGATCGGCCCATTTGGCGGCGTCGGCGACGCTCATCACCTTGAGCCCGTCGGCCTCGACCTTCTTGGCCGTCGCCGAGCCGGCCTTGAGGCCGATGGCGATTTCCTTGGCGCCGGAGTCCTTGAGGTTGAGCGCATGCGCCCTGCCTTGGCTGCCATAGCCGATGATGGCGACCTTCTTGCCCTTGATCAGGTTGAGATCAGCATCACGATCGTAATAGACGCGCATCTTTACTTCCTTCCCGTTTTTATGAAGAGGCCTTGCGGCCGTTTGTTGCTCCGAAAAGAGCGAGAAACTGCTGCGTCGCGCGGATGGCATCGCCGCCGATCGCCGCCTCAGTCAATTCCAGCCGGTCACCGAGGAGCAGACGGATCTGCACATCCCGGCCAACCAGTCCGAAAAAGGTACGGAACGCCATCTCGGCATCCGAAAATTCAAGGAGTCCCGCCTGCCGGCCGGCCTCAAGCACCGGCTTCAGCCGCTTGGCCAGGGCAAAGCGCCCATTCTCCAGCACGACGGCGCCGAGATTGTCCTTGCCCGACCCGGCATGGCCGACCGCGACACGGTTGAGCGCAATCGAGGTGTCGCTGGAGATCACTCTCAGCCAATCGGAAGCGAAACGCTCTAGGCTCGCCGCCAGCGAGGCAAGGTCAAGCCCCTTGCCGTCGACCGGAGCCACCCGGACCTTGGAGGCCTGCCACTGCACGGTTGCCGTCAAAAGCCCGTCGCGGTCGCCGAACCATTTGTAGAGGGTTTCCTTGGAACAGCTGGCGCGCCGCGCCACGGCAGTCATGGTCAGGTTGTCGCCCTCCTCGACCAGCAGCCGCAGCGCCGCGTCCAGGACGGTCTGCTGCCGCTCCGTCAGCGTCTGGCTGTTGTCGATGTCGGCGTTGGCCTGCAACACGTTCGGTTCCTGTTCGAAGGGTACAGTTCGGTGTCAACCACAGCGTACCGTACGTTACGGTTCGGCATATTGCGCGATCCGCCATCCGACGCAAGGGGAAAAAGTAGAAATATTTGGCGGCAAAAGGCGACGGTGCGCAACAGCCGCTCAGTACTGATCCAACCTCAATGGTCCACAGGCGGATCACGCAGCCGGCCGAGCATCGCCGAGACTGTGTTCAGCTCAACGGTTGACAGTTTGGCGCCAACCAGGTCCGCGATCGAGCGCCCGTAGACCGCCCACATCCGGCGGCGCGTCTCACGTCCCGTGGCCGTGACGCGGATGGTTTGCCCACGGCCGTCATCGGCCACCGGCAGTTTCTCGACCAGCCCGTCGGCCTCGAGCCGCGCCAACAGCCGCGAGATGTTGTATTGCGCAAACAAGGTGCGCTCGATCAATTGAAACGGCCGCAAACCGCCCTCGCCGGCCTCGGCAAGCTCGTGTAGCACGTCATACCATGCGAGCGGCGGCAGGCCGCCCTCCTTCAGAGCGTCCTCGGCGCGTTCCATCAATTGGCGCGACACCCGCATCAGGCGGGCCCAGACCTTGATGGCTTCAGGCGAAGGCATGGCTGTCTCTGTCATGGCCGCACCATACGAGGTAGATGCAATTGCATCAAGCTTGACGATCAATGCACATGCATCTACATAAATGCAACCGCATCGATATCGAAAGGCACATCCCGGTGCAACATACCGACACCCTCATTCTCGTCAGCCACCCCCTTTGCCCCTATGTCCAACGCGCCGCGATCTCGTTGGCCGAGAAGGGCGTCCCGTTCGAGCGCGTCGACATCGACCTCGCCGACAAGCCGGACTGGTTCAAGGCGATCTCGCCACTCGGCAAGGTGCCGCTGCTGCGCGTGCGGCAAGCTGGCGACGAGACGATAATCTTCGAATCGGCGGTCATCCTCGAATTCCTCGAGGAGACGCAGGCCAATCCCCTCCACCCTGCCGACCCCTATGCCCGCGCCCGGCACCGGGCTTGGATCGAATACGGCTCGGCCATCCTCAACGCCATCGGTCGCTTCTATTCAGCGCCGAGCGAGGCCGGCTTCCTCGCCGAGTCTAGTGCGCTGTCGGCGATGTTTGGCCGCCTCGAGGCTGAACTCGCGGACGATACCCCGCGGCGCGGGCCATGGTTCGCTGGCAGCCGCTTTTCCCTCGTCGATGCCGTTTACGGTCCGGTCTTTCGCTACCTCGACGCCTTCGACCGGATCGGCGATTTCGGCATCCTGGAAGGCAAGCCGCTTGTCCAGGCCTGGCGCAAGGCGTTGAGCGGCCGTCCGTCGATCAGGCAAGCCGTGGCGCCTGACTATCCGCAGCGCCTGCATGCTTTCCTGCGGGCGAAGGGGTCTTTCCTATCGAGTCTCATTCGGCAAGGCGATCCGGCCACCGCGCTTCGGCAAGCCCTGCCCGCCTGAACGGATCGATCACCGTGCCGGCCACCATCGAGGCGAGAAACCGCGGCGCCGGCGGGATTTTGGCGATCGTCGCCACCAGCCTGTCGCGGATGAAGGGCAGCGCCGCCGAATCCGACTGGTAGAAGGGCGTGAATGCCAGCGACAGTGCCTGGAAGGCCCGCACATGCCAGCGCCGCGCTCTCGCATAGGCTTCCAGCGCTGCCTCCACGCCGTCCGCTCGCGCCAGCGCATGGCTGAGCGCGGCGGCGTCGAGGAGCGCCATGTTGGCGCCCTGGCCAAGCTGTGGGCTGGTCGAATGCGCGGCGTCGCCGATCACGGCCAGCCGCCGGCCAGCCGGAAATTTCATCGTATGGTGGCCGTAGCGGGCCAGCGAGAGCTGGTCGAAACTGTCGATCTGGCCGGTGAACGCCTCGGCCTGCGGCCACAGCCGCAGCACCCGCTCCTTCCAGGCATCGATGCCGAGGTTGCGCACGGCATCGGCATCCGCCGGTTTCAGGCTCCAGAAGAAAGCCGCCATCCTTTCGGCATCGGGTTCCGGCCGGCCGATCGGCAGCACGCCGATCATCACGCTGGCCTTGTCGTAGCGCTGCAAGAGCGCGTGCTCGTCAAAGCCCTCGCCTCGCCAATCCAGCGATGCCCAGAACGCGCCATAGGTGAGTGGTCGTGGTGCCGCGGCATTGCCGGCGCATTGCCGCAGTTTCGAGCGTGCGCCGCTGGCATCGACGACCAGATCGAACGGCCCCGCCTTTCGCCCGCCGCTGTGGATCAGCGTTGCCCGTTCGCCGGTTTCCAGGGTCTCGATTTCGACGCCGGTTTCGATGGCGAGGGTCTCACGCCGGGCAGCACGGAACAGCACGCCGAACAGGGCAGCCCGGTGCACCGCCAGGCCGAAGCGGCCGCCCTGCTGGGCGTCGTAGCGGACATCGAGCACGGTGCGGCCGGTCGAGGCATCGGCGCCATGCAGCCGGTCGATGCGGGCACCAAGTGCCATGACATCATCGAGCAGGCCGAGATCGGCCAGCACCGTCAGCCCGGTCGGCTGCAGGATCAGGCCGGAGCCGACCGGCCTGGGTTCCTCGAAGCGTTCGAAGACGGTGACCCTGTGGCCGGCGCGCTTGAGGTAAAGCGCCATGGCCAGCCCTGCCGGACCGGCGCCTGCAATTGCGATGTCGTAGGAAATGCCGATGCCCCCATGCCGAACTGGCCGGACAATCCTTCAGCGGCCGGGCGAAATCAAGCCGCGGAGCCGCGCACTGTCCGGTTGTTCAAGCCTGGGTCGCGTCGAAGGCAGTGCGCGCGTCGCGCACCGCGTCATGGTTGTTTTCAGCCCACTGCAACAAATACTGCAAGGCATCGAACATCGAGCGCCCGAGGTCGGTCAGGCTGTATTCGACACTCGGCGGCTTGGTCGGAAACACTTCGCGACGCACATAGCCGTCGCGCTGCAGATCGTAGAGCGTCTGGGTCAGCATGCGCTGCGAAATGTCGGGAACCAGCCGCCGCAGCTCGCCGAAGCGATAGGGCTGCTCAGCCAAGGCCGCCGTCAACAGCGAACTCCATTTGCCATTGAGCCCCTGGATGACGTCGCGGACCGGGCAATCGGCGATGCTTCCGCCGTCGGTCATCGCTTTGTAGACTTCGAGTTTGGATCTCAGATTGACGGTTCGGCTGTCCATGACTGGTTCCCTGCCTGTGCCTACCTCCCCAAAAACTGCCTTCTTTACGGCATCGGGTCAATTCCTATTTTAGTGCTGGTCTCTTTTTGAGACCACCACTCGAACCGCCCTTCCGGCGCAAAGTCAGGATCCCCCATGACCGCAACTCTTCTCGTCACCGGCGCGTCCGGCCAGCTCGGCCGCAGCGTCATCAACCATCTACTGGACACGTTCGAGATACCGGCGGCCCGAATCATCGCCACGACCCGCACGCCCGCCAATCTTGCCGACCTGTCAGCGCGCGGCGTCACTGTTCGCGAGGCCGACTTCGACGATCAGGCCTCGCTTGCCAAAGCCTTCGCCGGCGCCGACCGGGCGCTCATCATTTCGACCAACGAGCTGGCGATCCAGGGAAAGCGGCGCGAACAGCAGCTCGCGGCGGTCGCTGCGGCCAGCAAGGCAGGCGTCGGCCACCTGCTTTACACCTCGATGCCCAACACCGAGCCGGGGTCGCCGGTGCTCTTCGCGCCCGACCACTACGACACGGAACAGGCGATCAAGGCGAGCGGCATTCCCTACACGATCTTCCGCAATGGCTGGTACGACGAGAACCTGTTCATGGCGATGCCGCAAATCCTCGCATCGGGCCAATGGTATACGTCCGCGGCCGATGGCGCCATTTCCTACGGCGCGCGGAGCGATCTGGCCGCGGCCATAGCCGCGGGGCTGGCTTCGGACGACACCGAAAGCACGACTTACACGCTGACTGGCCCCAAGGCCTATACACCAGCCGAAGTCGCCGCACTCGTCACCGAAGTCACCGGCAAGCCGATCCAGGTCGTCCAGCTCTCCGACGAAGCGCTGAACGAGGGAATGAAGGCGGCCGGGCTCCCCGAGCCGATCGCCAAGCTCCTGGTGTCCTTCGATGCTGCCACACGCGCCGGCGACCTTGGCATGGTAACGGACTCGGTGGAGACCCTTTCCGGCCGGAAGTCGGTACCGCTGAAGCAGTTCCTCAAGGCCAACAAGGCCGCGCTGGCCGGCTGAAACCCGCGCGGCGGGAAGGCTTTGTCCCGCCGCGCTATTTCGGGGTCTTGACCAGCCCAAGCCGAACCAGGCTTGCTCCGGTGGCGGCCAGGGCATCCTCGCGCGAGCGCGGCGCCCAGCCGAGCATGCGCACCGCCTTGGCGTTGGTGGCGTTCTTGACCTTGCCGAGTTCCGTCACCAGCTGCGCGGCTTCCGCGTTGAACAACCCCACCGCCCGCACCAGCCAATCGGGAAGCTCCCGCGTCGAGACACGCGAGGCGGCCGCGCCGAGCCGCGTCTTCACGGCCTGCGCGATCTCCCGCACGGTCATGAAATCGCCGGCTACGGCCAGAAACCGCTCGCCCTTGGCAGCGGGATTGGTCATGGCGCGCACATGCAGGTCGGCCACGTCGCGCGCGTCGACCACACCGAAGGACAGGCGCGGCAGCCCCGGCATGGCACCGTTCATCATGCGCTGGACGAATGCGGTGGAGGTCGAATGGTCGGCCCCCAGGACAGGCCCGAAAATGCCGACCGGATTGACGACTGCCAGCTCCAGGCTGCCACCCTCGGCGGCGATGAAATCCCAGGCCGCGCGTTCGGCGAGCGTCTTCGACTTCACATAGGCGCTGACCTTGGCCGTCGGATCGGTCCAGCTCTCTTCGGTGAAGGGCCGGCCGTCCGGCGGCATCTTGCCATAGCCGATAGCGGCGAAGGATGAGGTCAGCACGACGCGTTTGACGCCTGCGTCTCGCGCCGCCCTGAGCACGCGCAAGGCGCCTTCGCGAGCCGGGATGATCAGGTCATCTTCATGCTTCGGCACGCCGAAGGGAAATGGCGAGGCGACATGCAGGACATAGTCGCAGCCGGCAACCGCTTGCGGCCAGCCGGCGTCGCTCATGAGGTCGGCAATGGCAAAGGAAAGCCGGTCGCCGGGCTCGGCGCCACCAACCTTCAGCATGGCCAGAACATCGGCTTCACGCCTGGCGGAGCGCAGCGTCGTGCGCACGCGATAGCCCGCCTTCAACAGGGCAAGGATGCAGTGAGCGCCGAGGAACCCCGACCCGCCGGTGACAAGCACCAATTCGCCGCTCATCCCCGCCTCCCCGTTCAGGCCGAGGCGATCGACCTCGTCAGATCGCCACCTGCGTACCGATTTCTACCACACGTCCGGTTGGAATCTGGAAATATTCGGTGGCGTCGGCCGCCGTGCGCGCTAGGCCGATGAACAGCCTGTCCTGCCACATCGGCATGCCGGAATTGGGCGAGGCCTTCAGCGAGCGCCGCGACAGGAAGAAGGACGTCGTCATGATGTCGAACTTCCAGCCTTGCTTGCGGCAAATCGCCAGCGCGCGCGGAATGTTGGGCTGCTCCATGTAGCCGAAGGTCAGCGTCACCCGCATGAACAGCTCGTTGACCGTCTCCATCTTGACCCGGTCGCTGTCGGGCACCACCGGCTGAGGAGCGGTGACCACCGAGAGGATGACGTTCTGCTCGTGCAGCACCTTGTAATGCTTCAGGCTGTGCATCAGCGCGGTCGGTGCGCTCAAGGGATCGCTGGTTAGGAACACGGCGGTGCCCGAGACCAGCTGCGGCTTCTTCTTCAACAGGTTGCCGGCGAGGAAATCGAG